>PMLB01000200.1 GCA_003158735.1 Myxococcales bacterium | reverse complement strand
CCTCAACGTCGTGGACGACCGCCTGAAGCACGCCACGGACCAGCCCTCCATCGGCCTCATCCTATGCGAGGACAAGAACAAGATCGTCGCCGAATACGCCTTGCGCGGCATGGACAAGGCCATTGGCGTCTCCGCCTACCAACTCACCCGCGCCCTTCCGAAAAGGCTTCAGAGCCTCCTTCCCAGCGTCGCGCAGCTAGAAAAGGAACTGTCCCAACCCAAGCCCACACAACCCGCCCCCGCCGCCCAAGGGCGGAAGCACAAACGCGACTAGCTCCGCGCCGCCCGCGAGTGCTCACGTCGGACCTGTTGGATCGCCACGTCCACGTCGCGCTTCACCTGCTGCTCGCTTCTTCGCGGAAGCGTCGCCCGGATGCGCTTGATCGTGCCCCATCCCAAATCCGACCGTCGCTGCTTCAGCAGCATCCCTTCCAGCAGCTCGCACTGCTGCTCCTCGGTCATCCGGTCGAAGACCTGCTCCACTTGGGTTCGTACCTGGGCCATGATCCTCTCCGCCGTTCATGGTACCACGCTCCCGCGGCTGACACCCCTGCTGCGTTGCCCGTCAACCTCGATTCCTGATGACGCCGTCGTAGCTCTACGACCTCCCCGAGCAACTTCTTGGACGTCAGCTCGGCCGCGGCGCCATTCCTATACGACCTCAGTTCGCGTATGCACTTCCGATTCGGGCGGCGACTAACGTACCGGGACTAGGGACCGAATGATCTCGGCCTCGGGACTTGCTTCCTGGACCAGTATCTTGAGCCCAGGGTCATTGGGGCCAAGAGGTGAAGTGTTGCCAAGCACGATCTGTCTGACTGCACGGAGTTGCTCAGGGCCAAGAGGTGCTTCTACATAGGGCACGACGCGTCCGTCGACCGACCTATATTTCGGTCGGGACGTCCCCTGAACAACGCTGTCTTTTCGTATCTGAAACCAGAGGAGTCGCCATTCCTCTTCCTCGATGAAACACTCAGATTTGAACTCGGCTGCAAGAGCGCGAACACAAATTGAGAAGATGTGCCCGGCGATCTCGTCCTTGCTTGGACACCCACCAGGGAGGGCAGCAGTGTCAGCTCCTAGCGCCTGTTGCACCTCTCCGAGAAGACCCTCGACGAGTTCGCGCTGCTTCTGTTTTCCATACTCAACTTTCACCAATCTAAATGGTGGGGCCGCCATAGATGTTGCGTCGAATCCAATCGCTACACCTTTGCCAGTCTGGCCGTAGTGAAGCCAGTGAACGCTCTTGTCGATTCGACCGCAGAGCGAGACGACAAAGGTCGAGCTTTCCAGCGGGTGCAACCACGGCGGCGTGGGATCCGGAAGATACCGGAGGGCGGCATCGAGGAATGGGCTCGGGCGGATTTTCTTTCGCTCAAGAACCAGGTTCGTGGCGAGGTCCACCCCATGTTGGATCTCGGAGCAGTCATTCAGTGACGTGACCAGCGAGGCGCGCAGGATGCCGTCACCTAGGATCCCGGCAAGGCCAGCTGCATCGGTAAAATGGTACAAGAGCGGCGGCAGATCATCTGCCGGCCGGCCATTGAACCAGTCCCAGCACGCTTTGAAGACCTTGTTCGAGAATGCTTTGGCCTTCTCCATATCATTTGATTGCATGTTTCGCCTTTTCAGCCCCTGCGATGTGGATTCTGCTGCATAGGCAGAATTCCAGTGTGCCGGGGACGGCTACTGAATTTAACGAAATGCTTGGGAATACTAGAGGTACATGCGTTCCGTTCCAGAAAAGTACCCCCAATTGTACCATCAACCATTGGTGGTGTAGTCGCGTCCGCCGCGCTGGCGTGCGCTGGCTCCGCTGCGCTCGGTGGTGGTCTCGGCTCCGACTTCGATTGCTCATGGCGCCCGTTCGGCGGCCTGTGTTCCGGCGTCCCAGTTGCTCGTCAGCCGCCGACTTGGCCAGTTGTACCTAAATTGTCTGCTCAAGGAGAAAATGGAGACGTAAATCCCCTAACCGCCGTCGGCGCCACGTAACTGTCGGGCGTCCCAGCATCGGGGGTCGGCGCCGGCTTCGCCTCCAGTGCTTGCGCGGCCTGCGCAGCTGGTTGTGCACGCCGTTCGTCTTCGCCTGCTACTCGTTTGGCAATGTTACGCCAAGTTTGGTCGCGCACGGCCCTAGAGTTCCTCTCTAGCGATTGTCGCTCTTCGTCGGTCGCCCGCTCCAGAAGCAAAGCTTGATCAATCACGTGGCGGAAGTCTTCCCGTGTCTTGACCTGCTGTTCGTAGGTCAGCCGCGCAAAGATGTCCCGAGCCTTTTGCAGGGATACCATTTGGAGCTTGATGACGGCACACTGGACGTAGTCCGAGATCTTCCTTGTCTCTTCGGCCGTCGCCAATTCCCACCCGCCGATAATCCTATTCAAGCGCCTAACCTCAATGCCAAGGTCGCGAGCCATGGTGTCCTGTCGTATCCCCAGCAGGACCAGTCGTGCCTTCACGAGGCCGCGTGGTAGTTCGTCTCCTATTCCAGCCAGGTCGTTGTTTGGCGAAGATCCTTGGGCGTCTCTGATCTTCTCTTCCAAGAGGACCAGCGGACGTTCGAAGTCGTAGTACCAGGACCCAGCACTATTGGGCGTCCTGCGCTCGCACATCCGACCCTTCAGAGTGCCGGGCGATTGCTTGCACTTCCCCCAGCGGGCTTTCGTGACGAACCCAAAGTCCTCTAGCTTCTCCCAGGAGCACGCACTACCGCCATAGCGGACACAGACGTAGCCCTTGCGGACCATCTCGTCGGCCTCGCGCCCTCTGCGGTATTGCCGCATATCCTGCAACTCGTCGGCCGGAATCGTGATGTCGATATCGGCCGCGTATGCGATACCCGTGAAGGTGAGGACGGCCACTGCAAAAAGGACGGTACGCATCGTTCCCTCCGTGTTCATCATATCCCGGTTGCGCGTGGGGCGCTTGGCGCACAAGCGAATCGATGGGGGTAGTTCCGGTCCTCGGCGGTGTCGCGAAGGCTGCCGTCAGTTGGGGCAACCAGTGCCGCCAGCCGTGCGATGAGGGCGCGCGGAGAAAGTTCAATCGAGGTCGTGCCGTCTCACCAAAGTCGCTACCCGCGACTACGGAGCCACGTTCAGCGGTACCACGCTCTTGGTGGCTCTCGCGTTGCCGCGGACGTCGCCGTGCAGGACGGTCACTGGCACGGGCGGC
>PMLB01000168.1:1496-2808 GCA_003158735.1 Myxococcales bacterium | reverse complement strand
CTCGCGCTCGGAGGCAAGGGCCGTGCCCTCCAGCGCCTTGGCCTCGAACACCCGCAGGTACAGGGTTTCCACCGCTTGGCGCAAGGACAGCTCCGCGCTTTCCACCTGGGCCGCGCCGGCCTCGGCACTCTCTTGTTGGCCGGAGTAATCGGCGGACAGGCGCAGCAGTCCCAGCAATGGCTGATCTGCCGCGACCGTGAACATGTTGGTGTCCCGCCCGCGCACCCGGAAGGACGCGACCGGGCTGATGGCTGCGTCGAAGGTCGAGTTGTAGTGCTGGAATTCGTCGCCCAGATGAATCGCAGGCGCCAGGCGGCGCGCGGTGCTGCTGGCCGCAGCCTGTCCTGCTTCCAGACGCGCCCGCGCGGCCTGCAAAGCGGCGTTCTGCGCAATGGCCATGGCCACCGCCTCATCGACCGTGACTACGCGCGACTCGCCCGCTGCTGCGCTCGCGGAGGACAGCAGCGCGAGCGCGCAAGAGAGCAAGAACAGCCTAGACGGGCAACGCATGGCTCACCTGAGATGCACAGTCACGTCCACGGAATACCCGGCGCGTAGATCGATATCCTGCGGGGGATTGACCCACGCGATGCGTACCGGAATCCGCTGCACCAGTTTCACGAAGTTGCCGGTAGCATTGTCCGCCGGGATCAGTGAGAAAGTTGCGCCTGTGCCGCCGGAAAAACTCTCCACCCGGCCTTCCAGCTTGCGGCCCGGGTAGGCATCAACCGTGATGACCGCGCGCTGGCCAGCTTTCATGTGACCCACCTGGGTCTCCTTGAAATTGGCGACGACGTAGGTCGCAGTGGGAACGATGGAAACCACCGGCTGCCCGACCGAGATGAACTGCCCGGCGTGCGCCACCAGCTTGGATGCCCAACCGTCGACCGGCGCCAAGATCTTGGTGTACGAAAGCTGCAAACGCGCCAGGTCCGACGTCGCCTGCGCGCTCTGCACACGCGCGTGGGCCAGCGCCGCGTTGGCCTCGGACGCAGCAATCTGCGGCTCCACCGGCGCGGTCTGGCTCAAACGTCCTCGGGCTTCGCTGACGCGGGTCTCGGCACCGCGGCGGGCGTCCTGGGCAAAGGCCAGTTGCGCATGGGCCTGGGCCAGCGCCGCCTGGCTGCCGTCGTAGGAGATCTGGGCCGCATCCAAACGATCTTGCGGAATGGCGTGTGCCGCACGCAACTGCTTGGCGCGATCAAGATCGATCTGGGTCTTGTGAAAGTCGGCCTCTGCGCGTGCCACCGCCGCATTGGCCGCCGCCACCTGGGCCGAGGCGCTGCTCACCCCGACTGACGAGCCGCTGACC
>PMLB01000168.1:211-1469 GCA_003158735.1 Myxococcales bacterium | reverse complement strand
GTCGCCCTTCTTCACGACCTGGTTTTCCTCGATGCGAACCGCGACGACTTGTCCGGCCACGCGCGTGGCCACCGGCACCACGTCGGACGTGATCTGCGCGTCGTCGGTGTCCTCCTGGCCGGTGGTGGCTAGCGTGTACACGCCCACGGCCGCCAGCACCGTGCCAACCACCGCGGCCAGAACCACGAAAGGTCGGCGCTTGTTGCGTGGTCTGGGCAAGGCGTTGTCGGCGACAGATCCGCTTTTCCCATTCTCAAGTGGCTGGGATTCCTTCATGTTACATCTCCACGTGAACCGGGGGCCCGGCAGCGTCAGTCGGGGCCTGACGAGGCGCGCGCCTCAGGAAGTACACCAGGGGCAACACGCAGAGAAACGAGAGCCCGGTGAGCAAGAAAACCTGTTCGAAGGCAATTACCGCGGACTGTTGCGCCACTGCTCCCGCCACTACGCGCACGGCACCGTCGCGGGCCGCGGCTGCGCTAGCCCCCATCTGAGTAAGCATCCGTTGCGCAGCATACAGGCGCGGCAGGAGCGTGGGCGATCCGGCCACGACATGGGTGCCGAGAACGGATCGGACTACAGTCATATGGCGGGTGAGCAGAGTGGCAAAGATCGCGAGCCCCATCGAGCCGCCGATGAAGCGCACCACTGAGTTCAATCCGGCCGCATCGGCCAGCTTGTCGCGCGGAATCCGGCTGAGCGCCGTGGTAGCCAGGGGCACGAACAGGCAACTGAACCCCACGCCCTGTACCAGAAGAGCGCCGATGATCCCGCTCTGCGAGGTGGCCAGGGTGTAGTGGCTCATCATCCAGGTGCTGGCCGCCACGCAGGTCACGCCGAAGCTGACCACCAGGCGCGGCGACAGGACGTTGTAGGTGCGGCCCACGATGGGCGTGACCACCATCATGATGAGCGCGCGGGGCATGAGTGCCAGCCCTGATTGCGTCGCGGTGTAGCCCAGCACCTCCTGCAGGAAAACTGGCAACAAGAAAGTCACTGACATGAGCAGCGCGAACATCACCCCGCCCACCACCGTGCCCGCAGTGAACACGCTGTCCTTGAACAGCGCGATGTCCACCGCAGGAGCCACGGCGGTCATCTCGCGAACGATGAAGCCGGCGAGCGCCATGAACGACACCAGACTCAGGCCGGAAATCACCTGCGAGTTGAACCAGTCGTCGCGATTTCCTTCCTCCAGCACGTATTGCAGAGCCGCCAACCCGATGCTGAGCAACGCGATGCCGATCCAATCCAGATT
>PMLB01000168.1:0-187 GCA_003158735.1 Myxococcales bacterium | reverse complement strand
GATGATCACTGCCATGCCGAACACGGCCATGGCCATGCCTTGCTCTTTGAGCGGAAAGGTCTGGCGCAAAATGGCCTGCTCGGTGGGCTGCAAGGCCCCGGCCCCCAGCCCTTGCAAGAAGCGAAATGCCACAAGAGTGGTCAGGCTACGGGCCAGGCCGCATAGGGCGGAAGAAAAGATGAAGATT
>PMLB01000414.1 GCA_003158735.1 Myxococcales bacterium | reverse complement strand
CCGCACAGGTGCCGTTCACGCAATGGCCGCAGTCGCAGTCTCCGTCGCTCTTGCAGGTCATGGCCGCGCACCCGTGGCTCGCGGCATCGGCGGGTGCCGTGCAGCGGGCATTTTCGCCGCACGCCCAGCCGTCGTTGCATGGAATCAGTTCGCAACCGTGCCCATCCGCACGAGGTCCGCCCACGTTGCACCGACTTTCGGCACTCCTTCACCAGGTACTCACCCAAACGCGCCGTCGCCCACTGGCGGAACTGTGTACCTCGGTGGCTGCGCACGCGGTAGGGAACGGCACGATGTTGTCCCGGATGTTGCTGTCGTCCGCAAGCAGCGCGGATGCGGAGTACTCCTGGTGGGTCCGGGCATCGACGACCACGAGTGTCACGTGATTCATGAAGTCCGCTCCGTAGCCCATCATGTCGTACACGAACCGAGTGGCCACGCACACGATGAACTGCGCATCCTTGTGCGAAAGGCGTGGCCCTTCCGAAAACTGCACCTCCCGGGGCGCGTTGATCGCTATTCCCAGACCGGAGATGATCCTGGGCGTGCCTCGGGTGGAGAACCGCGGTTCATTGAACAGAAGCCATTCCTCGTCAGGCTCAAAGCTACCGTCGCGGTCGATCTCGAATTTGAACTCATTCATCTTGTCACGCTCCTTGCGGGAATGTGATGCGGCCGTCGTTCCGCACGCGCAGAGTAGTAGGGCGAGTACCCAGGCCATACGGCCCGACGAGGTCGGCCTGCGGGAGATGCGACCTGCGCCAGTCATTAGGTGTCGAGCAGGCTCTTGAATGAGAGAACCGCATCCGGGTGCGCCGGATCCAGGTTCTGCCTGCGTATTACTTGAACTTGGCCATGGCACGCGCTCCGATATCGGCTATTCGGCAAGGGCAGGTCAGTAGTCATGGCGGTCAAAGGGCGATTCAATGAGCTGGCCGAGGGCTGACCGCAGAGCCGCCAGCGCCTTGTCGGGCGAGCCATCGACGGCGACGGCCAGTTCGCCGAATGCTGGGAAATTGTAGAGCGAAACGGTCACGAGGTGTCTTGACCAGCGAGAGAACAGCCTTCGCCACAGGCCGAGTTTTCCTTCCAGCGAAGGGTCGTAGGCGACCAGCCGAAACTCCTTGCTTGGCTGGCTGGCAAGCCGAGCGATGGCGACTCTCGTCGCGGCGGCGAAGTCGCGCGCGTGGATTTCCTGCCAGCCCCGAAAGAGACTCGCGTGTGCAATGTCGACCCACTGCCATTCGGCGGTGACGAGCTTGAAGGGTCCCTCGATCAGGGTCACGGGATCGATGATTACGAGAGTTTGCGCCCCTGGTGATTCGGTCGATGCCTCGTCGTCGCTCTCGTGGGCCAACTCATTGGTCACGGCGTCAAGCAGAGCCGTGGCAGCCGCGCGAGGAATAGGCTGCGCGAGTGCGAGCGTGAGTTCCAGTCGACTAGACATGTAGCTCCCACGAATCCGTGCCTTGAAGACAACCAGCCGGGGAATCCGCGCGGCCCACTCGCCCAGAACCTGTTCGTTCCTAAGGCGGCGCAAGAGACGGTCCACCTCGGTGCCGTCTGCGTTCGCTGGGTCGCGCATGGCCGCCCGGATGTCATCTTCAGTCACGGGCGGGGTGGTGGCGTAGTCGGAGAACACTGCGGAATTGTGGTCGTCGTCGGCCAGGTCCACGGCCCGCAAGTCGCGCGGCAGGCACGACTCTGGCAACGCCGCCAGCGGGAGGGTGCGCGCGGCTTGGTCCACCAGGCGGGTGATGGCTGGTGCGGCCCGAGCCAAGCGGCGGTGTAGCCCCCCATTTTCTTGCTCGAAGTAGTCTTCGACGTAGCCCTTGGCTGCACCGGGTGGCGGTTCAACATATAGGTCCACACCGCTGGCGAGCTGCAGTTCGTAGTACTTGGACCTGTAGTTGGCAGAAGCCTCGCCACTCAAGTGTGCGCTCCTTGGTACAAGGGTGATGACCGCGGCGAGCAGCAATTGCGTCGCAAGACGACCTGGGAGGATCATGCGCCCAACCCGGCATGGGCCCCGGCCGGCTGGGGTGGGCCGGCAAAGGCTACGACGTTCGACAGATGCTCGNNTGGTCGATGGCGTCGGCCTGCGCCGCCGAAAGCTGAAAGACCCCGACCAGCGCCATGGGCCCGCGGACGGCGGACGCCGGTGACAGCGCCACCTTCACGCCCACGAAATCCGCCGCAATGGCGGGTGTGTCACGGGTGCGTGAAAGGTCGTTGTTGCTCATGTTTAGGGGCTGGGCTTGCGGTGTACCAGCTTCACGGTCAGGGTGTTCGAGCGGTACGGCCCGAGGCTGGCGTAGATGATGTATTCGGTCTCGACCGCGGGCAGATCGATCATCTTGGCCAGATTCGCGCGGAGAAACTCTCCGATGGTGGTGTTGGTGTGGTCGGTCTCCGGTTGCAGCATGTCGCTCGGCGGCGGCACGAGGTTGTCACGAATGTTGCTGTTGTCGGCGAGCAACGCGGACGCCTCGTACGACTGGTGGGTTCGGGCGTCGACCGCCACGAGTGTCAGGTGGTCCATGAAGTCCGACCCGTGGCCCAGCATGTCGTATACGAAACGCGTGGCCACGCACACGATGAATTGGGCATCCTTGGGCGAAAGACGCGGCCCTTCCGAGAACTGCACCTCGCGAGGTGCGTTTATCGCGATGCCCACGCCCGAGATGATCTTGGGCTTGCCCCGGGTGGAGATCCGCGGGTTGTTGTGACGTATCCAGAACGCTTCGGGTTCGAAGCTTCCATCGCGGTCGATCTCGAACTTGAACTCGTCCATGTTGTCACGCTCCTTGCACGATTGGGATCCAGCTGTCGTGCCACACGCGGAGAGTAGCAACGCGAGTGCCCAGACCCAGCGGCACGACGAGGGCAACCTGCGGGATATCCGAGCGGCGCCAGTCATCAACTGTCGAGCAGGCTCTTGAATGAAAGAACTGCATCCGAGTCGGCCGGATTCAGGTTCTGCCTCGTGACCAGCCTCGCGCAAACCGGGCAGAATTTCTGTGGCGAAACTGCATCCGCGGTCGAGGTAGCGCCGAACATGGTGCACTCGGGTTTGCCAGTCCATCTCCAATCATCGCCCTGCTTTGCGCCCCTTGCGCCGCGTTCGCAGTGGGCGCCGCGGTGGCCCTTGGCGTTGTTGTGGCTTCTCACATAGTCCTTCACGTCCTGCGTCGGCTTCGGGCCAGCGTAGATGAGATCCACGTCGCCGTACAACTTGTCCGGCGCGTCCAGCTCGTTCGGCCCGCCGAATTTTCGACCGCCCTTGGGAACCATACCCAACTTGTGCCCGAGTTCGTGGTTCAGCACCTGCAGTTTCTCCGCCTGGGTGTCATCGTCACCCCACCAGGCAGTTCGCGACACCGTGAGCAGATTCTGATCCCGTAGGGCGAACCCTCCCGCAAAACCAGCCACCACCAAGACCGTCAGCGTGAGATGGGCATCCTTGCCGAAGACGCGGTTCTGGTTGCGTGCCGCTTCGGGCAGGCTGATCTGCAGGCGGTTGAACCCCCGACCAGCCCGGCAGCTGTGCGAGGTATCCAGCGTGATAGAGGCGCCCGGGATCGTGATGTCTTTACCGTCGACGGTGAGCGTGCCGTCGCCCCGCAGCCAGATGCCCTTGCCGCCGTTCTCGGCGTCGTCGGAGGCATTCATGCCCCACCAGGCGTACTTGTCCTTGGGCAGATCGAACACGAGCTTCTCGTTCCCCCACAAGCGACTCGGTAAGCTGACCCATCCAGCGGAGGATGCCATACCGATCTCAAGCTCCTTGTACGAGGGCAGCGCGTTGGAGAAGACCAGCGCCAAGACCCATGGCTCGCGGTCCTTGACCGTGTACTTGGGTTTCACCAACCGGATCAGATCATCTGACGTCGCGTTTTCGAGATACGGGATCTCCGTCTGGACGCCTTCTGGCACGTCGAGCAGCTCGACGAACAGGGTCTTGTAGTAGTCGAGCGTGTCCCTCAAGTTCGGGACTTTCACGTCCTTCTTGGGATCACTGGCGTCTTTCATGCGAAGCACTTGAAA
>PMLB01000216.1:7707-9716 GCA_003158735.1 Myxococcales bacterium | reverse complement strand
ATTCCCCACCTCGGAATTCTCATGGTGTTCACCTACACGTCACTGCGCGCTTTTGGGGTGGAGGTGCCGGTGTCGCACGCCATTCTGTATCTGCCCATGATCTACTTCATCGGCGTGTTGCCCATCGCCGTCATGGGACTGGGAACCACGCAATTCATGATGATCCTTCTCCTCTCCCGCTACGTGCCCGGCGCCGCACAGGACGCGGCCAAGGCCGCTGCCGCCATCACGGCGGCCAGCCTGGGTGGCCAAGCCGTGGCTCTTGCAATCCAGGCTACGCTCGGCATCTTCTGCATGCGCAACCAGCTCGCCCGCGACCTGAGACAACCTGCATCAACGGCATAGTGAAGCCATGGTGACCAAGTACAGGAAGCCCCGGTCGATCAACACGGTCTCCTTTGGCCTTCTGGTGTTGCTTGGCATCGCGGTATACCTGGTCGTCTACACCTGGCCGGTCTACACGCTTTCTTCGCGCGCCAAGGGCGTGCTGCTGGACGCGATCCCCATGCTCTATCGCGCCAATCTGCGTTCCACAGAGGTCGCTTCGATTATGATCAACGAGCTGAAGAAATCGGTTCCCACGGCCTTGCGCAAGGAGGGCGTGAAGGATCCAAACCTGGAGCTCGTCTTTGCCCGCAGCAAGACCGAGGTATCGATCGAAGCGCACTTCGTGGCCACGGCCTTCTTCCCGGTCATCAACAAAACCATGGAATTCCATCTCTCGCCACGGGCGGTCACAGACGCCGCCCGCATCGACTGGTGACGTGATACAATTGGCCGCCTTCAAGGCAGCGCATGGCAAAGCTGATCGTTCAAGCAAGCAACGCACGACGTGAATACGAGTTGGGCGCGATGACCACCATCGGGCGCCATCCGCACAACATTATCCAGATCCTCGACCGCATCGTTTCCAAGGAACATGCACAGGTCATCCGCCAGCCTGACGGTCACTTCCTCTACCGCGACCTCGGCAGCCTGAACGGCTCCTTTTTCAAAAACGAGCGCGTGGGCGAACACATCCTCGCCGAAGGCGACGAGATCGTGCTTGGAGGTACCCAGCTCATTTTCCAGGAACAGTCCAGCCAAGCCTCCCAGGCCGCCCAGCGGGTCAGCATCCAGCAGGCCGCGCTGGCGGTTCACCAAAAGGTCCAGGCGGTAGGCGCCGCCGAGTTCCTGCCCGAGCGCCAGATCTCTGATACCGAAACCCTGCGACGCGACTACGAGAAGCTGCGTTTGGCCTACGAGCTAGGCCGCTCCATCGGGCTTGAGGTCGACATCGACCTCTTGCTGGAAAAGATCATCATGAAGGCGTTCGATCTGATCCCGGCCGATCGCGGGGTCATCCTTCTGATGGAAGACGGCGTCCCGCAACCCCGCGTCGCCAAGGCGCGGGACGGCCGTACCGAGCAGATCGTTCTTTCCCGGTCCATCCTGAACGAGGTGGTCCAGCAGAAAGCGGCCGTGCTTTCCTCTGACGCCAGCATGGACAGCCGGTTTCAGGGCGCGCGTTCCATCATCATGCAAGGCATTCGTTCCACCATGACCGTGCCGCTCATCCACCACGACGAGCTGCTGGGTATCATGCACCTGGACTCCATGGTGGCGACCAACGCCTTCGGCGAGAAAGATCTGCAGATCTTCGCCGGCGTCGGCAACCAGGCCGCCGCCGCCATCCACAACTCGATGTTGGCGCGCAAGATCGAGCAAGAAGCGAAGACCCGCGCCCAATTCCAGCGTTTGCTCTCGCCCAACCTGGTCGAACAGGTGGTGGCCGGCAAGCTGCAGCTGGAAAAGGGCGGCGCCCTCTCGGAAGTGACGCTGTTGTTCTCGGACATCCGTGGGTTCACCGCCATGAGCGAGAAGAGCCAGCCACCGGAAATCGTGCGCATGCTCAACGAGTATTTCGAGCTGATGGTGGACGTGATCTTCAATCACGAGGGAACCCTGGACAAGTTCGTGGGCGACGAGATCATCGCCCTGTTCGGAGCGCCGGTGGCCATCCCCAACGC
>PMLB01000216.1:0-7629 GCA_003158735.1 Myxococcales bacterium | reverse complement strand
AGCGTGGCCAAGCCAGGAGAGGTGTTGGTGTCTGAGGGTACCTTCGGCAAGGTCGGGAGTGTGGTGTCCGCAACCGCGCTGCCACCGGTGCGGGTGAAGGGTAAAGCCGAACCTCTGCGCGTGTGGAACATCACTGGTCTTCGTGCGCCTGCCTGGCAGGGTGAATCAACCAAGCCGTTCTAGAGCGCCGAACGGTTTGNNGCAAACCGTTCGGCGCTCTAGCAACCTCCGGGTGGTGGCCGGCATCATAAGAGGGGGCTAGACTTGGCCCGAGAGGAGCTGTTACATGCCTGCTGCCAGCGAAAAGACCGCCGAAACATCTGATGAAGCGCCTGCAACTCCGGTCACCCTGACCGCGCGGGCCGCAGAGAAGGTGAAGGAGATCCGCGTCGAAGAAAAGATCCAGGATGGCTATGCGCTGCGGCTCAAGGTATTGGGGGGTGGCTGTTCGGGATTCGCGTACGACCTGTACTTCGACCAGCCGCAGGACATCGACCATGCCTTCGAGTCGAATGGCGTGAAGATGCTGTGCGACCAGATGAGCCTGATGTATCTGATGGGAACCTCGATCGATTTCGTCGAGAGCCTGCAAGGCTCGGGCTTCAAGTTCAGCAACCCGAACGTGAAGTCTACCTGTGGCTGCGGCAGTTCGTTCTCAGTGTGACCAGCGAAGCTGGGCTCAGCGCACGCTGACACCGTCTTCTTCCTTCAGACGGTTGATCTTGGTGAGGCACTGGTCGCGGATGGTGCTGCGCATGGCAGGGCTTTGGTCCTGCACGGATTCGCGGAACACACCCTCATAGCTGGCGCACTTGCCTGGGTCGACGGCGTGATGGCAATAGTGGTCGCGCACGCGCTCGCAAGGATTGCGTGAGGCGACGGCCATCGTTATGGCCAGCCAGCACACGCCAGCCCCAGCCGCGAAGATGAGGACGCTGATCAGCCATCGTCGGTGCCGGCGGTACCGGTAGGGATCGATCTCGGCAGCCTCGCGGCGGATCTGCTCGAGTTCCTCGGGCGTTTCATCCATAGCGGAGGGATTAGACCCCGTCCATCCTGAGTCCGCAAGCTGGGTCTCTCTTGATTGATCATGCTAAATACCCAACATGGCCCGGCTCAAGCCAGCTCCCCGATCCACGCACAGGAAGACGGTAGGCTCCCGGCGCTGGCCGCCCGAGCAGGAACGCCTGACGGCTATTCTTCGCGGCCTCGACTGCCTCTATCCCGAGGCTGACTGCGAGCTGCATCGGGATAACCCCTTTCAGCTCCTGTGCGCAACCATCCTGTCCGCCCAATGCACCGACGAGCGGGTGAACCAGGTTACCCCGCTGCTCTTCGCGCAGTTCCCCACGCCCGCAGCCATGGCCATGGCGCCCCCGCCGGCCCTAGAGGAACTCATCCACTCCACCGGCTTCTTCCGCAACAAGGCCAAGAATATCATCGGGGCCTCGCGCGCCATCGTGGAACGTCACGGCGGCCAGGTACCGCGCACCATGGCCGAGCTGTGCGAGCTGCCCGGCGTGGCCCGCAAGACCGCCAACGTGGTGCTGGGCACTGCCTTCGGCTTGGCCGAAGGAATCGTGGTGGACACGCATGTCCAGCGCTTGGCCCAGCGCCTGGCACTCACGCGCTCGTCCACCCCTGAAAAGATCGAGCAGGATCTGATGACGATCATCCCGCGCGAATGGTGGATCCAGTTTTCCCATCATGTGATCTGGCACGGCCGTCGTTGCTGCTTCGCACGCCGGCCCGACTGTGAACACTGTCCTCTGGTTCCCCACTGCCCCAGCGCTTTCAAAGCCGCATAGCCGCTGCATGGGCCATCGGGGCGAGGCCACCTACGATCCGAAACCTGCGCCGCCTGTGACCTCGACCTTTGCCACCGAAAGCACCTCACCGGTTGCGACCCGGACCAACTTGGCAAAGAGCTCGGCACCATCCCCTTTGACCACCAGCTTGCTGACGATGAGCACCTCTGCCCCGACCAGCTTGCCGATCGGCGCCGTCGCCGACCCGTCGAAGAGGTTCGAGAGCTGCAGCTTCATCTCCTGGGTCAGGGCTGCCAGATCCCGCTCGACCACCTTGAAGAACTCGTTGCGACTGGCCGAGAGGGTCATCTGATCGGTCAAATATTCCGCCACCGACTTGTACGTCGCCTTTGCAGTCACCGGCACAATCGCAACCGGGGTCTTGCTGCCAAGCTTCAGTGAGCTGTAGTCGGCCAGCTGGCGCAGCGCTTCGGCAACGGCGGGCGCCAGTATTTGGTCCCGCGGCGTGGTCTTGTCGCCGGTGGCGACGATGGTGGTGTCAAAGTCCCTGGGCGTGTCGGTCAGGTAGCTCAGCTCGCGGCGCACGATGCGCACGATGGCTTGATCGAGGTTCTCGGTACTGTAGTTGGCTCCCACATGGTGACTGGCCTCGCCCGTACCTCCCTCGCTGTCGCCGCCGCCGCCCTGGGTGATAAACACATACTCGCCCATGGAGTACTGGGCGATCTGCCGGTAGATGACCTCACCGTCGATCCCGAGGCCACCGGCTCCGACTGTCACCCACTTGATGCCGCGGCTGAGCGACTCTAGTTGTATCGCTGATGGTAATTCGTGTGCGGCGGCGCATCGGTAATGATGAAGCCGATGCGCAGGGCATCGGGACGCCACGAGAGCTGGTGCATGGCTGCGTCCAGGGCCGACTGTAGGTCTTCGGGAGTGTCGCCGCCCTCGTCCGCGACCAGGCTCTGCAGCATGGCCTGATATGACGCTAAACCGCGCGGCTGCGGCTGAGCCCTTCCGGCGAGATGTGTCGAGGACGCGGGCTTTGCTCCGTCGTGCCTTGGAGGATTTTGCTGCTGCCGCGGCGAAGATGGACCTGCGCGGCGCCGGAAGGCTCGCCAAAGAGGTGCGCAGTTCAGCCCGAGAACTCGCGCCCGCGCTGGTGATGGTCGAATCCATAACCGCCGCGCCTCCGGCCGGGGGTGAATGGGCAGACGTGGCCAGGGCCGCCCAGATTGATGCAGACTTGCGGCGCATTCGCTCGCAGGCTTCCGTCGAGATCTGCCTGACCGCTGCGCCAGGATTTCCAGAGGCGAGCCAGCTGGTCCAGGCTGTGATCGATCAGATCTCCGCTCTGGGTGTGACGGCTCTACCCTGCGGCAAATCCTCCGCGACCGCATTGTTTCGCGCCGAGGGTCGCATTTCCGCAGTCTTCTCCACCGAGGCGATGCTCGATGGAGCTGTGTTCTGTCGCCCGAGCGTGGACCTTCGGCTGCTTGACCTGCGCAGCGGCGCCGAGATCCTGTCGGCTGGGCTTGGTGGCGATCCCGCGCGGGCCGCTGGGCGAGACCGAGAGGCCGCCACTCGCGCTGCGCTGAAGAGACTTTCGGCTATCTGCGCCCCCAAGCTTTCCGAGGCCTTGGGGGATGCTCCGTAGCGGAGACGCTTCGACTGAAGGCCTCAGGTGTCCGGCTTGCGTGGGCAACCGGGCTGGCAGTCGCGGCTGGCCTGGTCGCGCACGTCCTTGGTGATCCGCATGGCACAGAAGTCCGGTCCACACATGGAACAGAAGTGCGCCTGCTTGGAGCTTTCGTCGGGCAAGGTCTCGTCGTGGAAGGCGCGCGCCGTGCTCGGGTCGAGCGCCAAGGCAAACTGGTCCGGCCAGCGAAAATCGAAACGCGCCCTGGCCATGGCGTCGTCGCGTGCGCGCGCACCCGGGTGGCCTTTGGCCAGGTCGGCCGCGTGCGCCGCGATCTTGTACGCGATCACCCCGGCCTTCACGTCGTCGCGGTTGGGCAGGCCCAGGTGTTCCTTGGGCGTCACGTAGCACAGCATGGCTGTGCCATACCAGCCGATCAGGGTCGCGCCGNNGTGGTCGTAGCCAGGAGCGATGTCTGTGACCACGGGGCCCAAAGTGTAGAACGGCGCCCCGTGACAGGCGGCCAGCTGCCGTTCCATGTTTTCCTTGATGCGATGGACCGGCACGTGACCGGGACCCTCGATCATCACCTGCACGTCGTGCTGCCACGCGATCTTGGTCAGGCTGCCCAGGGTTTCCAGCTCGGAAAACTGCGCCTGGTCGTTGGCATCGGCCAGGCAGCCAGGCCGCAGCCCGTCGCCCAGTGAGAACGCGATATCGTACTTCTTGGCCACTTCGCAGATCCGCTCGAACTCGGTGTAGAGAAAATTCTCTTTGTGGTGGTGCAGGCACCAGGTGGCCATGATCGAACCGCCTCGCGACACGATTCCGGCCACGCGCTGGGCGGTGAGCGGCACGTGCCGCAACAGCAGCCCGGCGTGGATGGTGAAGTAGTCCACGCCCTGCTCGGCCTGCTCGATGATGGTGTCGAGGAACACGTCGATGGACAGGTCCTGGATCTTGCCCCGCACCTTTTCCAGACACTGGTAGATGGGCACGGTACCGATGGGCACCGCCGCATTGCGAATGATCCGCTCGCGCGTCTCGTGGATGTCAGGGCCGGTGGACAGATCCATCACCGCGTCCGCACCCCAGCGGGTCGCCCAATGCAGCTTCTCCACTTCTTCTGCGACCGAGGAAGACAGGGCCGAGTTGCCGATGTTGGCGTTGATCTTCACCAGGAAATTGCGGCCGATGGCCATCGGCTCCAGTTCCGGGTGGCGGATGTTGGCCGGAATGATGGCGCGTCCGGCGGCGACCTCGTCGCGCACAAGAGCGGCTGAGAGATCCTCGCGCAAGGCCACGAAGCGCATCTCCTCCGTGATCTCGCCGCGACGAGCACAGTACATCTGGGAGAAGTTCTGATCGCCGCGACCAACGCGGCGGGCGGTCCACGGCGCACGCAACGGGGGCAGACCCTGGCGCGGATCGTGGCCCTGCGGCCCAGTGGTGTCGTAGACGCGCACCGGGGACTGCCCGCCCGAAAGCGTGATCTCGCGCACAGGCACGCGCAAACCGTCTGCCTCCACGTACACCTTGCGCGATGACGGCAAATCTTCTGCCACAGGGGGAAGCCCACGCTCGCTCGCGTTGCTGCTCAAGGTGTCTCCTTCCTACGCCGGCATTACCCGGATCAGGTTCAAGGGGTCGCGCCAAAACGGCGCCTCTCAGCCTGTCGGCTCCCCCGTTGGCGCGAGTTCTACGGGGTGCGCAGCACAGATGCAAACCGGTAGTGACTACAACTTGTCGGAAGATTCGGGACCCCGGGATAGGCCGGCTCGCGGCTCGCGGGTCGCGGGTCGCGAGAGCGTGGGTGAGCGAGTTCGTGGGCGCTACGCGGAAGGCGGAAAACGCAGCCCGCTGCACGCCAGTCGCTACCGCTCACACTACCGCGAGCCGCCCCGCGCTCGCCGGCATCTCCTAGTTGAAACGGTCCGGCCCCCTGCCCCGCTTGCCGCCTTCCATCACACGCCAGCGACTCCGGGTGATCTTGCGTTGCAACCAAGACGTGAAATCGCGCAAATCTCGACCGCGGCCGCCGCACAGAAAATAGGCCAGACACACGGCCACAATGGTTCCAACCATTGCCGGCAGTCCGCCGTACATGGCTGAGCCAACCAGCGCGAGCCCGACGAACAGGGCTGCCAGGACACGCGCGGGCATGACCAAGGTCCCGATCACGCGCACCTGCGCCGGGCCGTAGAGAACCGCCAGTCCCACGAACAGTCCCAGCACCGAGTCCCCGCATCCCGAATAGAGCGTCCACTGCCCCAACCAGGCTGACAGCAACGCGACTGCCAGGTTGGCTGCCAAGCCTGGCGCGAAGAAGACCACGAGAAAACGCCGACGTCCCAGCGTCCGTTCAATGGCCGCACCCACGAACCACAGGCCCAGAAGATTGAGAACCCCCAGCGGACTCCGGTCCACAAACAGCGCCGTGACGATCTGCCAGACCCATCCCTTCATCACCCTCGGCCCCAGGGCCAGGTAGTCATCCATCAGGCCCCGGGCCGGCTCCACCAGAACATAGAACAACCACGGCACTGCCAGCGCCACCACCAGCGTACGAATGGTGGGCGACAGACGCTGTGCCACCGGCCTCAGCCAAGGCGGCATTTGGTAGGTCGAATTCGGAAACGCCATCGAGGCGGATAAGCTACCACGGACCGTCCCTCGCGCGGACAGGAGCGAGCAGCGAATGCGGGAACGCCCAGGCGACCCGAGCGCGTCTAGTGGTGGACAGCGAACGTAACCTGGGGCAGCAATGTGGTGGTTCCAGCAAATATCGAGTACGCGACGCCGCCGTAGTCCGCAGTGCTGAGCGGCGTGGTGGAGCTGGCGCTCGTGTAGGCTCGCAGGGCGACGGTGTAGTCGTCGTCCAGCAAGGGCGGGCTCGTGCCCCCGTAGGCTGTGCACGGGAAGGTTGCGCCGTCAGAAAGATTGGTGCGGAGGTTCAGCCAGTCGAGATCAACTTCCGTGACGCCGACGTCAGCGCAGCCCGCCCCGCTCCCAAAATCCCAGGCCGCGTCGAAGTCTCCACTTCCCCGGCCGCCTGAACCGCAGCCGGTCGATCCCAGGCCCAGTCCAACGATCCCTGCAAGGCATAGCGTGTACATTCGCAACATCGATAGTCCTCCTATGTGGCAAATTATCACGGCTGGGTGCAAACCCCGGTGCTGTCAGATCCCCCACAAACTGGCGCACACCCGGCCTCAATCAGAACTGCGTTCATTTGTGTGAGCTGTCCTTCTCCCACGGTACGCAAAGTTGGCGCCACGCCGCCCTGCGCCAAACATCCTGCGCCTGCGTCCCCGTCGACCGCGCCGGCCAGATCCTGGCCGTCCGCGCCCATGGGCACCAAAGACACAGCGTAGGCTCCGGGAGGGATGTCAAAGGGCGTTGCCCCGTGCTTGGCCCGACAGGGGAACTGGCATGCCGTCCGCCCGGCACAGATGTCAGCCCCCCCCGCCGCGGGCACGACGCTGAAGCGAACCTGGGTAATTTCCGGGCAGGTACAGGAACAATCCGCGATGCCACGGCCATCCAAGGCGTGGATATCCCAGCTGGCCTCCACGGCGCCCCCATCGATAGGAACGCATCCTGGGGCTGCCAGCGTGATAAGCAGAGCTACAATTCGAGCCATCGAATCCCAGGTCGGTTTATAACAGCTAGGCACAAGTTCCGTCTCAGAACAAGATCGCAAAGGAGTTCCCTCCCATGATCCACCTACTGCTGCAAGCGGGCGGGGCCGAATCCAAGTTAGACATCGTGTCGCTCATCGTACACGCGTCCAGCGTGGCCAAGGGCACGCTGATCCTGCTCGCGCTCATGTCGATCGGGTCATGGTTTGTCATCGGCACCAAGTGGTGGTACCTGGCGCGCGCCTACAAGCGATCGGTCAACTTCGTCGAGTTGTTCTGGCGCACGCAGCGCCTGGACGACGTGTGGAAGGCGACCGAGAATGACCCGCCTTCGCCGGTCAGCGAGGTGTTCCGCGCTGGCTTCGTGGAGCTGGCCAAGCTGCGCAAGCGGCGCACGGAAGCAGGCGGCGACGCCTCTACGCCTGAAACCCACATTGGCGACATCGAGAGCATCGAGCGTTCTCTGGCCCGGGCGCGCACCATGGCGGTCACCGAGATGGAGAACAAGGTCCCCTTCCTGGCCACCACCGCCAGCTCCGCGCCCTTCATCGGCCTCTTCGGCACGGTGTGGGGCATCATG
>PMLB01000122.1 GCA_003158735.1 Myxococcales bacterium | reverse complement strand
GCCCTGCGCTGAGGCGATGGTGGGGGGGGTGCCGCCTCCGATGGGTACCTTCATCACCGTTCCGTTGAGGTCGTAGTTCGTCCAGTAGACGCTCGTGGCGTCTATGTTGATGCCGCTGGGGTTGTTCTGCCCCGAAGCGAGGGTGGTGGGGATGCCGCCGCCGATGGCTACCTTCATCACTGTGCCACCGCCGTAGGTCGTCCAGTAGACGCCGGTGGCGCCTACGGCGATGTCCATGAAGTCGTCCCCAGAGGCGAGGGTGACGAGGCAGCGACCGAGGGTACACGCGGCCGTGGAGGGCGAAATCGCTGAGCACGGGATCCCGCACCCGCCGCAGTTGTTGTTGTCGGTCTGCTCGTCGATGCATGTGCCGCCGCACACCGATTGACCGGGCGGACAGATAATGCCAGCACTCGTGCCTCCGGTGCCCGCTCCACCCGCCTGGGGTACGCCGAAGCCCCCAGAGCTGAAGCTAGAGCCAGCAACGTCGTTCGACTCGAAATCGATCGCCGTGCGACCTCCGCAGCGTGCAAACACGCAGAGTGCGGCTCCCAACGGCAGCCACCAAGTCGCACCTCTCATCGTGAATCAGCTTATCGCGGCCCCTTCGCACGAGCAAGACAGCGTCGGCCTCGAAAGTGTGTAGTCCTATCGAGCGCAGGAGAGCTGCCGCACACAAGGCACCGATCTGTCCGTCAGCGGGCAGGTGATCTTGTAGCGCAAGCCACGAACCGCCTGTCTGAGGCCGAGCCCCTGTGCCGCCGCGCCCTCGGCATATTCGAGAGCAGTCTCGGTCCGGATCATCCAAGCACGCTGACCGTCCGCGAGAATCTGGAGTTGCTCCTGGCGGAGCAGGTGAAAGCGAAGAGCTAGAACACCGAACAGTTTGACTCTGCCGTGAAATCCAGGGGTTGCGACGCTCGGAAGCTGTTCCATTCCCTCGCCCCGCGAAGCGGGGAGAGGCGAATTTCCCGGACGCTCGCAAGCTCTCGATTCCACCCAACATTCAAACCGTTCGGTGCGCTAGTGCCTCCAGTCACAATTTCCGCCAGGTTTGGGCCGCCCATGCATCCCGCCCTGCTTCGTTGCTCCTCGGTTGCATACGTCGAGTATGCGCCCTCGTCGCGCCTCGCATGGCGGGCGCCTGAACGACCGAAACCTGGCCGATCTTCTGACTGGAGGCACTAGCCGGGGGCTCGTCGGCAGGACCGGGTTCTCAGACCGGAAATACCCTCACCGATGTCAGAGCAACTGAATGTCCACCAGGCCGCGTGTGCCGTCGCTGCTTGATCGGATGGGTGCTGGTCGCCACGTCCTCCTGCGTCGCAGTTGCCTGATGGTCGACGTCATCCTCGGACCCAGTCCGCGCCGTAGCCACAAAACGCGGTCCAGGCTCGTCCGGGCTTTCCCCTGGCCTGTCCCTCGGCTACCTTGCCGTGACGGACACGACGTCGAATTGCAAAAACTGGCCGGCATAGGCCGCGGGCGCGGGCGGAATCCCTAGCACCACGAGGTTGGTGATGTTGGCCATCTCCTTCAGATTCTGGCCGTCGACGCTGAAGGTGAGAGCCGCTTTGCCCTTCATCGGGATCGTCACGGTGTAGTCGACGGTATAGACCGCGTGCTCGATGGTCGCGCCCCAGTTGAAATAGTAGGTCTGTTTGGGATCCGGCACACTCAAACTGTAGATGTTGAAGGTGGCGTCGAGCTTGCTGCCACCGATGCAGAAGGGCGCTTGCGCGCTGGCGGCGCAACCCGAGTACGTCATCCACTCGACCACGCCGCGTGCGCGCAGTTTCACATCGTAGGTGGTGCCCGGATCGCCGCCCAGGGCGAGGGGATGGGTCTGCTTGTCCACTGTGGCGGTCGTCGTGCAAACCCCCGTTTCGGTCGTCATGCTGTCGCAAGGCAGCTCGATGCGGAACCCTTGCAGTTGGGACGCAATGCCGAGCAGGGCCGCATCCGAAAGAACGTCTACGCCGCTGCCCGAATCAGCAGGAGTAGCCGCGTCAGACTTCGAGCCACTGCTCGACTGTGCGCCACCGTCCGTCGCGCCGGAGGTGCCACCGGTGCCTCCGGCGCCGCCTCCTGTGGAAGATCGCGCGTCACCGCCCGTGCTGAAAACGCCACCGATGCTGCCGGCGCCTCCTCCTGTGGAAGATCGCGTGTCACCGCCCGTGCTGGGAACGCCGCCCGCACTCCCGGCGCTGCCTCCTGTGGAAGATCGCGTGTCACCGCCCGCGCTGGAAAGGCCATCGGTGCTGCCGGCGCCTCCTCCTGTGGAAAATCGCGTGTCACCGCCCGTGCTGGGAACGCCCCCTGTGCTTCCGGCGCCGCCTTCAATGCTGGAGCGCGCGTCGCCGCCCGCGCCGGAACCCCCACCGGTGCTCCCCGCGCCGGCCTGGTAGGGCTTTCCAGTCGACATAGCGGCGTCGGCTGCCACGTTCGACGACGAGCTACAGGCAACGCACAAGAGAAGCGACGAAAGAAGAAGGTGTCTCATGGTTCTTGCAATGGCCTGTCGACGATTCAATCTGACCTGCTCTTGCATGGAATGCTAGCTCAGCGCTACGGAGTGGTGAAACTCGGTCCCTCTACCATCAACGTGCCGGCAATGAACGAACTCACGCACGAGGGCGGACTGACCTGTTTGGCCTTGCTG
>PMLB01000250.1 GCA_003158735.1 Myxococcales bacterium | reverse complement strand
CGCCTCGTCCACCGAAACATGACCGCTCTTATGACCGGAGGCACTAGCCGCCGCGCCCTAGCCGGTGCTATTGGCAGGCCACGTTGGCCAGACCTTCACGCAATGGCCTGCAGATGGTTTCGATGTTTGGGGCTTGGACCGAGATAATGATCTGGTCGCCTTGCTGGCCTTCTATTTGGGTGGTGTAGGAGCCATCCTGAGCCGCCTGCACGCTCACTCCGCGGCCCATGTCGATGTTCGTTAGATACACCCAGGACTCGCTCAAGTGGAAGCTAGGCGGGCTGGTCACCTTCCAGTAGGTGTGGGCGATCCCGTCACTGTCGGTCTCCGAAGTCGGCTGGCCGATAGTCGGATCGGGGGGAGGAATGGGCATGTAGAACTCGCCGATGGCGGGTGCGTTGCAGGAGACGCCCACCGGTAGCACCAGCGCCAACATGAGCGCCGCTGCCAGGCGCAGGATGAATCTCTTGCAGGGCAAGTGTCTCATATCCGGATCTTCTATATGCAGGCGACGCGCCAACCCCTTACTGTGGAATCTTGCCATATTTCACCCCGGTTGCGCCAACTGCCATACCAAACGATGGCAACTGAGTTGTCACGTGGCGATGCGGTAACGACGCAACTTCTTTTGCAAGCCAAACCGCGATAGGCCAAGCGCCTTGGCTGCCTTGGTCTGGTTTCCCTCACATTTTGTCATGGCTTCACGAATCAAAATTCGCTCCAGGCGTTCTACCCGAGGTCGCAGGCGAATCCCATCTCGGTCGTCGGCAAGCGCAGTAGCCGGATCGGATCCGGCGCGCACCTGGGGTGAAAGGTCAGCGACGGTGACGACCGGGCCAGAAAAGGCCGCCGCACGCGTGATTTCGTTCTCCAGCTCGCGCACGTTCCCCGGCCAACGATAGCCACAGAGCTTGGTCAATGCCGACGCTTCGACCGATTTGACCACGGCGCCGGACGCTGAAGCCGCCTTCTGCATGAAGTGCTGCACAAGCAAGGGAACGTCTTCGCTTCTGTCCCGCAGCGGAGGCAACACTAGGCGCACGACGGACACTCGGAAGTAGAGGTCCTGCCGGAACTTGCCCTGCTCCATCAGACGTTCCAGGTCTTTGTTGGTCGCCACCAGGACACGGACGTTCACTTTCTGCGGGCGCTCGCCTCCCACGGGGTGGAACTCACCGTCCTGGAGCACGCGCAGGAGCTTGCCCTGCATGGCGGGTGACATCTCCGCGACTTCGTCGAGAAACAGGGTTCCGCCGTCCGCCACGGCAAACAGCCCTCGTGCCTCTCGGTCAGCACCGGTGAAGGCGCCCCTGACATGGCCAAAGAGAGTGGACTCCAGCAAGGTTTCCGGAATCGCCGCGCAGTTTTCGGAAACGAAGGGCCGGTCTCGGCGAGGACCATTGAAATGGATGGCGCGGGCGACCAGTTCCTTGCCAGTCCCGCTCTCACCCTCAATGACCACGGGTAGGGCCGTGTCGGTCACCCGATCGAGCAGGTGAAACAAGTCAAGCATACGCGGGGTTTGCCCCACGATTTCCCGATAGTCGTAGCGCAGGGCCGCTGCCTGGCGACTTTCTTTCAGCTCTTCGCGAACCCCTTGCAGGGCCTGCTCCTGGACGCGCAGTTCTTGTTCCAGCCGTCGGTTCAAGGCCTGGACTTGGTTTTCTCGGCGGCGAAGCTCTGCCAGCAACCGTGCATTCTCGATGGCGATGGCGCCCTGCTCGGCGAAATCGATGACCATAGCCTGGGCCTGGTCATCGAACACGCCTTTGCGCAGACGATGGTCCACGTAGATCGTCCCGACCACGTTTCCCTTGACCGACAAGGGGACGGCCAGCACCGAGCGAAGGTGCAGATCGCTCACTGAGGCTGCTTCTCGAAAACGCCGATCTCCCGCAGCATCCACCGTGACCACCGGTTGCCCGCTTTCGGCGGCTTGTTTGGCGATGGAACGAGACAACACGAAATCGGGCGCGTCCAAGGTGGTCTGGTCGATGTTGCGCGCCACCTTCACCACCAACTCACCCGATGCGTCCTTGAGCAGGAGGAACCCCCGTTCTGCGTCGGTCATTTCGATGGCGGTGTCGATGACGGCTTCGAGTACGCGGGCCAGGCGCAGATCGCTGTTGAGGCGCTTGTTGATGCGCTGGAGCCGGCGCAGCCGTTCCTCGGCCTTCGCCGCTCGTTCGATGAGGAGTGCCGTCGTGGTTCGCGCGTCGCTGGATGCCATGCTGAACGAGGGGGCCTCGGGATCATGGTCGAGGCCAGAGCGATACTGCATGGGCGTGTTCATCTTGATCTCCTCGAAGATGTGCGCGGCGCGGGCCTGTTCTTCCGACGCGTGGGCATCGCCCACCCGAGTGAAAAGCCGCGCTGCCAACTGCGCCGCCCGCCAAGCGGCGGGCTTGCGTCCCTGCGCAAGGGCCGCGTCGGCCAAAGTCGATAGACGACGACCGAGTTCCCGGTCGCTTTCCTCGGTCTTGGGCGCCAGGGCCAAGAGGATGCGTCCTTGTGCCAGCGTCCGCATTTCATCGTCCGAGGACGCGGCGCCGGACGCGATGACCGGGCTCGCATCGGGCGAGCGGATCCGGCCCCACGCGAGCAAGGCCTCGGCTGGCTGTCCTGCCTCGGCCAAGGCCTCGGCCCGAGAGATCGCGCTGGCCTCAGCCATGGGTTGATGCCCAGCACGCGCAAAAGCCTCTTGGGCTGCCAGGTACAGGGGCAAGGCAATGCGAGGCGCGCCCTGACGGCGCGCGATGTCGGCATCGAGAGATGCGGCGTAGGCCAGGAATGCCTCCGCCTTGGTCGCGCTCGCCTCGGCGCGCAGGCGACGGGCTGAGCGGTTGGCGGAGTCCAGATCCCCGAGTTGGAGGAAGAGCAACCCCGTGTTGTAGAGCGCCAGCGCGAGATCAGTCACGATACCGAGGCGGCCGAGATCGCGTAGCGCGCGCCGGAACGCATCGAGTGCCTCGCCGAACTGGCCCGTGTCGGCCAGAACACAGCCAAGGTTGAAGACGGCGGCTGCCTGGCCGTGAATGTCGTGAAGCTCATCGCAGCGTCGCGCAGCCTCGCGATAGGCTTGAGCGGCAGGCGCGGGTTGGCCAGCCAGTTGCAAATACAGGCCGCGCAGGGCAGGCACGCGGGCACCCAGCGGCCTGTCTGGGGAAGCCTCGGCCGCCTTTTCCAGGGCCGCGATGAGAGAATCTGCCTCGGACAGCCTCCCGGCATACGTCAGCGCCAGGGCGGCCGCTTCCTGTGCAAAAAGCCCCGCATCGGACGTCTCATGGAGGGCCGGCTCAGCCGCCTGCAAGGCATCCGAGTACAGGCCGCACGACACCAACAGGCGGGCCAGCCGCGCACGCAAGCGCAAAATCTGGGAAGACCGCGGCCCTTCCAACGGTCCCAGCTCCTCGAGTGCGGTCTCGAGTGCGTGCCGGGCGGCGACCGGATCTCCGCGCCGTCCCAGCAGCCAAGCGCGACGTTCTGCCAGCTCGATCTTGAGGTCCATCGCCCCGCCGCGCGTGGGCATGTCCAGAACAGCAAGGGCGTCGTCGTACTGACCCACTACCCCCAAAGCCGTAGCCCAAGCGATGTGCTCAGCCGGCGTACCCGCCGCAGGATCGACGTCCCTGGCGCGCATCGCGAACCGGGCCACCTCCCCGATGCGACCCAACTCGCCCGCGGCGCGCGCGGCGGCCCGAAAACACGTGGCGGCTTGTTCCACCTCTCCCAACACCAGATGCGCCTCCGCACGCCGGGGACTCGACTCGGACAAAGGATGGATTGCCCGGTGCACGAGAGCATGCAGGGTCTCGTCGCGCCTTATGGCGCGAAAAACCGCGGCGGCATGGGATTCCGTAGGAATCGCCAACTCTGATTCGCCCATCCAACCCGCGCTCTGGGCCTCGCGAGTCGCAGCGACGGTGTCCAACTGGCCCCACGTGGCTAAGTCAGTGGCCTGCTTGAGCGACTGCGAAAGCAACAGGGCCGTGATCCAGGCGCGGGTGTTGCGGTTCAGGCCAGCGAACGTCGCATCAAGAAGACGGCCGAAGTCAGCGTCATCTTCGTCGACCCGAAAATTCTCGGGCCGGCTTTCGCGAACTTGCTGGACCCAACGGCGCACGAGCAACGCGGCTGAAGCCGCCAGCCCGGCTGAGGCACCTACGATTTGCTCAACCACCTGGGGTGTGGGCTCGATCCCTGCCGCGTGACTGGCGAGCGTGCGAAGGTCCTCGGCCCGCAGCGGCCCAAGCTGAAGATCGACGGCCCCGACGCTGCGCAAGGCTTGCTCGGTGGGCACGATGACGAGCAGACGACCACTAGGTGATCCGCCTGCGACCGCTTCTGCGAGCAGTTCTTCTTCGCGGCCGAGTCCAAGCAACAGGCAGAGAGGCTGTTGCCGTGCGCGCGCTTCCAGTGCATCGACCAAGGCGACAGTGCGCGCTTGCAGCGATCGGGCGGGCTCGTCCCAAGATGGCACTGGCTCCGCAGGAGGGACGGACAGGTCAGCTTGCAGCGCAGCCAGCCCGCGCTCATCCACGATGAAGGGCGGCAGGGTTTGGGAAAGAAGGGCCAACCGCACATCGCGCAGAACCCGCCGAATCAACGTGCGGCGGCCGGACCCAGGTGGGCCGGAAACTGTGACCGCAACAGATGGGGCATTCCCTTCTGCGAGTCGTTCCACCAGGGTCCAAAGTGCTTGCTCCTCTTTTTCACGGCCGACCAGGAGCCCCGCCAGCGGATCGCCAGCCGGGTGTGGCACGGACAGGTCCAGTTCGACGGGAGTGACACCGTCCGGAAGAATGCGACGGATTTCCCGCAGCAGTTCGCGTGCGCTCGCAGGTCGGTGTTCGGCCGCAAGGGCCATCAACCGGCCCAACAGGGCGTCCCACTCCGCCGGCAGACCCGGACAAAGCGAGGATGGTGCTGGCGGCGGACCCTCCATGAGACGTCGAACGGCTTCCATTCCCACACCGAACGGCGGCACTTCTGTCCACGCCGCATACAGGGTTGCTCCCAAGCTGAAAAGGTCAGTCGCCGGGCCGTGCTCGCCGACCAGAGCCTCAGGCGCGATGAAACCCAAGGTGCCTGAGGCACCTGCCGCCACAGTCTCCAAGCCGTTGTGGACTCCTAGAACCGAAAGTACTCGGGCAGACAGTCCGAAATCGATGAGCACCGGACGACCTTCATGGTCGCAACGAATATTGCCCGGACTGATGTCGCCGTGGATCAGGCCGCGGCCGTGGAGGTAGGCCAAGGCATCAGTCAGGTCGTCCGCGGCAGCGGCGAAGCGCCGGAAGCGATCCTTGCCACGGACAGCGGCCAGGTGCGCCAGCAGATCGGGCCCCACCAGCTGGTCGGTTACCAGAAAGAGCCGGCCAGCCAATGGACCTTCGGCGATGCGTCCGGTGTCCCGGACCCTGACGATGCCACGGTGGTCGAGTTCACTTAGACGACCGAACTCATCAAGCAGGCGGATGACGGCTGCTGGTTCTAATCCAGCAGGAAAGAGCTTCACAGCACAGGCTGCATGATCGGCTAGGTCATCGGCAGCGTAAACATCGCCGCTGGCTCCCACCCCAAGCCGTCTTCCGAGCCGGTAGCGATTCGCGACGATGGGCCACGGGCGATCACCCGCCCCAGTCGAAGTGCCAACTTCATTGACCGCTGCCACAGAGGCTCATTATACGATTTCCAAAGAGTTTTGGAAGCCGGCCTATCTTGTTGTCAGATTTGCCGCAGTGTGAGTGACTTCTCGCGCCAATCAGGGGATGGGCGACTTGCCGGAACTCCTGCTTCTCAGACGCACAAGGGCTGCTTTGGCCATGTTTCTGATCTCCTCATCCTCGTGGGCATCGGCCACGAAGCTGAGGTAG
Source organism: Myxococcales bacterium (assembly GCA_003158735.1). Taxonomy (GTDB): domain Bacteria; phylum Myxococcota_A; class Polyangia; order Fen-1088; family Fen-1088; genus Fen-1137. The sequence goes on along the minus strand of PMLB01000250.1, from coordinate 13,592 downwards.
TCGGCAGCTTCTTGTCCCCCGAGCGCAGCAAGAGCGTCGATGATCTTGCGCATTTCCCGGCGGTCCTTCATCGACTTGGTCTTGGTGAGCGCCGGGACCGCTCGGGGATCGCGCAGCTCGACCAGCGCGCCGAGCGCAGCATCGCGTATGGTCTCTTCATCGTCGGACAGGAGCGCGACCAAGGTGGGAACCTCATCGCGCAGTTTGCGGGCCTCCGCCACGCGAATGGCTTCGAGGCGCAGCTCGCCGGGAGCGGCCAGGACCGCGTGCAGGGCCTGGGACTTGGCCGACCACAACTTCTGGCGCGCGACATAGCCGGCCAGCAAATCGCCGACTGCGCGTTCCGCCAGCAGCTGCAGCACCCTCTTCTTGTCCGGCTGTGCCTTCGGGTCGTATGGCATCTCGGCGCTCGCCTGGGCGTCCTCGCCAAAGTGCGAAGGCGCCACACCCTCAGGTCGAGTCGACACGTTCAGCCCCACGCCGGCGCGCGCAGCAGCCTTGCCGTCGGCCCGGACAAGTTCCGTGGACACGGTGATGCGAATTCGCGCCACGGCTGCGCCTGGTGGGGTGCTTTGTTTGGCTTCGCCGTCGAAGATTCCCGCCTGCAAGAGCTGCGAGCGTACCTTCTCCGCCAGGGCCTCCCGGTCGACCACCAGGGAAGCGTCGTCACCTGCGCCTGCCGTCGCCGTGACAGCCACAGATCCGAGCCATAGCGACGGTTGGCTTGTAGCGCCTGGCCGTTTGCAATCGACCCCTACAAGCGAAAGTATGGCCCAGGTGGCGCACGGGATCCCAATCACCCGCCACCCCGAGAAGCTCATGGACGTCCCCTAGGTCGAGCGTGCGACGCCCCGACGAACTCCGGCCGGGGCGAACCCTCTTCCCGAAGGTAAGGATTCGCTCTCTGCATCGAGGTCAGGTTCACTGGGTGGCTCGGCCAGGGGGATCGGTGTCTCATCCACCCGCCTGGCCAGAGCCAGGGAGATCAGGCGCAGAATCACGTCCTTGTAGGAGAGACCGCCCGTCTTCGCCGCACGCGAGAACCCACCGGCCAAGTCGGAAAGGTCACAGTTGGGGTTCACGTCGATGATGTAGGGCGTGCCATCGGCGGATAAGCGAATATCCATACGGCCGTAGTCTCGCAGACCTATGCAGCGAAAGGCGTCGAGGGCCGTCTGCGCGATTTTGTCGCGCAGTTCCGGTGACAGCCCCTCGCAGCGGACCGGTCGGGTGCCCTTGTACTCCACTGAATCCTCCACCCACTTGCCTTCGAACGACACGATCTTGGGTCGGTCGGGCGGCATGGCCGAGAAGTCGATCTCGAAGAACGGGAAAACCTGGAGTTCACCGCCAACCTGTCCTAGCAGGGAGACGTAGATCTCGCGTCCATCGATGTACTCCTCGACCAGCGCGGGCTGATGGTAGTGGTCGAGGATGTGGAGAACACGCGCATCGAGCGCCGCCCGATGGTGGACCACCGAGGCCCGGGTGATCCCAACCGAGGCGTCTTCGCGCGCCGGCTTGACAATCACGGGAAAGCGCAAGTTCACAGCAGGCAACTCGCTTTGCGCCGAAACCAGGCAACCTTGCGGCACCGGAACCCCGCGGGCGCGCAAGATCTCTTTCACCTTCTCCTTGCGTAGCGCCAGAGAAAGGGCAAATGGCCCTGAGCCCGTGTAGGGGATTCGCTCCAGCTCCAGCAGCAGCGGCAGCAAGCTCTCGAAGCGGTTGTCGCCGTGAATCGACTCGCAGAGATTGAACACCGCGGCCGGCCTGCACACACGCAACTCGCTCAGCGCGCCCGCCACGTCGCTGGTCACGCCCACCCCGGAGGCCTCATAGCCGTTCGCACTCAGGATGCGAACGATGTGGTCCGCAATTTCCTTCACATCCTCCCGCGCCTTGTTCTCGGGATCCTCTTCGGCTCCCTCGAAGTCGCGATTGCAGAGGACTACGATCCGCGGCCTGGTCCGTGCCTTCACGATGCTTCCATGATTCTAGTGAGTGGCGCTGTCCGATTGCAACCGGGAACACGCACCTCTACTAGTTGTACACCAAAGTTCTTCTCAAACAAGCGGATGAGAGCGCGCGCGACCGCTTCCGGTGAAGGTGCGTTCCCGATCTGTCGATGCAACGACGTGACACCCGCGGTTGGCAGACCACAAGGGATGATGGTCGAAAACCCGTCCAGGTCGGTGGCCAGGTTGAGAGCAAACCCGTGCATGGCGATGCGATGTCGAACGTGCACCCCGAAGGCACAGATCTTGTCGTTTCCCACCCACAGCCCAGGGGTCGACGGGCGCCACTCGGCCGCAAGGCCGAGGCCGGTCAGCCACTCGACGATGCTCGCGGCCATGGCCTGTATATGCGCGCGCACGCCCCGGCGCAGCCGAAAGATGGGGTAACCCACAAGCTGGCCCGGTCCATGGAAGGTCACGTCCCCTCCTCGTGACGTCCGGCACAACTCGATGTCCCGGGCGCGCAGAGCAGGCAGGGAAAGCAACACGTGGGCCGGGTCAGCATGGCGGCCCAACGTGATCACGGCCGGGTGCTCGAGCAAGAGCAGAGTTTCCCGGCTGCGGCCAGCCAAAATCTCGTCGCGGATCTGCTCCTGCAATTCAAGCGTCGGCTGGTAGGGGATCCGACCCAACCACATCCATTCGGCCACGGCACCCGTTTCGGGATGGCAGCCGCTGGTCACAGGGACTAGCCCTCGGACATCTCGGCGAAGAAGTCCGCATCGACGAATTCGACGTTGACCACGGCGCCGATAACGCCAACCCCGTGGCGGATGCAGGTCTCGGCCATCGCGGGACCATCCACCACCTCCACCGGCGCGCCTGACTGTTTCCATTCCGCGACGGCATCGTCGGCCAACCGGCCGGCGAGCATGAGCACCCCTTCGTCCTGATTGCGGGCGCGGATACCTGCGCGCAATTCGCCCAGGGCTCGCCGGCCCGCGGCGGCGGCGCCTGGCCGCAGAGCGATGAGACAGCGCGAGGGACGGAAGCCTCGTCCCCTCAAGGCCTCCAGATAGATAGTGCCCTCCACCCGTTTGACGAATGTGGCCGGGCCGAAACCCTCACGCTGCAGAAGGACCCGCCCCACGGCCTCGAAGGCTGCCGGACTCAGGTCCGCCAGACGCTGCTCCAGGGCGGCCAGCGTGCGCTCGCGCAAGGCACGTCTGGCCTCGCCCAGCACGAACTCGGCTCGTTCGAGATCACTGTCTGGCGGTCGGCGAGCCAGGGCATACAGCCCGCTGCCAGCGGGTCGCACGCGCGGGCGCTGGCCAGCGCGCAGCCGCTCTTTGCCCTCAGTCGCAAGCGCAGCTCGCATCACCCGCCATGCCTCGTTGGGCTCTCCGTGGATCAGCCGCCGACGGACCGCCGCATCCGCAATCTGGCGGACATGCAAGCCGCGGCCAGGGGCCTGGCCTTTCAAGATCTCGATGGCCGCGTCGGTGGGCGAGGCGATCTTGCGTCCCTGCTGAGCGGGCGTCTCCGCGGTGCCTTCGCCTGCTGGCGAGCTCGCCTGCGCCGCGCTCTCGCTGGGGCCGGATGGCGGGCTGGGGACGCCTGGCCGTTCTGCCCTGGCAGCTGCTTCGCCCGGGGAGGCGAGGGATTGGTATCTGCCACCGTCGGTTCCTTCCGGCTCGGCCTGCTCCTCGCCGTCGCGCCCGGCGCTCTCGTCCTTGAGGGCCGCGCCCGCATCGCTGTCGTCGCCCAGCGGCCGTCCTTCTTCGTCCGGCTCCTCTGCATCCCGGTCGTCTCCGTCGCCTTCCAGCACGCCACTCTCAGCCAAGGCTGCCGCACGCGCTTCAGGGGACAGCGAACCACTTTTGGGCTCTTCAGGAGTTTCACCACTCTCGCGTTCTTCTGCGTCTTCGCTTGGGCTGGCACTCTCGCCAGCCGTCTCCGCCAAAACGACGCTGGTCGTCACGGAATCGCCCGGCGCATCGCCACGTCCGCGGCGCCGCCCTCGCCCTCCTCGTCGGCGTCGTCGCCCGCCGCGCGCCTCGCCACCCTCGGCCGGCCGGCTGTCGCTGCTCTTCTGCGGTTTCTCCGGCGCGGCCGCGGCTTCTGGCTCGCGCTCGGGCTCGACCGGAGCCTCCGGATAGCGCAGCAACCCGAAAACGCCCGGCTTGACCCGCACGAAGGGACTGCCCGGGGCTTTCTTCACGGCGGCGGTGAGCTGGGTTTGCATGGTGACTTCGGGGGTTCTCCCCACGAAGGTCAACAACTTGCGCTCGGTGGCCTTCTCGGTGAGTTCCTTGAAGTGCAGAGGCCGGCGCTCACGCTTTAGAATCTCGAGGGCTGCTTCCAGAAAGGTCATGGCGACCCCGTCTTTACCACAAACTGAGCACGCGTGGCGTTGGGGTCTTTATGGTCAGCAAGACGCTCGGATTTTTTGACGACACCCGCTGCAGGCGTTACCCGTGAAGGATGAGTTGCGCGCGCAAGATTGGAGTCCTTCTCGGCGGGTTTTCCTTGGAGCGGGAGGTTTCCATCCGGGCCGGCGAGGCCATCGTGGCTGCCCTACGCAAAGCGGGCCATGACGTACATGCCCTTTTTGTCGATCGTCATGTCGACATGGCCCTGCGCCAGTCGGGAATAGACGTGGCTTTTTTGGCTGTGCGTGGCCGGTACGGCGCAGATGGTTGCCTCCAGGGCCTGCTGGAGATGCTTGCGATCCCGTATACCGGCTCGGGGGTGTTGGCCTCCGCCTTGGCCATGAACCGCGCGAAAACCAAGGACGTTCTGCGCCTGCACAACCTGCCCACCGCGCCTGCCTACCCGATTCGCTCCCAGCAACAGGACAGCATCAGCGAAGTTCACGGCGCTTTTGGGTTCCCCGTGGTCGTGAGGCCGGTGGGAGCCACTCTGCTTTTCGGGGGCACGCTGGTCCACGACGAGATGGAGCTGGAAAGCGCGCTGGAAAGCGCATTTGCCTTGGACGACGAGGCGCTGGTCGAGCGGTTCCTGCAAGGGAGGCCACTTTCGGTGCCGATTCTTGATGGACAGGCGCTTGGCGTGGTGGAGGTGTCCCGAACCGGATCTTGGGCTGTAGGGCGGTCGTCGGGCGCACGAGGCCATGAAGTCTGTGCCCCCGCGCGCCTGTCGTCTGCCCGAGAAGCTTCAGTATTGCGCCTGGCGAGCCAGGCCTACCAGGCGCTGGGCTGCGACGGTCCCGCTTGCGTCGAGATGGTAGTCAGCGAACGGTTCAACGAGATCATCGTGGACGTGGATTCCGCGCCGTTGCTCTTGCCCGGAGCCCCGCTGCCCCGCATGGCGCATGAAGCCGGGGTTGGGTTCGACGATCTGATCGAGGAGATTTTGGCAGGTGCCCGCCTGCGCGCCCACGGAATTCGGCGCAATCGGCGCCTGGATCACGGGACGTTCGAGGGTCCGGACCGCCGGGCGACGGCAGCTCCGGCCGCCCACTGACCACCGCACGGCGGGGCCGAGGCCGGAAACGGGTCCGTGGACCGGTGCCGGATCCGGAACCGGCTGTCGGTACCCGCCCCGGAACCGGCAAACAAGACCAACCACGAGTTTTCCAGAGGTGGTACCCGCTCCTGCGGTAGCATGGTGCCGCTTTGCCTCGTACAGCCCGCCATTTCGTTCTTCTTGGGACTGTCGCCTTGGCGACCTCGATCCTAGTGCCCGTCGGCATCGGACTGTGGAACCGAGGCGTGGTGCCGTGGTTTCGAGCACGCCTGGAACGAATGATCGGGCGTCATGTGCGGATGGACAGCCTTGCATTCGGCGGTTTGCACACTCTGGTCGCGCGTGGCGTGGAGGTTTTCGGGGCCCCCCCATTTGATTCAGAGCCAATCGTGCGTGCGGAACGCATCGTCGTCCGACTGGGCGGGCCGGGGCATGGATTCTGGGAACCTGCCGAGGTGACGGCGGACGGTCTTGACGTGGAGTACCTGCGCACCGGAACCGCCGACAATCTCTCCGGCCAGCCATCGGCAACGGTTCCGTCGCTGGCGTCGGGCAGCCGGCGCTCTTTGCGCGATATGCCGGTTGCGCTTGCCGCCAGAAGAGCACGTGTGCATGGTGTGGTGGTTCTGCCGGGCGGATTGCGCATCGATTTTCGTACACCCGATGCCAGTTTCCAGCGCCCAGCCCAAGGCAAGCCGTCGGCGTTGCTGCGCGACTTGGTCCTCGAAGTGGGGAGCGTCGCGACCTTGCGTGTATCCGAAGTCGCGATCGAGAGTTTGCGCGGCATCCCGCTGGCCGCGACAGGCCGGGGCGCCAGCCTGGTGATTCCTGGCGGCGGCGTTCTTGCGGAGGGCGCGACGGTCGAGGCACGCTTCGCTGGTCAGGGTGTGTCCATCGAACTGCGACGGGATGACTCTCATGGTGCATCTCCCGGCCTGCTCGTCTCGGGCCGGACAGCGGGTGATGTGGCTGAGCTGCAGGTGGAAGCACGCGATTGGCCGCTGCGTGCGCTGGGCGTGATGGCGGGACCGCGCGGGCTGGGATTGGACGATGCGCGCGCATACCTGCACGTTGTGGCGTCCTTGGACATGGAACGTCGGCTCGTTCCCTTTCAGGTGGACGGCCAATTGCGCGGTCTCGAGGTACACCATCCGGGCGTTGATCGGACCCCCTGGCGCGACCTGGGCATGGAAATCCACGTGAGTGGCCAGGTGGCAACCGCGGCCGGCCGGGTCGACATCGAATCCGCCGAGGTACGCGCGTTGGGCGCGCATCTCGACGTCAAGGGCTGGGCCGAGCTGTTGGGAACGCCCCGGGGGGAATTCACCATCAGCACGCCACGCGCGGCACCCTTGCCGTGCAGCTCGCTGCTCGCTGCACAGGCACAGCCAGTTCGGCAGACCTTGGCGGGGCTCACCCTGGGCGGCAAATTGGGGGTAGCGGTCGCCTTTTCTTTCGACGCCGCGGCCTGGGAAACCTTGACCCTAGACGTCCGTGTCGATCCGCGCTGCACCGTCAAGACGGAACCGCAGCTGCTGGCCAATCTGACACCCGCTTTGCTACGGCAGACGCCCACCGGCCCGCAGGCGCCCACCCTCCCTCTGGGCAAGTACCACCCGGATTTCGCCTCGCTGGCGGAAATGCCGAGTCACCTGCCGGCGGCTTTTCTCACCTCCGAGGATAGCCACTTCTTCGGGCACAATGGCTTTGACATCGAGATGATTCGCCATGCTCTGGTGCAGGATCTCGAGACTCGGACTTTCGGACGCGGGGCCAGCACAATCACGCAGCAACTGGCCAAGAACTTGTTCTTGAGTCCCCATCGAACCCTGGCCCGGAAACTAGAGGAGACCGTGCTGGCGTGGCGCCTACACAATCTCCTCGGGAAGGACCGTGTTCTTGAACTGTACTTGAATGTGATCGACCTAGGGCCAGGAATTCGCGGAGTGCGCCAGGCTGCGCGCGTCTACTTTGGCAAGGAACTTCGCCATCTCCTCCCTATCGAGTCCGCCTATCTGGCGGCGCTGACGCCCAACCCGCATGTGCTGGCGCGACGATTTCGCGATGGCCACGTGGACGACGGTTGGCTGCAGAGACTCCATGATCTGCTTGCGATGATGAGGCGCAGTGGCCGTCTCACGGCCGAGGAGCTTACCGCGTCCCGCGGAACCAAGCCGGCGTTGCGCAAACTCGACAAGGATCCAACTGCTCGGTCTGCGCTCTGATCGGGGTAGTGCTACGCTGTTGTCATGAGTTCATTGCGAAGTGTGGCCCTGTGCCTGGCGACCCTGCTGGTGCCGTCGCTAGCAGTAGGCTCGCTCGTCCAGGCCCTAGACCTTGCTCAACTGACCGCCCAGGCCGAACGCATTGTGGTCGCCCAGGTCGTGTCGACCAAGAGCGATTGGGATCCCTCCGGCCGGACCATTCGCACGCGCATCGAGATCAAGGTCGAGGAGGCTTGGAAAGGGTCGGTCGCTCCCGCCGAGACCATCGTCATCGTTCAGCCGGGCGGCAGCGTGGGCAATGTCGAAATGCGCGTGCACGGAATGCCCAGCTTTGCGCCTGGTGAGAAGGCGGTGCTGTTTCTCGCCGGCCAGACCACGGCTCGCGTGGTGGGAATGAGTCAGGGCAAGCGCTCTGTGCGCTGGGATGACATGGCCAGACGCTGGGTGGCCGAGGCCGCGGAACATTCCGCGGTGGTCCGCCGCGATTCGCAGGGCCGGCTGCAGCCGGCGCCATCGGATCCTGCCACGGGGCTGGATGAGTTCCGCCAACGGGTGCGCGCGCTGATCAGGCCGTAAGTACATCCATGAAAACCCGAAGCGTCCTGATACTGACCCTAGCTGTGGCAGGACTGCCCACCCTGCCCTTGCCTGCCGCGGCCTACGTGCGCACCGTGACCGAGGCCGGCGCGCCCTCGGCGTGGAAGACGCCTTGCCCCACCATGGAGTTTTCCTTGGGCGCTCCTCCTCCCGAGATGGATGCTCCAAGCTACCTGGCGGCCGCCCAAGCGGCCGGCGTGGCCTGGAGTCAAGCCTCGATGAACGGGATCGATCGATGCAGCAACGTGATCTTCACCGTGGTGCCGGTCCCAGACGTCGCGGGTCCAGTGGGCATGGACTACCACAATCGATTGATCTTTCGCCAAGACTCATTCTATGACCCGTACGCCTTGGCCATCACCTCGGTGTTCCAGCTCAAGAACAGCGGCGAAATCTTGGATGCTGACTTGGAGGTCAATGCCTACAATTTCACCTGGGGCGACTTCGCGGCCCATCCTGAGCTGTTTCAGACCAACACCCAGGACTTCCAAGGCACGGTCACCCACGAGTTCGGGCACGTCATCGGCCTAGACCACACGTGCTACGAGCCAGGGGCGGCCTTTGCGGACGGCAAGCCGATTCCGCGGCCCACCGACAACCTGGGTAACCCGGTTCCTGATTGCAGCGACTACGACCTGCCGGCCGTAATCACGGGGGCGACAATGTACGTCTCGGTTGCCTCGCCTGCCGCCGAGGTCGAGCTGCGCAGCTTGTCGCCCGATGACGCGCAGGCGGCGTGCGAGATCTACCCCGTGACCCCGGACTTCGTGTGCCTTCCTCCGTCGGGAGCGTATGAGGTAGCAGGGGGTGGTGGCTGTTCGTACCCGGCGGGAGCGAGGCGTGACTCTATTGCGTGTGTGCTGGTACTCCTGGTGATGGCGACGGTGGTCCGCCGTCGGCGCTAGCCGCACCAGGGGCCAGCCGGAATTCCAAGGGATCGGGCCGCCACAAGGCGCGTACCACGGGGATGGTCTGAGACGCATGGTCTTTGGCTTGGACGGCGACGGAATACTCGCCCACAGGCAACCGGATCAAGAACTGGCCTTGCGGGTCAGATGTAACTCGGATGGCCGGACGTATGGGCTTTCCGCTGGCGCGGGCTTCGACCTGAGCGCCCTCCAGAACCTGGCCGTCCTGGTCCAGGACGCGGCCCGAAACCACAACACCGGTGGGCACGACCAGATCGCCGAGATCGCGGGCATCACCAGGCACAAGCAGGAGCGGCTCGCGTCGCAGGGGTAGCTTGTCAGCCGGTGAAACTTCAAGCCGCGCACGCCCCGGAGCCAATCCCCTGACCTCGAAGTGTCCCTGCGCATCGGAAAGCGCCGTGCGAATGCTTCCCTGACGCGCCAGCGAGCCCGGCGGCAGCTCGGCTGCCTCGGCCGCCGTGGGCAAGGCGCCGGGGAGAACGATAACCTCATCCCGTCCTCCCACCAGCCCGACCACCGAGACGGGCACTGCGCGCAGCGGAGAGCCGTCCTGGTCAAGCACGCGGCCCGAGACCAGGGCCGCCCGCGCGAGTCTGGCGGCTACTCGGACCTTGTTTCCGGCGGCAAGCGAGATCTCCGGTGCGTCCAACAAAATATGGCCTTCCAGCCGGGCGAGAACCTGGTAGCGGCCGGGCCGCATCGGCCCGACGGTGAACTTGCCCTCCTCATCCGACTGGCAGCCCACGGGCAAGTCATCGGATGGCATGGTCAGCACATCCACTGCGGCCCCCGGAAGGTTTCGGCCCATGTCGTCGCGCACGCTGCCCTGCACGAAGGCGCCCGGGCCCAACAGCAACCGCACCGGTGCCAGGTGTCCCGTGTTTTCTTCGATCACCTGACTTGCCGTCGCTGACACCAGCTTGTCATGCGTGGCGCGAACCGTGAACCGGCCCAGGCCCAAACCCGCGAACGAGAAGACGCCATGCGCGTCTGCCAGCGTCTCACGCTGCCAGCGCAGGCCTGGCCCGCCCAGCACCACATGCGCCCCTGCTTCGGCGCGGGTTGGGCTGCTGAGCACGAGGCCGCTCAGGCTGCGCCCCTCCCCTTCGAGCGCCAGGACGACCGATTCCGAGTCTGGCACGACTCGATCGAGTTCCAGCGTGCCGAAGCCGGCGGCCTCGGCAAGCAGTGTCCAGGTTCCCGGCAGCAAGCGAGGCAAAACAAAGCGTCCGTCGGGATTCGAGCGCGCCTGCACCACGGAACCCGAGTGTTTGTTCTTGGGCCAAGCGATGACCAAGGCGTCCGGCAGGGGCGTGCCGCGGCTGTCCTGCACCGTACCCACGAGGTCGACCGGCGGGCCCAGCTCTGGCACGGCCACCGATCTTGCGTCGGCCGCCGCATCGCGCTTTGGCTTGAATCCCCGGCAAGCCAGCCCGCCAGCAGCAACGAAAATAATGGCCGCCATGGCTGGAATGGCTATGCGGGCTCTTCTGTCAGTGCTTGCGATGAGCATCAGTCGGTGCTAATGGTACGCCCTCTCGGAGAAACCATGCCTGCGCAGTGTGCAATTTGCGGTAAACAAAGGAAAGTGGCCAACATCGTGAGCCACTCGAACATCAGGACCAAGAGCCTGCAGCGGCCGAATCTGCAGAACGTGCATCTGGTGATAAACGGCTCGCGAAAGCGCGTGCGCGTCTGCACCCGTTGCATCCGTTCCGGTTTCGTCGCGAAGGCTCCGTAGCCTCGGTTTGCGTCGCATTTCACGATTGGTTTCAGGCCGCCACGGCCACGGCATCAATCTCGACGTGCGCGCCCCGAGGTAGGGCTGCGACTTGCACGGTGGCGCGCGCCGGTGCCGCGCTTGAGAAGTACGTGGCGTAGACCGCGTTCACGGCGGCGAAGTTCGCTAGGTCGGTCAGGTAGATGGTCGTCTTGACCACAGCGTCCAGAGACACACCGGCAGCTTTGAGCACGCCCGCCAAGTTCTGCATCACGCGGTGGGTTTCTTTCCCCACGTCGCCATCGCCCACCAGCTCGCCGGTTTCCGGGTCGAGCGGAATCTGGCCAGAACAGTAGATGCTGCAAGCGCCCTGTACGATCACGGCCTGGGAATACGGGCCGATTGCCCGCGGGGCAGACGAGGTGGAGACGATCTCTCGAATCATTGCCCGATGATAGCAAGGGGCTTGGACAGGGCACGTTTTCGAGCAAGTCCGTTGCCAAGCGAACCCTGGCGGCAGTACCCTTCCAACGTGAGATCTGCCAGGCGGCCGCGGCGCCGGAATGCCGAACCCGAGACCGCCGCATCCCTGATGTCGGCCGTGGTGGCGAGCATCGGCGGTGAGCACCGGGCCCGCGAGCACCGCATCTTCGCTGCCTACGAGCAAGCCGTGGGCGGTCCCTTGCGCCAGCACACCAGGGCCGAGCGCCTGCATGAGGGCACGCTCTTCGTACGTGTGTCGAGTTCCGCGCTGGCCCACCAGATCACCCTGCTCAAACGGGAGATCCTGACGCGCATGCAGCCACTGGTGGATCCCGGAACGGTCACGGACCTGCGCACCCGCGTGGGTCCGCTGGACGCGCGCTCGTGACCGGGCGACGTTTGAGAATTCATGGTTGGTCGTGAGGGCTCACTGGCAGGCGGCGGAAGCCCGCTCCGGCACTAGAATTCGTGGCCAGAACGGTGGAAAGTCACCTAGTGCCTCCGGTCATAAGAGCGNNGCCGCCCAAACGTGGCCGAAATTCTGACCGGAGGCACTAGGAGCGCGGACGAGCAAGCGCCGGCGCCGGTGCCGGCGAGAGGGCTCAAGGACTTGGCGGACCCGAGGGTGGGGGCGGAAGCTCAGATGGCGCCGACGGGAGCGGAGGCATCGGCGGCGGCGGTGCTGCGATCAAGTCGCATTCAAGAACGCCAGCCCGCCCTTTTTCGGGAGACACAAGCCGCAACGCGGTCCTAGCGAACAGAATGCCCATCTTCACCTCCTGCCACACGAAAATGGTTGCTCCAGGCGCGGCATGGACTGACAGCTGCGCGGTATTCTCAGCTTCGGAGGTCAGCACGTGATTGCCCGGACGAACCGGGAGGAGCGTGAATGTCTTGGCGACGGTTATTCCCGCAGGGTAGCCGTCAAGCCGTAGGTCCATCTTGACGGCGGCGCCCATGAATTCATTTCGGTATATGTAGATGTGAGCTCGGTCGAGAGGAGGCGTAGGGAAGGTCTTGGCGGTGAGGTCCCACGCTTTGGGTGCCATCGGAACCGAGGCGCAAGCGGAAACGGTGAGAATTGCTGCGGCCAAGCCTATCCGGACAAGACAGTTCATCTCGCTCTCCTTTGGTTTGTCAACTCGAAACGACGAAGCAGCGCTCAAACGTCGAACCTGGATGCCAAGGGTACGCAAGTACCTCGCGCGCAATCTGGGATGTCAAACTGCAATCGAACTCTCTTCTACCGCCAGCACCGCGTCCGACGCTATGCCAACCCTGCCAACCGATGAAGCGCCATCCGCTGCCATGGCCGCTGCCATCCGCCGCCGTGCCCTACGCCAGGCCGAGAGGGGAATGTCGATTATCTCCCTGTATCGGGAATACGTTGCTTGACCAGCGCGAGCCGGCTGCCGTGCATGGTTGAGATCCCGCGGTTGCGTGCGTCCAGGAACTTGAGCTGCCGGTACAGGGTTTCGACCAGTGGCATGGCCGCGCCGGCTTGCTGGGCGGCGCGCAGAGGGTTGCCGTAGATGGACTCCACCTCCATGCGTCGGTGGTCATCGAAATCGACCTTCAGGCTGGCCCGGTAGGGCTTCATGGCTACGGTCATGTCGATCATCTTCTGCACAAAGCTTTGTTCGATGTGCCGGCCGCAGGCCCGCGCGCCTGCCACGACCTCGTGCATGATGTTCTCGGCCAGAGCGCGCGTGTGCGGGTCGGCCATCAGCGCCCCGGTGTCCGTGTCCAGAACCACCGACAGACCGCTCATCGGTACGTTCCACACCAGTTTTTGCCAGCGCGCCAGCAGCAAGTCATCCAGTAAGGCGACCTCGATGCCTGCAGCCGCGAAGTCCTGGCCAATGGCACGCATGCCGTCGCTGACGCCCGCCTTTGCTCCGTCGGCCGAGTACTGCGCAAAGCGAACGGCGCCGTAGTCGGAATGGCGGATTTGGCCCGGCCCGACCTTGTTGGAGCAGAGAAAACACAGACCCGCCACCACAACATGGCCAGGCGCAGCCCGGGCGGCCTCCTCTTCGCCGCCCAGCCCGTTTTGCATCAGCAACACCACCCCGCCCTCGGCCAGCAGCGGCGGCAGCAACGACGGCAACAAGTGATTGTTCGTGGCCTTGAGCGCCACGGCCACCACATCACAACGGGGCATATCGCGCACATCTCGGTAGGCCTGCAC
>PMLB01000239.1 GCA_003158735.1 Myxococcales bacterium | reverse complement strand
CATGCCCCAGACCGCGCGCTTGACTAGCTCGGTGGGGTGGCGCGCAAGCATTCCCTCGGCGGTGAGCGTGCGCAGCCCGCCTGGGAACAGCGAGTGGTCGCGGTACAACTTGTCCGTCCACTTCTTGCCCGACAGGCGGATCTTGTCGGCGTTGATGACGACCACAAAATCGCCGGCATCAACATAGGTGGTGAAGGTAGCCTTGGTCTTGCCACGCAGAACCGCTGCGATCTTGGTGGCGGCCCGACCCAGGGTCTTTCCCTCGACGTCGGCCACAAACCAGGCGCGCGCAAGGGACTCCTTGGCCATGACAGTCTTGTGGTGGATGGGCGCTGCTAAAGACACGGGGCGCTCCTAATACTTCAGCGAGAGGGGAAAGTCAAACCCAACCGTCGGGAACCAGGCCCGGGTTGGAATCGCGGACGATGCGTTATACTTGCTGATCTACGGGCGGTCAATGGATTTGATAACGCGCATGACCAAAACAGACCCGCTTGCACGAAGGCTGCAAGGCAGGTACACCAGCCCCAATCTGAACCTGCCGGACTGGTTGTCCCTAGTGCGTGTGCCGCTCGGAGTGGCGTTCGTGCCGCTGGCCGGACGGCCCATTGCTGCGCTCGCGGTCCTCGCCCTCGCCGCGGTCAGCGACATGCTGGACGGCTGGCTCGCCCGTCGACAACCGCCAGGGCTGACATGGGTCGGCTGGGGCGAATGGCTTGATCCGATATGTGACAAGTTCTTCATCATAGCGGTCATGGTTGGGCTCTATCTTTCTCAGCATCCCTCGCTGAAAACGCTCCTGCCCATCCTGACCCGCGAGGCGGCCATCTTGGTTCTCTTCCTCATCTATCGGCTGGTGCCCTCTCTGCGCAGCATCCGCTACGACTACCGAGCCAACGCTTTGGGCAAGGCCACGACAGCGGCTCAGTTCTTGGTTGCCGCGGCCTTGCTCTTTGCGCACCCTGCAGCGAAGTACCTGGCTGCGCTTTGCGCCTTGCTCGGCCTGCTCTGCGCCGGGGTCTATGCCTGGCGAGGCCACGCGATGGCACACAGGCGTCGCGTGGAGGGTGGCGGATGACCCGACTGCTCCCTCACCGATTCACAAGAGCTGGAGCTTTCCGATGGCCTGCAAGCGGTTGTCGGCCAGTGTGCCCAGGTATTCCAGGACCTGCGGGTGGGTCATGATCACCTCGTTGAAGTCGCTGCGCGGGAGCTGAAGCACGAAGCTCCTCTCCAGGGTCACCACGGTGGCCGTGGCCAGGCTGGCCGCGATGAGCGAGATTTCACCAAAGACATCACCCGCCTGAAAGTGAGCCACTGGTGCGCCGTCGGCCACTGCGGCCGCCTCACCGGACGCCAGGATGAAAAGGCCAGGGGATTTTTTGCCCTGTTCGACCAGGCGCACGTTCTTGTCCACCTCCAGGAAGCGAAACCTGGACGTCAGAGCCGCGCGCTCAGTTTCGGAAAATGGAGTGAAGAGTGGGCTGGTATGGGCCAGGGTGGCGATGAGCCGTTGGCGCAGAAAACGCAACAATACCTTGATCAGCTCCGGCGATCCGGAAGCCAGGTCGCGGACCAGCCCGCGATCGAGGGACAGCACCAGGCTGGGCACCGTGGCGCGCGTAGTGGCGTTGCGCGGCTGATGAGCCAATAGAGCGATCTCGCCGAAAAAGTCGCCCTCCTGCAGACGCGCCACTTCTTGCGGCACCAGCACCACAATCTCTCCCGATGCCACGACGTAGAGCGCATCGCCCGCATCACCCATGGCAAACAGAATCTGGCCCGCCTCCAGTTGCACGAGCCGTATGCGTTCGATGGCGACGCGGAGCTGTGCTTCGGTCAGCACCGAGAAGAATGGCGTCTTGGGCAATGCCACACGCGCCGTAGTGCGCGGCCCGCTGGGCTGGATTCGGCCGACCCCATCTTGTCTTTCCCCAACCTGGAAATCAGGCTCGTCGAAATCGATGGGAATCTCCAGCGCCGCAGCGTCACCTACGGCAGGCACCTCACTGGATTGCCGGGCCCCAGGCAACAGGGCTGCCAGGCTCATCTCCTGCAGCAGACTGGGGGGCAGCTTGCTCGACGGCGGTGCGGCCACCAGCGGCGCAAGGTGCGGAACGGGCACTTCCCCCGTGTCAGCCAACGGCTGAGCAGGACGTTGGATGGCGGTACCGCCGCCGCGAACATGCGCGACGGGAGCCCAGGCCACCGTCGAAGGATGCTTGGCGGCCATCAGAGCGGGCGCCAGAGCTGCTGCATCGGATGGCGTACCCATGCGCGAAGCGTGGAACGCGGTTAGCGTCTGCTGGGTCTTGGTGTGGCTGGGATCGATGTCGAGAATGATCTTGCAGACTGCGATGGCCTTTAGCAGAAGGTCTGCCTTCGCATAGATGTCGACGGCGCGGTTGAGCGCTTTGACGGCCTCAACCTTGTGGCCCAACTTGCGCAGGCATTCGCCCAGCTTGAGCGGCCAGAGTGCGTCGTGCTCGTGTTGCTCCAGGGTAGCGTACGCGCTGGCAGCCTTTTTCCAGTTGGACTTGGCAGCAGCGTCGGCCGCTTGGTTTTTCAACTTGCGCAGATCAACCATTGTGGAACCAGGGACCGGACCCTGCCCTCGTCAAGCCAGTGTTTCCCGGCCGCTCGCCTTCGTCAACATCGACTGATATGGGAACCCTCTCAGGGTTCCCATGTTGGGATCCCCAGCGCGGCAAGCTGGCGCGAGGCGGCCGCAGCCCAACCCCGATTGGCCAATGGGCTGGCCGGGCTGGGATGCAGGATGGTGCCCACCTCGAGGTCGAAGCCGGACAGGGCCGTCTGGGCGCGCTTGAAAGCGAAGTGCCCTACGCCCACGACGTGAGTCGGCTGCATGACTTCGGCCAGTCGCCGCAAGGCCTCGTCGCAGGCCGCAAAGAGCGGCGCCTGCTCGCCTGAGGGCAGCTTGTCTGGCGTGAGGTTGCGGCCGCTCGCCTCCAAGAACGCCAGCGGGCAGTAGTTCGCGACGAAGAACGTCGCGAAGAACCTTGCTGGCGTGGCAAACCGGTCGCGCGCCCAGCCCCACAGACGGGTGCCGCTGACCTCGCTGCGTGGACAAGCGAATCCCAAGACCGGACGCTTGGGGTGCATGCGATCGGGCTTGCCCACCGGACTTTCCAGACCCAGCCAGTCGCGCACCATGGTCACATCGCCGAATGGTATTCCGGTCTGAACCATGCCGAAGGGACCTGGATTCATGCCCAGCAGCACCACCCGCCGGGGTGGTTGACCGTAGCGCCTGAGATACGCCTCGTGCGGCGCTGCCGCATAGTCGAGAGGCAAGTACGCGTAGCTGACTGGCGCAGCGAAACGCAAGCGACCCACCTGGCGCGCCAGCTCGCGGCTGATCGAAATGAGCGGGGTGGTCGTCACCGAGGGCGATACTCTACCGCATGGTCTCGTTCCCGGCGTGCCGCTTGACCGGCTGGAACCAATGCGTCAAGCGGCATCCTCTGGCAATGACTGGTGCCCGGATTCGGAAATCGGTACCGGAAACCCTGCAGACTCTTCCCTCGATTGGCTGCGTGTGGTTAGTATCTTGCTTGCTATGACGCGCAACAACCTCAGGACTCGAACGGTGTGCTTCGGCGTGGTGGCGGCGCTGGCCCTTGCCACTGCTGTCCCTGCCTGGGCACAAGAACCATCTTCTGAGTACGTCGACCCGACCATAGTCAAGGACACCCCCGACGAAACCCCCGATGGGGTCAAGAACCTTGGCTCGGAGCAGGCGGTGACGAAAAAGAAAACTGAGTACGATACTCCGCCGGTGTACACCAAGTGGTGGTTCTGGGCCACCGCTGTGGTGGCGACCGCTGCGGTGGTCTTTCTGGCCGTCACGCCGCTCACTCGCCAGGCCCGAGGCTGCACTTCTGGCGGTAACGGCGTCATTCCCTTGAACTGCTTCGGCGACGGAAGGACGGCGGGAAAATGACGAGCCACCTGCGCGTGACCGGCCTCCTTGGCTTGGCAACGGCCCTGGTCGTCTCGCCCAGTGCCTGCGACCCGTACACCTACTACAACGTCGACGTCACACTCCAGGAAAGTGGCACCAACAACGACGTAAAAGTCCCCGACACCCTGAATCAGATCGCTTCATGCGATGTTTCTGTGTACGCCAGTGATGGCGCTGGACTACTCGAGTCGATAGGTCTGAATCAGAGAACTCTGGGACCGTACACCAGTCCCTGCCGGGGCGATAAGACTCCATATCCTGACCTGGGAATCTTGGACTACAGCACAGCCAAGAGCAGTGGCTCGCTCACGTTCAAGGTCAACATCTATGACGGCAACAAGAACATTATCGTCCAAGGTTCGACGGACCCTGTGGCTGTGAATCCAGGTCATGTTCTTGCCACGATACCCCTCGTGGCTAGTCCGTGCCTCGATCCCAACAACCCCCACCCCGACATAAGCAAAGCCAACCAGCCCAACGAGGGGAATTGCAATTTTTGAACCCGGCTCGATCCGCGTCCTTGCCGAGACGTGGCTAGTGCCTCCGGTCAGAATTTCGGCCACGTTTGGGCGGCCGATCCATCCCGGCCGGCTGCGTTGCTCCTCGGTTACATACGTCGAGTATGCGCCCTCGTCGCGCCNNTTGCCGTCCGGGCGCCTCGTCCACCGAAACATGACCGCTCTTCTGACCGGAGGCACTAGCGACTCGCTAGCTGTTTGGGGCGCAGGCGGCGTACTGGTGTATCGAACACGTTGCCCTTCTGTGGGCACCAGGCCAGGCTGGAGAAACCGCTGCGGCCAGACCTAGCGCGGGCCGGCGCGACCTGCGCGGTCTTCTTCATCTCGCGCACAGCCTCGAAGGGGATCTCGTTGTGCATGGTCGGATTCCACAACAAGAACCCGTCGGCCCCGGCGCGCTCGGCCGCGCGCAGCTGGCTGCTGACGAAGTCGGGGCCCCAGAAACTCTCGACACTGTTGGAATAGGCCTGCAAGTAGGGTCGCAACACGATCCCAGGGGCCTTGGCGCGCGCGCGCCGCAGGCCGCACTCGATGACGTACACCACGTCCTGGGTCACGCGCTGGTTGCGAAAATACGTGCCCATGCCATTGGCGTACATCATGGGCGAGACCGCCTCGACATACTTCGCGACGGTTTCGATGGTCTGGCCGAGCGTGCGCGGATCACCGTCCACCAGCGTGGTCAAGCCATAGAGATCCGCCGAGATGGGGATGCTGAGCGCACGATCCGCTCGTTCTAGGAAGCCAGCGATGATTTGGGAACGATCGACCGAACCCTTGCCCTGGTGCAACCACGTGGCCAGCGTGCCGGCGTGTCCCTTGGGAAAGCGCACGTAGTCGAACTGGACCTCGTCGAAGCCGAAGCCCTGCAATTCGAGCGCAACGTCGACGAGGTAGTCCTGCACCTCAGGCGAATAGGCGTCGAGCCAGCGCGCGCCGGCTGAGAACAGTCGCTGAGCTCGGCGGCCAGCCCGCACTGCCAGATCGGGCCGGGCCAAGGGCAGACGACTGTCCTTGAACGAAACCACGCGGCCGATGACATAGATCCCTTGCTGGTGGAAAGCGCGCACCATGTCCGCCGGATCCTGGATGAGCACGTAGCGCTGCTTTTCTCCCAGCGGGATGCGGGTTGGGTAGACCAGGTTGCCGTTGTCGTCCTTCATGTCGATGACAACGGCATTGAGGTGCGCCTTGCTGACCGCAGCCGCCGTGCGCTCGGCGCCCATGCGGAACAGGTACATGGGCGTGATGTACAGCCCGCGCGCTTTTCGGCCTGCCTCGCTCATGGGATCGTCAAGGCCGTGGTCGGTATAGGACTTGGCGGTGTAGGGCTGCAGTTTGGTGTTGAATGTCTTCTTCACACAGCCGGGCAAGTCGCTGCGCTCGCTGCAGCCTGAGTCGGCGTAGTGAATGCGACTGGCAGCCTGCGCGGACGGGGCGTTGAGCCCAGCGCTCGCAATGGCCGTGGCCAAAGCGAGGAAGAGCGAGGGTCGTCTGGTTTCTTGTGAGAACGGAAGGCAGAACGCGCGCATGAGCATCTAGAAGCGGGCTCCGCATTTGTAGAGTTAAAACTTGTAAGCTATCTATCCTAGTAACTATGCCATGGAAAAGGCCTCGGCGGAAGACCAGTAGTGAAGAAAAGCGTGCTTTTCTCCGTCGGGAGCGGCGCTCAACCTTCTCGCCTTCTGCTGCGTCTGTCAGCGGCACACTAGCAAAGCCATCTAGTGCCTCCGGTCAGAATTT
>PMLB01000078.1 GCA_003158735.1 Myxococcales bacterium | reverse complement strand
AAACGCTCGGTGTGATAGTGCTCCACGAACTCCTTGATCACGTCGCGCAGATGGCGTTCGCCGAAGAAGATGAATTGGTTGAGACACTCGTACTTGATGGTTTTCACAAATCTCTCGGCGTGCGGATTGCAATTGGGGCTCCGCGCTGGAATCTTCACGCATTCCACGCCTCCCGCGCCTTGCGTGGCCGCCCGGTCTTGCTTCGCGAGCTGTCGTACTTGCGCGCCGCCAACTCGCGAAGCCAGGCCAGGATGGTCGCCGGCTTCACAATCTGGCAGCACTGGCGTCGTTCCTCGGGGCTCAACTCCTTGCCGACAACCGCCAGCCGACGACGCTGGTCCGGGGTGAAGGGAATCCGCTCTTTGCCGGTGGCGGCCAGGAAGGCCTCCTTCACGACCTGAACTTCCTCCAGCGCATAGTCCAGCATGGCGATGAGAAATTGAAGCGTCAACGGCAGCATTGGTCGCCAAGCTGCCCGTTCGAACCTGCCGATTCAAGCTGCGCATCTCCGTGAATTTGTGCAAGAATTCCAGCGATCTGTTTCCGGACACCATAGGGTCGGTGACGGCTGGGCGGGTTGTTGAATTTCCACATCGGCGAAGTCGTGTGAGCCGCTGCGATCATCCTCTGGACAGAACGGGCGCGGCAGTTGTGCACGGATTTGCGTGGAAGGTCTTCGTGCTGGGCGGAAGGTTTCGGTGCAATCCTTGGTGACCTCACCTACCTCGGCGACTGCGAGGGGTGCGGGGGCCTGGAGCGCCGAAGCCCGATGGCATCAGGATGTCGGCGAGGAAATCTTCGAGATCCCCCATCTCGGGCTCATAGTCAGCATCCTTGGGCTGCCCGTTCGCAGGGCCGGCGACGAACTGGGCGCAAGTGATCTTGCCGTCAACGAAAGACTGCACGAAATCGCGTGTCTCTCGCAAAGCCTCGACCTCGTCTTCGAGCGTGGACAGCAGTCCGCTAAGCGGAGCATCCCCGTGCCTGCCTCCAAGACCAAGGGCCGTCGCGAACTCGGCGGGGGCCGAACGATTGAGCTCGCGCATTTTAGCGTCCAGCTCCTTGAGCTGGCGCTTCAGCTCGCGGTTGGTTTGCTCGAGGCTGGAGCAGCGCCGTTCCGCCTCGTCGTCATCGTTGCCCGGGTCGGGGCACACACCCGCGAGCCACACTTTCTCCAGCTCGATCAGGCGGGCCAGATCGCCTTCCCGGTAGGCGCGGGTTACCTCCTTCATGGCCTCGGTCCGCTCGTCCTGGGAGTCCGCGTCCTGGGCCTTGTCGGGGTGGATGGCGGTCGCGAGGCGGCGAAAGAGATCCCGCATGGCCGTCGCGGTGGAGCCGGCCGAGCGCCTCGCGGACGGGCTTTCGCCGGTCGGGTCAGGCGATGGCGGGAACTCGCCAGCGGGAAAGTCCGAGGACTTTTGGTCGGACACATTGTCGAATTCGAAGATGTCATCGTCGGGCGATGGCGTGGGGGTAAGGATGCCCTCTAGCTGCAACATCTCGTAAAGATCCTGGATCAGGCGCCGGTCCTTTCGATTCAGGCTCGGCCTGGCCAGGATGGCGGCGAAGAGCCCGTGGACCTCGCGGTCAATCTCCTGCCCTTGCGCGAGCAGAGGCTGGGCTGCGCTCGCCATCTTCGCCATCTGCGCATGCTGGGCGTCGAGCGTCGCGAGCAACTTTTCGAGCTTGCCCTTCTTTCGCGTCACGTTGGCCAGCAGCTTCTGTCTCTCGCGCAACAGGGCCACAAGCCGGCTGGACGTTTCTCCAAGCTCGAGCTGGCCCGAGGCGGCCGGTGACACGCGTGCGGTGGCGGGGCGCATGGGGCCGAATGCTAGTCGAGCCGCGCACGGATTTCACGGGTATTGAGCGAAGGAGGCGCCGAGGCAGGGAATCTCGGGTAGCCCTGGGGATTTCTCCCATCTGTGGACGCGGACATTCCATGCTTCTGCGTACGCAACAGCGGTAGGGCCGGGCCGATGGGCATTTCGTCCCTGGTCCGGCCCAAGAAGACTGGACGTGGCATCCGGGTGCTGTGGATAGCAAGCCGGCGAAGTCATGTGCTTCGGTGCTGCTGTGCCGGTCCACCAAATTTCGCCACGTCCTTTCCTGCAGTTTCCCGGCAGCGTAGCACGTCGATTCTGTCATGAGATCACGGCGTTGCAGCGGCTGACCGGGACGGGTGCTTCCACTCCCTCGCCCCGCCTTCGACAAGAGCATACGACAGCAGCCGCGGCCGCTGTGTGGATTCCTTCGATTGCTGCGTCGATGCCGATTGCCGCCAATACATCGCGAACATCCCTTGGATTCCCGAGGGCATGGGGGCCTCCCAGGTTCCTGGGTCGTCCTCTTCTTGCGTGCCGTGGTCGAACACATGACACACGTTGCGCAGATTTCGTGTGGGCGAAACTTCCACATCCGCGCCACTTGCGGGTTGGTGTAGGATATTGGCACTCATTCAGCCTGGACGGACCAGAGAACAGGAGCGAACCATGCAGAAACTCAGTTCCCATCGTTCTAAGCCATACGCCGTAGGAGCCTTCGGGCTTTCCTTCGCGCTCTTGGCCTTCGGATGCTCATCGACCACCAATAACCCCCCACCAGCCAGCGGAGGCTCGAACTCGGGCGGCGCGAACTCCTCGGGCGGCAACCCGGGCCAAGGTGGAAGCAACGCCTCGGGCGGCCGAGCAAGTTCGGGCGGAAGCAACGCCAGCGGCGGCTC
>PMLB01000237.1 GCA_003158735.1 Myxococcales bacterium | reverse complement strand
GCCCACCGCTGACATGCAGCCGGCTGGCAGCACAGCGAATGTGCGTTCGCCCAGCACCTTGAGCGCCAGCCGCACGGCCAAGCTGCCGCCGCAGCCGGCACAGGCCTTGTGACCGAGGAAGGGCTCGTCGTCGGAAAGCGCAAGCTTCAGTCGAACTGCTTCAGCCATTGCCATTCTCCTGGACATTGACGAAACGGACCCGAGGGTCGGGTGGCCGAACCGTGGCGACCTGGAGTTGGTCGAACATCTGTTCGACATCATTGCGAGAAATATCCCGTCCCCCGAGGCCCGCCACGAAATTGAGCAGCGCCGGCCGAGCCGCCGATCCCGCCAGCGCGGACGAAACTTCAGAGAACACGGCGCCCTGATGTCCGAACGACACATCCTTTTCCAGCACGCCGACAGAACGCGCGGTGGAAAGTGCCTGCACGATTTCGCGTTCAGGGAAAGGTCGCATGAAGCGCAGTTTGAGCATTCCGGCAGCCACGCCCCGGGCGCGCAGCCTGTCCACGGTCTCGCGCACAATTCCGGCCACACTGCCCAGGGTGACCAGCACCACGTCCGCACCGTCGCAGCGATAGGGCACCACTGCGCCGCCGTAGCTGCGGCCAAAACGACGCCCAAACTCCTGGTCCACCTCGCTCGCAACCCGCTCGGCGCGCAAGATGGCCCGGTGTTGTTGCACCTTGAACTCGGTATAGTGGGCAGGCCCAGCGGTGAAGCCCATGCTCGTGGGTGCCTCAAGACTCATTTTGCTGGGCGTGCGAAATGGCGGCAGGAAGGCATCCACGTCTGCCGGTGCGGGAACATCCACCGGCTCGTAGGTGTGGGTCAGCACAAAGCCGTCGAGATTCAGCATCACTGGCGTCAGCACCTCGGCGTGCTCGGCAATGGCAAAACCCTGGATGGTCATGTCCAGCGCCTCCTGGGCATCCTCGATGTAGATCTGGATCCAGCCGCTCGACAGCACCGCCAGCGAATCCTGTTGATCGCCATAGATATTCCAGGGCAGGGCCAGTGCCCGGTTGGCGTTCATCATCACGATGGGAAAGCGCCCGCCGCTGGCGTATTGCAGACACTCCGCCATGTACAGCAAGCCCTGCGACGACGTGGCGGTGAAGCTGCGCGCTCCAAGCGCGCTGGCACCCATGCAGGCAGAAAGCGCCGAGTGTTCAGATTCCACGTGCAAGAACTCAGTATCCAGCTTGCCTTCAGCCACCCATTCGGACAGGCGTTCAATGACCACGGTCTGCGGCGTGATGGGATAGGCGGCGATGACATGGGGTCGGGCCAGCCGCGCGCCCCAGGCCACGGCTTCGTTGCCCGACATGAAGAGAGGCTGGGGTTGCCGTGCGGTTGCTTCAACGGACATCTTTGATCTCCTCGGGAATCATCAAAATGGCCTGCGCCTTGCACTCGTGCGCGCAGATCCCACAGCCCTTGCAGAAGTCGTAGTCGATCCGTACTGCCGCCCCTGCGCGCAGCACGGCGCCGTCCGGGCAGGCCAGGTAGCAACGCAGGCACCCGGTGCAGCGCTCGACGCTGAGCACAGGCCGCTCGCTGCGCCAGGAGGCGTTGGTCTCCACCAGATGGCCCGCCGTGAAGCACGGGCCAGTGGGATAGTCCTCCGGCGAGCGGGGCCGCACATAGGGCCTGACAAATGGACTAGCCACTCAGTTGTTCCTTCATCAGGTCGTGACACTGCCGCAAGACCTCCCCATTCTTTTCGGCCAGCGCCGGCCGCATCTCAGACTCAACAGCGCGCAGACCAGCCTCCAGAGACACGATGCCCGAGGTCGCCAGCAATGCCCCAATCATGCCGGTGTTGACAATGGCCCGGCCCAGCACCGCGCGCGCGACCGCGCCCGCGTCCACTGTCAGTACGCGCACACCGAGGCTTGCCCACTCCACCGGGGGACGAGCGGAGTTGACCAGCAGCGCGCCTCCCTGACGGATTCCGTCCGCCGCATGCGGCCCCATCAAGGTCTCGTCGAGCACTACCGCAAAGTCGCAGGATCGCAGGGCACTGCGATCCACGATTCGTCGGCTATCGATGCGTGTGAAGGCCAGGATCGGCGCACCTCTTCGTTCGGGGCCGAATGACGGGAATGCCAGTGCGAACTTTCTGTCGCACAAGGCAGCGGCGCCCAGCAGACGGGCAGCCGTGAATGCTCCTTGCCCACCACGGCCGTGCCAGCGCACTTCGATCACCTAGACACGCTCCTGAAGCGGCCCACGCGTTGACTGGTGCTCGGCATGGCCGCTCAGATATTCTCTCCGCGAGACGACGTTGACTCGTTGCCGCGCAGATCCAGCAGGCGCTTGGCCTTGTGGGTAGCGCGGGGCAGGGCGCCTGCGGCCAGCACCTTCACCTGGCGTGGCCGCACGCCCAGTCGGGTCGCAATCTGCTTCTTCACCTCGTCGGCCACGTCTTCATCAGCGCCCTGGAAATCTCCGCTACGCTCTACCTCCACGTCGAATCGGGTTAGATGGTTCTCGGTGTAGACCACCACCCGGTACTCGCCAGTCAGTCCTGGCACATTGCGGGCCACGTACTCGATGTCGCTGGGAAACACGTTCACGCCTGACACGATGAACATGTCGTCGCGCCGGCCCAGCACCTTGAAACGCACATGGGTGCGGCCGCATGAGCAGCCGTCAGGATAGCGTTGGATGATATCGCCAGTGCGGAACCGGATCATGGGCCGCGCGCGCTTGCGCAGGGTGGTCAGGACCATCTCGCCCGGCGTCTCGCCCTGGACCGGCTCACCGCTCGCTGGGTCGATCACTTCGATCAGAATGTGGTCCTCGGCTAGGTGCAAGCCGTCGCGTACCGGGCACATGCCCGCACATGCCCCGAAGATGTCGGAGATACCGTAGAAGTCGTAGAGTTGGGCGTTCCACAGAGTCTCGATGGCGGCGCGGGTGGCGGGAATGGAGCCGCCTGGCTCGCCCGCCACGATGATGCGCCGGATCCCCAGATCGCGCGCAGGATCGATGCCCTGTTGCTTGGCGGTTTCGCCGAGATACCAGGCGTACGACGGCGTGGTCCAGGTGGTGGTGGGCTGAAAGTTCTTCATGATGAAGAGCAGCCGCTCCGAGGGAATCGAACCCGCCCAGATGCACAGCGCGCCCAGTTTCTGCGCGCCGATGACGTCGGGGCCGCCCACAAACAGCGTGAAATTCAGCGCGTGCACGTAGCGATCGTGCCGCCGCATGCCGGTGCCCCAGAACAGACGGGCCTGCACATCCTGGAACTCGTCGAAGTCTTCCTTGGTGAACGGGCTGAGCGTGGGCACGCCGGTGGACCCACTGGACGCGGCCACGAAAACCACCTCTTCTTCGGCCACCGCGGTCAGGTCTCCCAGAAAGGGACGCGCCACCTGGCGATCGCGCTCAATCGCCTTGTCGATGAAGGGGAAACGCTGCAAATCCTCCAGGCGCCGTAGGTCCGACGGCTTCACTCCGGCCGCGGTGAACGCCTGCCGGTAGAAAGGCGACTGCACCCAGGCGAGTTCCAGGTGTTTGCGCAGCTGCTCGGTCTGATACTCGATGAGCTGCGGGCGCGGCAGGGTTTCGATCGTCTCGTCCCAGTAGCGTTTCTCGGACATCTACAACTCCTTGTTGTCGAACAGGCGCTTGTAATAGCAATTGCTGGTGTAAAGCGCGGCCGCCGGGTTGTGGCCCAGCACGCGATCCTTGGTAATGAGTGTGGTCACCGGCGCCTGCGAGTGCCGAGTGAACAAGGCATCGTGACCCACGCACAGCCCGACAATGACGTTCAATTGGGTCCTCTGTGCATTGAGCAGCCGGGCTTGCAGGATAGGATTGCAGATGGACTCGTGACTGCCGCGCAGGATCTTCAATTCGTCGGGAATGCCGATGGCGGTCTTGTCCACTGACCCGACCTTGCACAGAACGCTGTGCCAGGTGAAGCCATTGGCTTCGAGCACGCGGGTGAACACGCGCGCCTCCTCGACCAGGCCGATGCAGGTCGCAATACCGATGCGCCTGGCCTTGATCCGGCCTGCAAAGGCTACGATTTCCTCGACGCGAGTCAGCTTGCCATAGTAGCGGCCCTCGATTTCCGCTGCCGCGCGCGCGATCTGGCCGTCGCTCTCATCCCCTGCGTACAGCGCCGTTGTGCTCTCGATCTCGGATGCCGCGGCTTCGTCAGTCAGACAAAAGTTCGGCGCCTTCTTGTCGCGACGGTAGCAATTGAGGGCAAAGCAGTCAGTGCAGGTGTGTGCCCGCTTTGTTGCGATAGTCTTTCGTGCAGGCTTCTTGGCTTTGGTCATGTTGAGGCGTCCCCGAAGGCCATTTGCTCGACGAACCGCCGACCAAAGGCCGCATCATTGGCCAGTTCGATGCTGCGCACGCGCGCGGTCACGGCCTTCAATTCGCGACGTGTGTCGTCATTGGTGAGCAAAGTGATCGCGCCGGCTTTGCAGGTATTGCCCACGGCCTCCACCTTGGCAGCCAGTGAGCCTGGCAGAAGGCCGCTTCCCGCCAGACTGTCCGGTCGCAAGTGATAGCCGAACGAGCCAGCAACCAGCACGCGCTCAACATCCTGTCTGCGCACTTTCGCCCCTGCCAGAAGCGCGTCTAGTCCAGCCCGAATTGCGGCCTTGGCTAGCTGCACCTGACGAACATCCTTCTGGGTCAGGACCACCTCGCGCGACAGTCGCAGCAAACAGCGGCCCTCGCGCTCGTCCCAATTTCCTACCGGGGGCGCTGCTTTCGTTGCGAAACGACCGTTCCTGCCGATGGCGCCACTGCGCACCAGGCAGCTCACCAGATCGACGAGTCCGCTGCCACAGATGCCGATGGCCGGCACATCGCCGATGGCGTGCAACTCCCAATTGCCGCCGCTCGCTGTCACGGCATCGACGGCCCCATGTGCCGCGCGCATGCCGCACTCGATGTTCACGCCCTCGAAGGCCGGTCCCGCAGCCGTGGACGTGGCCCATAGCTCGCCAGCATGGGCCAGCACCATTTCGCCATTGGTGCCAATGTCGAGCAACAGGACCGTCTGTTGCGATCGATGCAGGTCGGTGGCCAAGATCCCTGCCGTGATGTCCGCGCCGACAAACCCCGACACGACGGGCGGCAGATACGCCAGCCCATGCGCAGCGATGCCCAGTCCCAGCTCCGCCGCGCGCAGGTGGCTGCCCCCGGTCAGCGATGGCCGATAGGGTGAACGTCCCAGTGGTGCTGGATCCACGGCAGCGGCGATGTGCAACATGCAGGTATTGCCGCCCAATACCGCCTCGTGGATGTGGCTTGCGTCGACGCCAGCCCGCTGGCAAACCTGCCTAATGAGGACATTGAGGCCATCCACCAGCGCCCGCTGCATGGTCGGTAGACCGTCTCGCTCGGCCGCGAAGTGAATCCGCGACAAGACATCGTGCCCGTATGCCGTCTGCGGATTCAGTGCCGAAGCCACGGCCAGTTCGCTGCCCGAATCCAGGTCCACCAACGCAACCACCAGCGTGGTAGTTCCAATGTCCACGGCAATACCAAGATTGGCCACCGCGCTCGGCAGCGAAGCGATCAGTTCCTGACCTGCCCACACCGTGCACCCGTCGGGGGCGTGCACCACAGCGATGTGCGGCGCCAGAGACCGCGCCGTGGCCAATCCGTGGTCCACAATGGCCAGGTTCTTGTCGCCGCGATCGGGAATGGTCGCCGCAATATCGGCACGCACCCGCGCATCGCAGGCCAGAACCAGCGCGCCCTGGCCATTGCCACCGCCCACCTCCACGTCGGATTCCAGCGCGGTCAACGCCTCAGGGTCGAGCCACACCCGGCACTTGCCGCAGATGCCGGCGCCGTCGCAGGGCGCTTCCAATGGAGCGCGGGCCTTGCGAGCCGCCGCGAGCAGCGTGCTGCCCGGCTTCACATCCGCGATGAACGGCCCGGGAAGGAAGCGAACCTCCACGCTGGCACTCACGACGGCCTGTCTTTCACCGCACGGGTCATGGCCGTGATGCTGGCCAAGGTCGTCGACGTGGACAGCCCGCAGGCAGGCGCGATGATGTCCACCCCGTCGCGCACCAGCTCCACCGCGCGCTCGGCGATCTTGTCGGGGGCTCCCCATTGAAGAAGGTAAGTGCTCAGGTTGCCCATGGTGACCAGCGCGGGCGCGTCGGCCTTCAGTCCCTTCAGGCTGACCATGGCATCCACGCTGATGGCGTCGCTGGCCAGTCCCGGCAGAAGGCGGGTGCCGCTGCCCAGCTTTCCGCAGATGTGCACGATCACCGGCGTAGCCAGGGCGTGGATCGCGCCGATCAGGTCATTCAGGTAGTGAACCGCATATTCCTGGAATAGCTGGGGACCCAGAATCTCGACGGTGGCTGTCGGATCGCCGACCGCAATGACGGTGGCGCCAGCCGCGACCAGCGCGCCCGCGTATTCGGCCAGCACCGCCGTGACCTGGCCCAACACGCGATGGGCGTCCTCGCGCCGGGTGCGCAGCTCCTTGAGAAACGTCACCGGATCCACGATCGACGCCCCCACACTCACCGGGCCAGTCAGGGTTGCCACCACCGGAAAGTCGGGACGCTTTCGGCTCAGCCGCTCGACCGCTTCGGCCACTACCACGGCGCGTCCCGAGCGAGCCGCGCCAGTGGAGATCTTCACCTTGGTCAACGACGTGAAAGCCTCAGTCTGAATCTTCGGTTCGCAGGCCAGCGTACCGTGATCGATGCGGCTGCCGAACAGTTCGGCTTCCACCGTCATGCAAAAGGGAACGCCTATGTTCTCGAAGCCGGTGTGCTCGCTCACCGCCTCGGCCAGTGCGGCCATCTTGGCGCCAGAGAAGTGTGCCTCGGGCAGGGTGAGCCCGGTCTTCTGCATGACCTCCACAATGGCGGCATTCATCATGCCGCCCGTGCAGATCACCGGCGGCCGATCCACCAGCTTCTTGCCCAGAACGCCCAGCAGACGCTCGCGCGGCGCCAATGGACTCATGCGCTGGCCTCAGTCACGTGGGGCGGCCAGCCGATTTCGTCCACGGCGCGCACCATGGCGTCGATGTTGGCGAACGGAGTTTCCGTGGGCAGGCTGCACCCTGAAGCCACGACCAACCCGCGCGGATTGTCGCCGCCCTCGCGCACGCAGGTGCGCACCGCCTCGCGCACGCCAGCGGGATCGCTTTCAAACAGCACAGCAACGGGTGGCACGTTGCCCATCAACCGGACCCGCTTTCCAACTGCGGCTTTCGCCTCAATCAAGCTGGCCTCGTTGTCGATGGACAGACAGTCCGCGCCAGTGTCAGCCATCAGCGCCCAAACCGGCCGCGTCTTGCCACAGATATGGAGCGTGACCGACTTGCCTCGACCGCGAATGTGGGTCACCAACCGTTGCAGATAGGGCAACCCGAATTCGCGGAACTGGCGCGGACTCACCACCGTGGACGACAGCATGGGATCGGTGATGCTCGGGGATGCGCCTGCATCCACGATGGCGTCCGCCCAGCGCAACGCTGTCTCCAGAGAAATCTCGCACAGCTGTCGCACCACTGCGGGCTCGCGCAAGGCCAGCCGCGCCAGCGTCTCGGCCCCCACCAGAAACGAGGCATTGGTGAAAGGGCCAGTCACCGCAGCCGTGACCACGGCCTCGCCACCCAGGTCGTCCACCACGCGGACCACTGCCTCGCGGTGCGCGGGCAGGCAGCCATCCTTGCCTGGATCAGCCGGTCTCAGACGATCTACGTCGTGCGTGTCGACCACGGCAGGTTCGTGCAGATACGCCGTCTCGTCCTCGGGCACACGCACCTTGGCGCCCATGGCCTCGGCTTGCACGTACAGATCCGTGAACACGCGAACCACGTCGTAGCCGAAACGGCGATAGGCCGCCGTGTGGGCACGCGCCAGCAATTCACCCGATCCACGAATCTCCGCTGTGCGCACGCCGATCACCCTAGCAGCCGTGTTGCCCACAATGGGCACGCAGGGCAGCCGATCCAGACGACCGCCCGCAGCCAGGGCCGCGAAACGCTCGATTGGCGTCACGGCACTCTCGACTCCGCTGGCGCCAGGCGCAGGCGCGTGGCCACTGCCACCGCACCCGAGGCATTGGCCGCGTAGCCGTCCGCACCGATGCGGTTGGCAAACTGCTGCGATACCGGGCCACCACCCACCATCACCTTGATGCGTGAACGCGCCTGCTTTTCGTCGAGCAACCGAATCACCTCGGACATGGCGCCCATGGTGGTGGTCATCAGAGTGGACAGGCCGATGATGTGCGCGCCTGCGGACTCGGCCCGTTCCACGAAGGTTGCAGGGGGCACATCGCGGCCCAGGTCCACCACCTCGAAACCCGCCGTTTCCAGCATGAT
The DNA here is from genome assembly GCA_003158735.1 of Myxococcales bacterium. Taxonomy (GTDB): domain Bacteria; phylum Myxococcota_A; class Polyangia; order Fen-1088; family Fen-1088; genus Fen-1137. The sequence goes on along the minus strand of PMLB01000237.1, from coordinate 7,809 downwards.
CTTCACCAGGTTCTTGCCGATGTCATGCGTGTCGCCTTCCACCACGCCGATAACCACAATGCCCTTCTTGCGCTCCGCTGCCCCACTGGGCAGGTGCGGCTGCAACACGCGCAGTCCCGCATACATGGCATCCGAGCAGATGAGCAGTTCAGGAATGAAGTACTCCTCGCGCTCGAACAGGTCGCCTGCCCGGCGCATGCCGTCCACCAGACCCGCCTCGATGCCAAGCCCGGGATCGATCTTCCGCACCAGCAGTTCTTGCGAGAGTCGGATCGTCTCGGCCTCGTCCATGGCCAGCACGGCATCGGACAGGCGACCCAGCAGGGAAATTTCTTCCTGTGACATGCAAGCTACCTTTGCCAGAACAGAGTGCGGCGCTTGACCCGGTCGAGTGCGCGCATGCAAACGAAGGTCACCGCGCCGGTGAACAGGATGCCGGCCACCATGCGCGGATAGTCGGCGAAGTCGGCGTAGAACTGCACGAAGCGGCCCAAGCCCGCGTTGGCCCCGAACAGCTCGGCCACAGTGAGCATGATGAAAGACATGGCCAGGCCCACTGACATCCCGGAAAAGATGTGAGTCAGCGACGATGGAAACACCACCCGGCGCAAGTATTCGGCTTTGCCCAGGCCCAGCACGCGTGCATTGTCGCGCAGACGCTGCGGCACCGACGCTGCCCCGGCCGTGGCGTTGACGAAGATGGGCCAGAACGCGCCAATGAACACCACTGCAATCGCGGCGCTGCGAAACCCGGGCAAAAGCGCAATGGCGTAGGGCACGTACACGGTGGGTGGCACCGGCGCCACCACGCGCGTGAACGGCACCGTCAATCGCTCCAGCCAACGCGTGGTTCCTGCCAGAATGCCCAGCACCACACCCGCCACGACGGCTGCGGCATATCCTGGAATCAGGATGATGAACGACGAAAGCGTCCCCTTGCCCAGCTCGGGCAAAGAAGCCCACAGGGCCTGGGCCGTGAGCAACGGCGAGGGAAACAAGAATCTGTTGCGCGCCGGCACCACCCAGGCCACGAGCTGCCAGAGGAGCAGCAGGCCGACCAGCAGACACCAGCCTTCTTTGCCCGACAGGCGCGCGGTCGGCCGACGCGTCGTCTGCGTCGGTCGCGCGGCAGACGCCGGCAGATCTGCGAAAGCCAACGAGGCCACGCCACTTGCCCTGACCTGGCTCATATCCCCTCGGCCTCCGCCACCGTGTCTGCGGCCGACAGCCGCCGCAACATGTCGCCCTGCAAGTGTTCGGTGACCGCCTTGCGCAAGCCCTGAAACTCGGGCCGCAGGTAGGTTTGCCGTCGGGGACGCGGCCTGGGAATGGGGACATCCAGATCCGCGATGATTCGCCCTGGACATGCTCCGAGCACCACCACTCGATCGGCGAGAAGAATGGCCTCGTCCACGTCGTGGGTGACGAACACGATGGTGCGGGCAGGCCTGCTGGAATTCCACACTTCCAGCAAGAGATCCTGCAGGCGGGTTCGATTGACCGGATCGAGCGCGCCAAAGGGCTCGTCCATCAACAGCACCGGCGCGCCCATGGCCAGCGCCCGAGCAATCGCCCCGCGCTGGCACATCCCGCCCGACAGCTCCTGCGGATACTTGGCATGCGCATCGGCAAGCCCGACCAATTCCAGATATTCCTCTGCCAACTCGCGCCGCTGCTTGCGCTCTAGCTGCGGGTGCGCCTTGCCAATGGCCAGAACAACATTCTCGGTCAAGGTCATCCAGGGAAAGAGCGAGTAGTCCTGAAACACCACGCCCCGGTCGATCCCCGGGCCGGTCACCGGTTTCCCACGGTGGCGGATATGCCCGCGTTGCGGGATCTCCAGCCCGGCCAGCAGGCGCAGCACCGTGCTCTTGCCTGATCCACTCGGCCCCAGCAGCGAAACAAATTCTCCCTCACGAAGCCCGAGCGACAGGTCTGCGAGTACGGCGCCCGTGCCATAGCCGAACGACACCGAATCGAGTTCCAGTGCCGGCTGGGGAGCCGAGTTCATCAGTTCCTCGACGTGTAGACAGAGTGCAGCGTCTTCCAGTACGTCTCCTGTGGCGCCTCCTTCTCCAGACTCTCCAGTGCTGCCAGGTAAGCTTTGCCGTCGACAAAGGGCGTGATGTCGGCGCTCGATTCGACGAAATTGCTGGCCTTCATGACCTTCCAGAACTCCTGGATTGCGGCCAAATTGGGGTCGGACGACTGGTCCAAGTACGGCGAATAGAACGCCTTTCTGGCCAGCGCCGGATCGACCTTCACGTACTTGACGATGTCGCGAATGGTTGCGTCCTGGTTGGTCTTGCTGAACAGCTCCGCTTTCAGAATGGCGCGGATGAAGTGCTGCCAAACATCGCCGCGCGAATCGAGATCCTTATGGTTTATGGTGAGGCGGCAGCAGGGATGACCCGGTTGCAGGTCCTTGCTGCGCACCACCACCACCAGTCCCTGTTCTTCGGCCCGTAGATCGTGCGGTCCCCACACGACTCCGGCTTCCACCTGGCCACTCTTCACTGACTCGATGACTGCGGGCGGGTTCTTGACTTCGAAGATTTCCAGATCCTTCCTCCAGTCCAGACCCGCCCGGGCGAGCGCGCCCCGCAGCACTGCGTCCCCGGTTGCCAGTCGCACGGTGGCGACCTTCTTCCCCTTCAGATCCGCGACCGACTTGATCTCCGTCGCCTTCTCCTTGGTCGTTATGATGGACACATCTTCACCCATGACACCGCCGATGATGCGTAGGTCGGCGCCCTTGGCGATGTGCACCAGAGGCGCCGTGGTGCCAAAGGCGCCCAGGTCAAGCTGGCCCGCGCGTAACGCCGCCAGCCCGTCGGCCGAGTTGGTGAACTCGGACAGTTGTACGTTCAGTCCCTCCTGCTGGAAGAACTTCTCTTCCGCCGCCACGAAGAACTTCGCGTGCCCCGTGACGGGCAGGTGTCCGACCTTCAGGTTCACCAGCGGCGGCGGCGCTGCGACCTTCTTCCGGCAAGCCGGGGCAAAAACAGCGGTCCCGATGGCCAGGGCGGCCGCGATCCTCATTCTTCTCGCTTGCGACGTCATCGCCATCCCTCCCGCTAGTAGTTGAGCTGCGCGCGGCCGAAGAACACGTTTTCAGCCGGCCTGTCTCCGGTGGCGGCGCCGCCTCTATACGAGGTGTGGTTGTAGCTGAAGAGAAATCGCACGCACCGGCTGAAGTACCAGTTGAGTCCGCCGGCGAGCTCGGTGGCGTGTTTCACCGACGCGGTCTCGTCAACCGGCTTCGTGGTATCGGTCTTGGCCCCGAAAGCGGACTGGTCGAATCTCAGCTGCGAGGCACGCCCCACCACCTCGAAGGCGCCGAAGGTGCCAGCCTGCAAGTCGAAGGGCGTCGCGATCTTGGCTTGCGAGTAGGACGCCTTGCCGCCGTACAGGAATAGCGACGCTTCGGCGGTCCACCCTTGGTTTCCCACGCGAGTGTTCCCGTAGTTGAAGCCCACCCTCTGCTGCGAGTAGAGGTACTCGGCAAGCAGGCCGAACGGACCGATGGCGTAGTAGCCGTGGACGTTCAACCTTCGCTGCTGCCCCGAAGCAATCGCCGTATTCGTCAGGTCGGGTGTCGCGCCAGTCTTGTACGAAAAGATGGCAGCGCCCCCTGGGGATTTGTAGGTCGGCAAATTCGTGGACTGGCCGGACGCCTGCGGCACGAAGCTCTTGCGACCGACGGTCCCGGCAAATCCAATGATGGCGTACTGAAAGGAATCCGGGTTGGGCGCGCCGAGGGGTTGAGCGTACACGCGACCTTCGACATCCTTGTAGCGACTGGGGTCGAGATCCGTGTAGGCGTTGTCGACGGCGCCATTGAACACGCCCAAGGCATAGCCGGCGTAGCCCTTTGCGATCTCGCCCTGGATCTGGGCGCCCACATCCCGCAAGGGCGTGAGCTCGGTGGCCAGCGCAAATTCGTTGAAGAACAACTGGCCGGTCGGCTGCAGCCGTTCGAGCCCGATGGGAGCGCGAAACTTTCCAAAGCGGAACTGCAGCTCATCCAGAATCTTGAGCTGGAAATAGGCGTCCGGGAGAATGATGGCGGCGTTCGCCTGCGCCGCAGTGTTGGTGCTGTTGATCTGGCTGAAATCCGGTGCGACCAGAAAGCTGATGCCGTAGGGCAGGGTTCCATCAATCCAGGGAATCGCCCGGCGCAGAAAGAAGGTTTCGTTGACCTTGGCCGGCGTCGTCCCATGCCAGAATTTCGCGTCGGCCTGAACCTGCAGGTGAAAACGCAGTTGCGATTCCTTGTTGGCTGAACGCACGCCAAAGCCCCCTGGTCCCGCATCCACAAAACCGCTTTGCGCGAGGAGTTGTGCCTGTTCCTTGGGAATTCCCGTGAGGACAACCGCAGGTTGCGGCGTGGGCGCTGGTTCGACGGGCACGGCGGCAGGTGGAGGCAAGGGAGCGGGCGCTGGAGAAAGGACGGGTTGAGCTTCCGGCGACGCTTGGGCCGCCGGCGCTTGCCCACCGATCGGCGCTCCCGACTCGGCCGGACCTCCCGTCTGTGCGTGCGCCGTAAGGGGGAAGAGGAAGAGACCAATCAGTGATGACTTCAGACTTTTCGAAACAGACACGCCGATGCTCCTTGCTGGTGGTTGCGATACACGAGTTCCCTTCCCCCCGGAGGGGCGCTCGCGGTGTCACGGCCCGCCGGAATGGCGAAACTCGTGTCGACCTTGTTTTCTGAGAGGAAGTTCTTGCGTCCTCTTTCCCGGTCTGACAGCCCCGCTCAGCGCTGCGTGCCCGGGAATGAGGGGAGCCCGCCGTGCGCATCGGGGGCTCCCTGTGCCTTGGCGTCGTCAGCGCGAACGACGCCGGCTGGAAACCCGCGTTGTGCGACAACAGCAGCCAAGATGAATCATACGGGCGCTTCTACCGACCTGCGGCCCGGACGTCAAGCAGAAAAGACACGTTGTCTTGTCTGCCGATCTTCGGACTGGGAATACGCGCCGGCAAGCGTGGTGCACGCGCATCGTATTCCGCCTATTGCACGCGCCTTCGTTTTATGAGACACCAGGCCTATGCCGGACGTGTACGCTGATATTGCTGCCGCCGACCGAAACACGCTGGAGAATCTGGCTCGTATCCTGGAACTGAGGGCCGCCGATCCCCAACAGGTCGCCATGCGCATGAGCTACCAGTCCGAAATTGAACTTCGCCCGGGAACGGCGCTGCTGGAGGTGGGCTGTGGAACCGGCCCGGTGTCGCGTGCTCTGGCTCAGCTCCGCACCGACTGCCAGGTCTTTGGCGTAGATCCCTCACCCTTCTTTCTCACCGAGGCCAGGCGCCTTGCCGAAGGAATCGCCAACCTGCAATTCCGGCAGGGTGATGCGCGCCATTTGCCCTTCGATCCAGGCACGTTCGACGTCCTGGTCTTTCACACCACCCTCTGCCACGTGCCTGCCCTTGACCAGGCCCTGGCCGAGGCCCATCGCGTTTTGCGACCCGGCGGGCAGCTGGTGATCTTCGATGCCGACTACTCAACCACCAGCGTGGCCATCAGCACCGCCGATCCGCTGCAGGCGTGCGCAGCGGCCACTGTGGAGGCCATCGTCCATGACCCCTATCTCGTCCAGAAACTTGCCGCCAGCATTCAACGCGCTGGCTTTACCGTACGCAATGTTCGCAGCTACGGCTACCACGGTGTCACGGACGCGAATTACATGCTGACCATCGTGGACCGTGGAGCTGACGTGCTCGCGGGCGCAGGTCGCATCGGCGGCGATCTGGCCGCTGCCCTGAAGAACGAAGCACGCCGGCGTGTAGAAACCGGCACATTCTTCGGCCACCTGGCATACGCCAGCGTCATTGCAGTTCGGTAGTGCTCCTTCTCACTACCCAGGCCGGGAGCGGAATACGCGTTGGAGGGTCCCGCGCCTCCCGCCCCCGGCTTCACACCCGCCGCCCCTACAGTCGCAGTCTGCTGGAATTGGCCACCTCCTTTCTGTTTTTCTGTCGGCTGGTTTCACCTCACCCTCAACCCACCACCCCGACCGCTAGCCTGCCTCGCCGCCATCCCCCGCACCGTCTTCAACCTCCGAGGCGTCGACTGCCGCCGAACCGTCCACATGCGCTGCTGCATCGACAGCGTCGACCACCGCCCGACCGTCCACCAGCCCTCCTCCATCCGCAACGCCGACCACCACCGGACCGTCCACCAGCCCTGCTCCATCCGCTGCCACGTGCGTGTCCGCTGTGCCGCCCCCACCGACGTCCGGCGCTAGATCGGGCACACTGGCGGCGTCCAACGTATTGCCAGTACCCGCATCGAGATTCCCCACACTGCCACCCTCTGCCCCGCCGCCCCCACCATCTGCGGCCGCTCCGCCGCCTCCGTCGCCTACCTTGGTGCCGCCATCGCCAACCCCGGCGTCGGGTCTGGGCACGGGCGCATCATCGCCGCAGCCACCTATACCAGAAACTGCCAGTCCCAACACTAGAACCGAAGCCAACTTCTTCATCGATTGAAATCCTTTCTCTCGCCGTGGTTTGCGCCGGATCGAACCAGCATGAGAGTCCTCTAGCGCAGCCGCCGGATCCTGTCAAGCATAAGAGACAGATTTCTGGCATAGAGAACGCGACGTCAACTCCGCGATTCCCGGGCAGCGGGTGGTCTCGCTGGGAGGAGAACATCCGCTGACGGCGCATGCTCGAAGTTCCGGGACGCGCTCGTGCTCATCGCGATCACCGGTCTCGGCCGGGGCTCGGGATTCCCCGCAACCGCTGTCCTTCGCCAGCCTGTCATCCATGCGTTGACGGGGGGCGATTCTGGGCGGAAGGTGATGTTTACGGCGTGCTCGCGCGCGAGCACGCCCATGTCGGGCGCGCGATCTGTGTCCGAACGTGCGCCAGGTCTGCGAGGGAGGCTTGCGTGACTTGGGTGGCATGAAGCGGGAGACGCTGCGCTCGCCGATGTCGATGCCGAGTTTGAGCAATTCGCCGTGAATTCTGGGCGCTCGTTTCCACGAGACCCACGTGCCGCGCGCAGAGCAGGTATGGGAGCGGTACGTGGCGGAACAGCGGCGTCGACACGAGAAGGAGAAGAGTAGATGAAGTTGCACAAGTGGTCAGACATCAAGCATCGGAGCCATGACACCGGGCCGTGTCGAGCGTGCGGACCAGACCGTCGCGAGCGAGCTTAGGACTGTCGGTGGACTTGACCACCCGCGCCAAGCAATGCTACGTCCGCGTCAACTGTTTGTGGCGGGCTTCCTAGTGATCTCCATCACTCTCCTCGTGCATAGCGTGCCGAGCGTAAGTCCAGTGGTCAGTGTGCCGGAGGTTGCGCTGAAGCGTCTATTCTCGGTGTTCGGTGTCTCACTCTCGTTTCGGCGGGGGATTCTGGAAGGACTACCTTGAAGCCACGCGTTCTGGTGACCTCGGATTGACCCAAATTGCCGGGCAGCTACCCCTTCACCTATCAGGGGAGTGTTTATATGCGAAACGCAGGTTCTATCGTCCGCATTCTACCGGCAGCGATGCTGTTCGCATTCGCCTGCTCGAGCAGCAACAACAGCCCCCATAACGTGGGTGGGAGTTCCGGCGGCGGTGCAACGACCGTCGGCGGTACTGCGGGCGGTGGAGGCACGCCATCGAGCAGCGGTGGAATCGCTTCCGGCGGTTTGACCGGACCTGCGACCGGTGGAAATCTCGGTGGCATGCCGGGCAGCGGCGGCAAGTCATCGGGCGCCGGTGGAATCGTATCGGGCGGCGAGACGGGACCTGCGACCGCTGGAAATCACGGTGGCTCGGGCGGAGTCGGCGCAGGTGGAAAGACAG
>PMLB01000341.1 GCA_003158735.1 Myxococcales bacterium | reverse complement strand
AGGGGGAAGCGAGCGGGGAGGAGGTGGTAGGTGGGGGCCGAAGGGCGAAGCGAACCCTTTCAGGGTTCCCATATCAGAGCGCCACCTAGCGCCGTGCGTCTGGAGTAAAAAAAATTGAGCCGTATTTGACCCGTCCTGGTTGGTCCCTAGCCCTTTTCCCTACGAGTGCGTTTGTGCACAAAGTACTTGCTGCGCTGCGCGAGACATATCATCCCAACCTCGAAGGGGGCGCTACCATGAGAAATAGGGTCGTTCTATTTTCAATTTGTTTGGCCGTTTGCCTAGTGGCAATGCCTGCGCAGGGCCAGCGGATCATGCAAAAACTCGGCCGCGGCCTGGTGGCAGTCAAGTCGGGGACCGGGACCTATCTGTCGTGGCGGCTTTGGGGCACAGAACAGGGTACTGACATTGCCTTCAACATCTACAAGGGGACGGCGAAACTCAATTCCGCGCCAATAACCACCTCCACCAACTACCAGGACACTAGCTCCGGCTCTGGCGACTACAGCGTAAAGGCCGTGATCGGGGGCGTCGAGGAGGCGACAGGGGAAAAGGCGATGTTGAACCTGCAGAATGACTACCTTGATATCCCGCTCCAGGACGCAGGAGGCAGGGCCATCCATCTTGGCTATGTCGGGGATCTCGACGGGGATGGCGAAATGGAATACATCGTGGATCGGGTTTCAACAAACGTATCCCAGTATGTCGATGCATACCATCGGGACGGGACGTTCATGTGGCGGGTCGACATGGGCCCGAACTCCACCAATACCGACCTATCACTATCCGGTCCGGACACCATCAGCGTAGGGCATGCTGACAATGAGGCCGTGTTTGACGTCGACAGCGACGGCAAAGACGAAGTCGTACTCAGAGGGGCCAACGGCATGATCTTCGGGGACAAGAAAGTACTGAACGCGTCGACAACGCAAACCGACTCGTTCATCGTCGCGATCGATGGAAAGACCGGAGCGGAAAAGGGCAAGGAATGCGCCGTCCCCCAAGATCTCAAATCCACTGGGAACGTAACCGGCCATTTCAGCAGCGCCTATTGGGACGGCGTGCATCCAAGCCTGTACTACAAGGGAAAGGCTGGTGGGACAGCGGCGATGATGGATATGGGATTTGATTTCAAAGACGGCGCCTGGTCTCTGCGTTTCAAGGCAGTACGTACGCCGATTGGAAACTATCCCAATAACCACAACATCAGATGTGTCGACCTTGATCGCGACGGCATAGACGAATGTGTAAACGGCGGCTACGCCATCAAAGGGGATGGATCGATCTTCTGGAATATGTTTTCTCAGGGCATAGGCCACGGCGACCGGTGGCACATAGGCGCTATGGATCCTAAGGCGGGGGCCGACCTGGTGGGTTGGGGCGTTGGACAGAGGCTCGCCTATGATTGGTATGAGTACAACGCCAAGACCGGCACCGTGCTTCGAAAGTATGGCAACAGTGGACAAGATATGGCGCGCGGAACATGCGGAGACGTGGACCCGACCCATCCAGGGTACGAATGCTGGACCGGCGGTAAGGTTTTCAACATGGTCGACTTGACCGGTGCGCAAATAGGGTCCGATGCGCCGCCGCAGAACTTCCGTATCTGGTGGGACGGCGATCTGTTGAGCGAAAACCTTGACGATGTCACCATTTCAAAATGGTCATATCCGGGGGCGCCCGCTTTTGCTTTCACCAGCAAGAAGCTGGACGGCGTGTCCTCATGGCGCCAAGCGGTCCCCCTCTATGGCGACATGTTTGGCGACTGGCGCGAGGAAGTTATGCTTGAGAATACCACCAGCAAGACGCTCAGGATCTACACGACGACCATTCCAACCGACAAGCGTATCTATACCCTGATGCACGATCCAGAATACCGAAACAGCATGAACGAAAAAGGCTATCAGCAATCGCGCATGGTGGACTACTACCTGGGTGACGGGATGACCGACCCGCCAAGGCCCAACATCAAGTATCCTGACGGAAGCGGCGCCGCGGGCGCGGGCGGCGGCGGGACCACTGGGGCCGCAGGCGCGGGTGGTGGCGGGACTACCGGGGCCGCAGGCCAGGCCGGCGGCGGGACGACGGGGACTGTGGACACTAGCGCGGCGCCCACCGGCGGGACGGCGGCGACCGAAATGGGCGGGACGTCCGGGGCCGAGGGCGGCACCCTGGCGACCGGGGGGAACACCGTGGTAAGCACCACAGCGCCGATCCCAACCGCGGGGACGTCTGCGGTCGTGCCTTCGACCGGCGGTAGCACGAACAACGGAGGCGGCGGCGCCGCTGGCGGACAAGCCGCCACGGGACCGCTCACTGCTGCGGCCGCATCGGGCTGTTCATGCGCGATCGGCGCAACCTCCGGGCACGCCTCGGCGGGCTATCTGGTCGCGATGCTGAGCATGTTGGGCCTGGCTCTGAACCGGCGACGCCGCCGCACCGGCTTCCGCGACTAGCAGGCCACTTCACGGTCCTGGGATTCGGACCACAGCGGCGGGTGCAGGCGCAAGAATCGCGTTTCTCCGCTAGGGGCGACCGCAGGTCGCCCCTCTGGGCTTACCTGCACGAGCCCGTGTGCCGCGACAGCGGGCGCTCTCGCCTGCTTCGAACAACCCTGTTGTATCCGCAGCCATGTCCCGCACAAACGTGATGGGGTAGACTATCCCCGTGGTCAACACGGCGTCATCAGCGGCCGGGAACGGCGGCCCAAGGGTGCCCCACAGCGCTCATGCGGTCGAGGTCGCACCAATGCGGGGCAGCAGGGTTCCCGGACCCTCGAAGACCCCATTCGATTTGACGATGCTCAGGTGACTAGCGTGAAAAGGCTCCATTCCTCCGCCTTCAAGGGCGCGCTTTATTGCCTCATGTTTGCGGCGGCCGCCGTGTACATCGAGGCAAGGATCAGGCCGCAGGTTCTGTACTATTGGAATCCCGAACTGTTCTTGAAGACTTTCGCGTTCTTCCGCGACATCGCGCTGCTGCCCGGCGGAGTGACGACGTATGCGGACAAATTCCTCTTCCAGCTCAACGCACTTCCCTGGCTGAGCACACTGTCAACCATCTTCTCTGCTCTTCTTGCCGGCGTCTTTGCGAATAGGATCCATTCGGCGCTTACCGGCGTGCGCTCTTCCTTCTTTACTGTTGTCCCGCTCTTCTTCGTTCTCTGTACCCTCAACCAATTCCGCATCATTCCCCTGACGAGACTGCTTGCCGCGCTCGTGGTTGCGGACGTCTTCATTCGTCTCCCGGGAAAGAACGCCCTTCCTAGGGTCTTGGTCTTCCTGCTTGCCTCATGCCTCTTCATCCTGATAGTGCACGACCTCTATTGGCTTTTCGCGGCCCTGTGCATAACTTCTGAACTACTGCACCACCGGGATCGATGGGTCGGGGTTTTGTATGCAGCCTTGGCACTTGCCATTCTGGCCATCGACCATCGATATCTCTACCTTCAGCATACCAGCGTCGAATCCCCTGCTGCCGCCCTTTCTGGCGCTCTCGATCGCGCTTCCACTCTTGAAGCTGCGGTGTTTGTCGGCTTGCTGCTCCTTGCCGTCGCCGTGGCATATAGGAAAAGATCGCTCTCCGGTCTCGCTTTGTTGCCTATCCTGGCCACCGGCTACGCCGACCTCCAGACCTGGCTGCCGAGTTCCAAAGGTCTCTTCTGTCTGCTTCTCGGAGCGCCGCTTCTATCGGCTTTCCACGCGGGTCGGCGTACGTCGAAGTCCACACGCTGGCTCGCCTGGACAAGAGCGGCATCAATCGCCTCTTTGCTTCTTGTCGGCGCGCTCACGATAGACCTCACATTCAACGACTATTGGAGTTCCGTTCTAAGGCTCAATTTGTACTCTGCGACGCAGCAATGGTCCGCTGTTCTGCAAGAAGTACAGAAGCCGTCGCTCGCCGATGCCGATCCAATACTGGTATCGCCCTTCATACTCGAAGCCCTGCATCATACCGGCAGGCTGCCCGATGACCTTCTCAAGTACCGGAAACTCTATCCGCCCTACGCCGCGAATGTTACCCCGGAGACGCTTCGCGAAGATCTGGAAAAGGGCAAGTACATGGTCAACCTGCAGCAGAACGCCCGGGTCTGCTTTGAACTGGGGCTCATCAACTACGCCGAGCTCACGGCCTACGATCTATTGGAGTATCGCGGCGATCTGCTTTCGTCTTATCAACTGATCGCTCTCGTCTATTTGCTAAAGGGCAATCCCGCGGCCAGTCGCCCATTCCTCCTGGTGATAAGGCAGAATCTACTTTCAGGCGCATGGGCCGACCGATATCTCGCGTATGTCGACGACCCGAAACGGATGGAGAGCGACGACTATCTGATGTCGATCAAGTCGCGAATACTCCTAGCCGACGACCCCGTCGAATCCCTGCTGCAACGGCCTCCCTTCTATTCAGTTGCGCAGCGCCTGGTAGCGCATAATCCAGACAACGGCATGGCCCGCGCATACCTTCTGTCCTCATACTTGCTGAACGGACAGGTTGCCAGAGTATTTGAAGCATTTTTCCCGAAGGACGACTCCGCCGCCCCGATGGGCACCGCCGCAATCCCGCTCGTTTGCCAAGAGGCCGTTCTGGTGTATCTGGAAGCTACCGGCCAAAATCCATCACCGGCGGTCGCAAGGCGACTAGACGCAGCGACCGTCCGTGATTTCATGGAATACTCTGACGTCCTGCGCCGACGTGCTGCTGGCTATCCGGTGAACACCGGTGACAAATTCGAGACCAGATACTTCCATTACTACACATCCCTTTCTAGCCAAAGGCGAACATGGGCGAATACCGTCGATTCCGCGCACTAATCGTCGCGCCATGCTTGGCCGCACTATTGGGGGCAGGTATTTCGTGCACCGGGTTCGATGAGCGCTCCGCCCTCCCGGCAGGAGTTCCTCCAACCATCCGGCCGGACTACTCCAACAGCGTTATTCCGCCCAACATAGCACCGCTGAACTTCACTATCGCCGATTCCGGCGAGGAGTTCGCCGTGGCGATCAGCTCGATCAAAGGGCCCAACATTCTCGTCGTGAGCGCGTCGCCCGAAATCACTATCCCTTTGCGCAGATGGCGCTCGCTGCTGGAGCAGAACGCCGGGAATGAGCTGAAGTTGCAGATCTACATCAAGCGAAATGGACGCTGGTATTCTTTTTCGCCCATTACAAACAGAATCGCGCCAGAGCCCATCGACCGCTACATAACTTATCGCAAGAGCTACCCCCAATTCTACATGAAGGACAGGCTCGAGATTCTGCAGCGCGACCTGCAATCGTTCGACGAAGAACTGATTCTTTCGCCGAAGCAAGGCTGTTTCAATTGCCACACCTTCTATCGCCATTCCACGGACAAGTTCCTTTTTCAGGCGCGTTTCTACGGCAAGAACTACGTGCTGCTGCATGACCAGGGAAAGACCTCGCTGATTACGCCGGTGTTGAGACGGCCCGGATCCTCCTACGCTTCGTGGCATCCCAACGGCAACCTGATTGCGTTTGCTACCGACGCGAAAGTTTCGGTCTCCATGTTCGCGGCCGGCAAGGGCGCCGAGGAGGTTCTTGAATACACGGATCTGGACGGCGATCTGGCGGTCTACAATATTCAGCAGAACACGATGTCGACGACTGAGGCTATTTCCCGGAAGGACAGGGTGGAAAACCAGCCCGCGTGGTCTCCCGATGGCAGATCCCTCTATTTCCTGAGCGCCCCGAAGGTCTCCAAGCAGGACTTCGCAAAGGTACAGTACGATCTCCAGCGCATCGGCTACGACGCGGGCCGCGACACATGGGGCGAGGTGGAAACTCTTGTCTCGGCGAGCGAGACGGGGTTGGGCTCTACCTTTCCGGCGCCCTCTCCCGACGGTAGGTTCCTTCTCTTCTGCATGACCGACCGGGGATCGTTTTCCATCGTCCGGCAGGGCACCGATTTGTACCTAATGGACCTTGAAAAGAAGACCTTCAGAAGGCTGGAGATCAACAGCGATCATTCTGACTCCTATCATGCATGGTCAAGTAACAGTAGATGGATCGTTTTTACCAGCAAGCGTGGTGATGGCATATTCGGCAAGCTGTATTTCAGTTACCTCGACAGCAATGGTATCGCGCACAAGCCCATTGTTTTGCCGCAGCAGGATCCACGCTTCTATGAAAGCTTCACCAAGAGCTATCAACGGGCCGAGTTCACTACGACGCCTTTCAAGGTCAGCCCCGCAGATCTCAACGAGGATATTGGTGACGTTGGCAGAATCATCACCGCCTCATATGTGGAGGAGAAGCGATAGGCTTTGCTGAGAGGTCGCTCTTTCAGGACGGGAGCGCGCAAGCCGGGTGGCTACAGGCCGCGCACACTACTCTCCCGACTTAGCGCTGATCTCGGGTGGGCAGGCAATCTTCTGGTACACCATCTGGGGATTGTCGGCCGCAGCGAACCAGCTGTTGACCCAGTTGCAGCCTGCCAAAAGCTGCGGCATGCTGCCGAATGCGGCTTGGCACATCTGCTGAACGCACGACCCGCTATCCTTGCAGGTCGTGAGCATGCCGCCGTTGGTGTCGCCGATGTTGGCGCCGCTCCATTGCGCGGAACCGCCGGTACATGCGTTGTTGGCACCCACGCCCCCGCCAGGGATCAGAAGATCGAATTGGTTGGCGGCGATGCCTCCGATGTTGATCACCTGAACAATCATCGTCTTGCCGTTGAGAGCCATCGACCCTGGATCCTTATCGTTGTACTGCCCCTTGCCGGTGAACTGGATCTGGAAGCAAGTGCCGCAGTCGACACCGTTGTAGGCGGCAAAGCCGAAGGAAAGGGTGTTGCTCACGGACCAGGGCGCGCCCCAGTAGCACATGTATCCGCCTCCACCGCCACACGCGCTTTGTGTGTCGTTGCCGACGGTCGACGTGCCATCCTTGCCGCAGGTGTGCACCGGTTTGTTGTTGGCGTTGGCGGACCAGCCACAGGAGGGCTTGCAGCAATCCCAGTAGCGGGTGGCGAAGCCACTGGTCCCGTTGGTGATGGGCGGATAGGAAGCGTGCGTGCCCGCGGCCGAAGTGGATACCCCGCCGCTGGCCGAGCCGCCGGTCGCGCTGCCGCCGCTCGCACCGCCGCTCGCACCGCCACTCGCCGTAGCGCCCGCGGTCCTGGTGCCCCCTGACCTTGAGCCGCCGCTCATCGAGCCGCCAGTCATCGAACCGCCGCTCATCGAGCCGCCGCTGATCGAGCCGCCCGTGAATGCCCCACCGCGGGCGCTGGTGCCGCCGCTCGCGTTGCCGCCGCTGGCACCGCCGCTGGCGCCGCCCATCGCATTGCCTCCGGTCGCCGTGCTCCCCGCCGTGGTACCGCCCGTCGGATCGCTGCCTCCGAATGGCGTGCTGCCCGTCGATGTCGCGCCACCTGCCGTGGGGGTACCCGCGGTCGCCAAGGTGCCAGCTATCACGCCCGCATCTCTCTGGGCTGTGTTGCCGCCTGACGGCGTGATGACACTGGTGCTTCCGCCCAAGGGACTGGCTCCACCGCCTCCCCCAATCCCGGGATTGCTGTGCGTGGTCGAGTTCGCGTTTCCACCCTGTGCGTGATTCGACGACGGGGGTGCCAGAGCGCACCCTCCCCCAAGAGCAAGCAAGGCGAGAATCGGGGCGGGAGGAAACTTCATGAACGCACTCCTCGGCTTTGGACTGCAGAACCCCGCTCGGCGGCGAATCGGGAATCCTTGGAGGACGTTAGGCTACGAAAGAGATCCGGATTCATCAACTTCCGCGACTATTGCTTCGCGGAAAGGCACCGGCCGACCACCGGCGAAACGAATGATCGGCTGCTCGACTGCGCCGCCGGACCGCTGGAGACTCGCGCCACACGACGCGTTAGGCAGAATCGCTTCTTCCACCGTTCGGTGAGATGGTGAGTCTCCCCCCGACGGGCGTCTTCATCTATACTCGCGAAGGACCAAAGGAAAGGCAGGCCAAGTCGTATGAGGCAGTCTTCATGGGCTCTCCGTCGATCAATCCTAGCGGCGTGCGTTGGTGGTTTGCTAGCGCTGGGTCTTGCGCCCACGGCGGCAGGTGCACCCGCGAAGGCCCAGCCCAGCGAGCCCACGCCGCCAGCCCCGGTCGCGCCCGCCACGGTTTCAGCCGCGCCGCCTGCTGCACCGCCAGCGCCGGCGCCGGCTCCCATCGTTCCCGCGGCCGCGACCGCCACGGCTCCTCCCCCGTCTACCGGCGAGCACGGCCAGGGACTGGTGCTGACCGGTATCGCGCTTGAAATCGTCGGTGCCGCGGCACTGGTGACAGGCGGCGTGTTCAGCTACCTCGTGAGCAAGACCAGCGACGACGCCAACAATCTGACCAGCGCAGGGAAGATCGCGCAGGGAACCGATCTGCGGACCAAGCAGTCCGACGGGAATCGCTTCGTGACCATGCAGTATGTGTTCTACGCCATCGGCGGCGTCGCAGCTGCGACCGGGATCACCCTGCACCTCATCGGGGCGAGCAAGAACAGCGGGGGCGCCACGGCAGAGATTCAGCCTGCCCTTTCTCCCACAGCATGGGGTCTCAATCTCTCGGTCCGGCTCTAGCCGGCTGTGTGCACCATGCGAAACAACCTATTCTTGGTAGTCGGTATCCTTCTCGCCGGCGCGCTCGGTTCGGCGTGTAGCTTCAAGCTCAACGTGCCCCCGGGCCAAGTCCTGTGCAAGACCAACGCAGACTGCCCGTCTGGAGCGACCTGCGAAGCCATCAGTCAGGACGCAGCGCCGATCACGGTCAGTGTCTGTTGTCTCAAGCGCGGCTGTGCCGCCAGCCTTACTCCTGACGCAGTCAGCGCCGCAGTCGCGGCCGCATACGTGCCGCCACAAGACGGGTCGGCGTCGGAGGTGTCGGGTTCGACGGAGGCAGGCGCGTCGGCGGATGCGCTGGTCGGCGCGGAAGCCAAGGACTGAGTCGGCACCAGCGTTGATCGCCCGACCAAAATCCGGGACGTGCGGCGCCGGGCTCAAGCCCCGCGGGTGGAGAATTGCGAGCGGCCGTGTAGCTTCCAGGCCTTGATCAAGCCGACGTTCTTGGCTGCCACGGGCTCCATCTCGCTGAACTCGGCCTGCACCGCCTCGGGAAGCTTCTGATAGAAGGTGTTAGCCACCACCATCTCGTTGGGCCCGGCCTCGGCCAGAAGGCGCGCCGACAGGTTGACCGCGTCGCCCACCACGCCGATGTGGGTCTGGCTGAAGGGCCGGTACAGCACCACGTGGATGTCGCCCATGGCGATGCCCAGGTGTACGCCGCCCGCGGGTTGCACCCGGTCGAGCTGGCGTTGCCAGCGATTGGACACCGAGTTTCCGATCTGCAAGAGCGCCCGCGCGCATTCCAGCGCCCGCAGCGTGACGGTGTCTCCGTCCTCGGGCACGCCGAATAGGGCCAGCACCTCGTCGCCCACGAACTGTCCCATCATGCCGCCCGAGTTGATGATGGCGTAGCGTGAGTTGGAATAGAACGAGGTCAGGGCGCCGCGCATGATCTCGTCGTCGCGCGTGTCGCGCACAAAGCTGGAGAAGTAGGACAGGTCGGCCAGGATCACCACCACGTTGCGATAGCGCTGCGGTGGCAAGATGCGTTCGGGCGTCAGGCCGTACTGCGTGTGCAGTTGCAGCAGGCGCGACCAGCCGAAGTGCCAAAGCAGCGACGCCTTGAGCGGGCTCGCTACATGCCGATCGCCGAACGCCCAGTGCCACTTGGCCTGATCGATGCCACTGCGCAGCTCGGTTAGGCTCTCGACGGTGACCGCGGGCAGATCCAGCTTGAAGCACTCGACGATCAGCTCGCGCAGCCTGATCTCGTCCCAGATCTCCAACTGCAGCTCAGGACGGATGGCGGCGCGCAGACGCGCGAAGAGCGCAGACGAGTCCGGCCGCGTGGCGCGGTCGATGAGCAGGACCACGCGGTCAGCGTCGGGCACGGTGGTGGAGGCTGTCCCGTACTTGTGCTGCAGATGATGGACCAGCCGGTCGCTGGCATAGCCGTACTTGACCTCGAGAAAGTACGGCGGACGGCCTGGCCGGCGCACCAGCATGTCGGCAAACGCGCCGGGCGCGCCCAGATCGACCTCGCGGGCCACGTCGACTTCTTCGGCCTGGACGCCGTCGTGCTGGACCGCGTGCACGCGGCAGATGTCGCAGCAGATCTCCTCGAGGAAGAGCCGCAGCTGGCGAAGAAAGTTGGGGTTTTCAGAGCTGCTGGCCAAAGTCACGGTCATGGTGGGCCCATTGTAGCGTGCTCCTCGGTGAAATCAGCGTGCTTGACTTGGGCCACGCCTCTCGCTAAGCACTCTCCGCTATGACTCGCGACGAAGACGCCCCGGATCCCATCCTGTTCGATCGCCGCATCGTCGAACGCAACATCAAACGTGGCCTCATTACGCGCAAGGACTACGACAAGTTCTTGAAGTCGCTGTCCGACGCCTCCGGCAAGCTGAGATCGCCCGACGAGGTGGTCGACGCGAACCCGAGTCCTGCGGAAAGCGAAACCCCGCCTCACCCCGCAGCTTGAAATCGCGGGCTGGGCTGCGTAGCCTTGCTGCATGTCGGATTCCGAGAAAACGCCTGGGTTCAAGGTTACGGATCGCCGGTCCTTCTCCGAGAACGAAGCGACCGAGTCAGGGCCAGCCGCACAAGGCCCGCTGGCGGAGCCAGCCGAGCCCAAGGCCCCCTCACCAACGGACACGCAGGCAGACGACAATCGCGCGTTTCCGCCGGCGGACTTCTCCACCTTCATCCTTTCTCTGGGCAGCTCCGCGCTGATCCACCTGGGCGAAATCGAGCCGCCAGGAGAAACCGCCCAGCGCCGGGACCTGCCCATGGCCAAGCACACCATAGATTTGTTGTCGCTGCTGCGGGAGAAAACCCAGTCCAACCTCACCCCAGAGGAGGACAAACTGCTGGACAGTCTCCTCTACGATCTGCGCCTGCGTTACGTCGAGGTGGTCAAGGCTGGCTCATAGGCGCGCACACACGCCTATGCAGCAGGCTCCGGCGCCCTTTCCGCCACCGCAGCGGCGCTCTGCTGTCGGCGTCGACCGCCCCACCAACACAGGCAGACACCAAAGAGAAGCCCAGCCGGATAGAGAATCATCTGCAGCAAGCGAGCCCGGTAGGCGTGGCGCTGGCTGAATTCCAGGTACCACCAGTCTAGCCTCCCGCGTCCGTAGGGGACGGCTATGTCGGTGAGAGGGATGGTGGTGTATCGATGCCAGGGACCATCCGCCTCGGCCACATCCCAGGAGTCACCCCGCCAGATGTGCTTGGCCATCCAGTACTGACCGGCCAAGGGGGAAAACGGCGGCAGCCAGTTGAGCCCGTAGAAATCCTCGAAGCAAGGATCGCAGGGCTTCTTGGTGCCGGGTTTGGACACATTGCCCGTCCGGTCAGGTGCCCCCAACCACTGCGCACGGGCGTTGTGCTCGACCCGAATGTAGTGATCCCAATACAGGCTGCCGCCGATGGCCTGCGCACCGATGCCCAAGACAAAGACCGCGCTGGCCAGCGCGCCCACCACGACACGTCGATGCTTGATGGCCTCGTCCACCAAGAACACGCCGGGCAGCAACAGCAAGGGCACGAGAAAGAGCAGATAGCGCGGCCCCCAGCACCAGTCCCCGCTCCAGAACATGAACTTCCCATAGACCAAAACCACCGGAATCGCGGTGACCGCCAGGGCGCTGGCCCATAGTCGACAGCGACGCACAATCAGGGGAATTCCGAACAGCGCAAAGATCAGCGGCGGGTTGTACAGGAAAATGCTCTTGCCCGGCGACGCCCAAAGACCCAAGAAACCGTCGAGGGTCTCCGTGCCAAACACGAAACTCACGGCGCTGTTGCCGTAGGCCGTGCGAAATGGCGAACCGGTGCGAATGGCGTTGTAGATGAACTGAATGACCAAGAAGGGCGCCGCGCCCAGCAGGCCCAGTCCCACGCACCTGAGGGTTTCCTTGCGAGTCAATGTGTCGCGGTGGTGCCACAGGGCCAAGAGAAATGCCCCTGGCACAGCCAGCACAAACAGTTCCTTGGAGTTGACGATGGCCCCGCACCATGCGCCCAGCACCAGCACGGCCTTGCCCCGGTAGTCGCGCAGAACCCGCATGAAGGCCGAAAAGAAACCCAGGAAGGTCACGGCCTGGACCATTTCGGACCAGGGCACCCGGGCATAGATCCCCACCATGGTCCCCATGACCAACACCGCGCTGGACACCAGGCTGGCGCCCAACCCCAGCCCCAGAAAGAGACAGAGGCGCACAAACAGCACCGCTGCCAGGCCGCCCAGCGCAGCCGGGCCCAGGTGGCTGGACACGATCTTGGCCAAGGCGGTGTCCTGCGGGAAACGCGACACCAACAGCCGCTGGAACAAGGCACCGGGCACGTGGATCCCCGACGCCAAGAAAGGATGTACGTCGTAGGTCCGTTTCCCCTTGGGCACGTTGTCGCCGCTCGCGTCCACCCGGCCATGGAAGGCGAAGTTCATGGCAGCGGCGTAGATGGGTTTGGCATCATTCCAGGGCAGCTCGCGACTCTGCACCGAAAGAAAGAAGCAGAACACCGCCAGGAACAGCCCGAACTGGCCCAAGCGTCCAAACGGCCGCGGGCTCAAATCGCCAGGATCGCGGTCCCTGAGGGCGCGGAGGCTGGGCCACCACATCTTGCGCCACTCATACGATCGAACCCCGTCGTTGTCCACGGCCAGATGTGCGGCGACCACGCAGGAATCTCACGCGCAGGGCGTGTGGACCGATGGCCCGCGCACCTAGCTCCCGAAGGGAGACCCCTAGCCAGCGAGCAAGCCGCCCCACCGGCCACCTGCACGGGCCGTGACACGAGTTCAGCAGCGCAGATCTTGGCGGAAAAGTTGCGACGGCCGGGGCGGCTTCCGGTAGAAATGGAGGACGGCAACCATGCCACCGCTTCCCATCATCTCTGGCGCTGACTGCATTCTGACCCTGCGGCAATTCGGCTATCAGCCCGCCCGGCAGAAGGGCAGCCACGTGCGCCTGGTTTGCCCGGGGCGGATGCCGGTGACGGTACCAATGCACAAGCCCCTGAAACGCGGGACTTTGCGTTCGATTCTGCGCACTGCCGACATCGAGGTCGGTGTGTTCGTGGCCGCGCTTCTTCGCTAGACTGCGATCTTCGTGATCTCGATCTCGCCGGGCAATTGCCAGCCTTCGGCTTCTTGATTTTCTAGGCAGAGCTCGATGGCTTCGCGGATGTTGGTTAGGGCTTCATCGCGCGTGTCGCCCTGGCTGATGCAACCTGGAATCACAGGGCACTCGACGACAAAACCGCCATCTTCATCGGGCGTCAAAATCACGGGCAGTTCGTGCACGGTGGCCATGCCCGTAGTCTACCAGATATCACCACGTCCAGGTCTTCCAGGTCTTGGAGGAGAGCGGCGGAGGCGCCCTGGCTGGCGAGGGCGCGCGCGAAGCGCGCGGGGTGGGCTGGTGGCAGGTGGGGTCCCGAAGTCCCCGTGGGACGCCGGAGCCGCGGTGCCCAAGCTGCGCGCCGCCGGCCGAAGCACGATGCCTGCCCCGCGCCAGCCGGGCCCCCTGGCTTGTCCCACGGGACTCGGGGACGGACAGCCCACCCCAACCGCCCCGCGCGCGAGACGGCCCGCCCCTCGCACGCCGCAGGACGGCTCGGCCGCCGCACCGGGGTCCGTGGTGCGGCGCCGTTCCCACCTCACAGATGATCTCTTGTCGAGTCGTATAGCTCGGCGCTTCCGAAAACGGTGTCGTGGTCGCTTCCACCGGCGACCAGTACCTCCCCGCTCGGCAACAGCGTAGCCGTATGCAAGCCCCGTGCTGCAGTCATTAGGCCGGTTGTTGCAAAAACCCCGGCCACCGGGTCGTATAGATCCGCGCCCTGCAGGGTCCGCCAACCCTCGCCGGCAACGAGCACTTCTCCGTTGCCCAGCAGAGTCGCCGTGTGGGAGGCCCTGGCGTCGGTCATATCTCCGGTTGCCGCAAAGGCCCCGGCTGCCGGGTCGTACAGTTCCGCACTTGCTGTCATCGTACCACCGCCACTTCCTCCTGTGATGAGGACCCTTCCATCGTTCATCAGCGTCGCCGCGTGTCCTGCCCTTTCAGATGTCATGCTGGCAGTTGCCGTGAATGTTCGGGCGGCCGAGTCGTACAGTTCCGCGCTTGACACCTCCCCGCCAACGGGCGCCACTTGCCTCTCGAATCCACCGGCGATGAGTACCTTTCCATTGCCCAACGACGTGGCCGTGTGCAGATACCTGCCCACGGTCATATTGCCGACCGGTGCAAAGGTTCCGGTGCTCGGGTCGTACAGTTCCGCGCTCGACGCCGCATGCAAGATTTCAGCCCCAGCATCGCATCCGCCAGCGACGAGCACCTTCCCATTGTCCAACAACGTAGCGGTATGAGCCCATCTGCCCACGGACATGCTGCCGGTTGGTGCGAATGTCCCGGCGCTTGGGTCGTACAGTTCCGCGCTGGCCAGCGAATCGTGGTTGCTGTCGTACCCGCCGACGATAAGCACCTTCCCGTTACCCAATAGCGTCGCCGTGTGCACCTGCCGGCCCACAGCCATGCTGCCCGTTGGCGCAAATGTCCCGGCGCTTGAGTCGTACAACTCCGCGCTGGCCAACGAATCGTAGGCCCGGTACCCGCCGCCTGCGATGAGCACCTGGCCGCTCGGCAACAACGTGGCAGTGTGTCTAGTCCTGGGCTGGGTCATGCTGCCCGTCGGCGTGAAGGCCCCTGGTCGCACCGTCACCGTCACCTGGGCCGTTATGGAGCCATTCAACGTCAACGTGTAGGTCGTGGTCTGGGTGGGCGTGACCCACTCGTATGTCTCGGACAGCATCGAGCCGTAGCTTGGTTCGAGGGCTAGGGTTGTTGCCCCGGTCACCTTCCAATAGAGCGTGCTGCCTTGACCCATCGAAATCGTTGTTTCAATAGCCGCAAAGACGATGATAGCCGGCGAAGAAACGCCTCCGTCACGTACGCCGCCAGTTCCGCCCCCACCACCGGTGCTGGTGCGGCCGACGCCACCGTTTCCACCCGCACTCGAGCCCCCGGCAGATGTCGTTCCTCCGCCAGCGCCAGTCGTGCCAGCCGTGGGCGCGTCCGGCCCAGCGCCCGGAGCGTCGGTCACTCCGGCATCGCGCCCGCTTCCGCCTAGGCCACCACCGCCAGCGTAGCCCCCGGCACCACTTGCACCGCCGCTGCCGCCTAAACCAGCGCCGCCAGTGTAGCTCCCGGCACTACTGGTACCACCGCTGCCGGTGTCGGTCCCGGTTGCGCCAGTGCCAGTCGCGCCGCCCACCGTGCCACCGGCGGATGATCCCGTCGAGAGCTGGCCGCCCGTGCCCCCAGGACCTCCTCCGATTCCGCTACTACCGACGCCTCCCAATCCCCCGCCTGCGCCGCCAGTGCCGCCAATCCCTTTGCCCGAACTACTGCATGCTCCAATTGCGAAGAAGGCGACCGCCAAGACAGCGACGCCGGAATAGCTCGCATGGGTTCTGGTTGTTATCATTTGTCGCTCCATTGTTTCCCCCAATGCCTGTGAGTCGCCCGTGAACGTTCACCCACGACTTCCCCATGCGGCATCACCACACAGCCAGCACACCTACATTCACCGCCTCGCCTTCTCGATTGACACCAGCCTTGGTCAAGCGTCTGCCAGCTCACTCGCACACCTCGCAGATCAATGCCGGTCAAAGGTTGTCGATTTCTTCTTTCGCAGCGCTGGCGACAAGGGGACATATTCCTTCGCCGCCCTGTCGAAGTTGACAGTCCAGGCGCTTCCACTCCGCTGGACGAATCCGTATTCCGGTGGGCAACCTGATGATGCGCCTGAGTTTGGGGGAAGTGGCCAGGTGGGGGCCAGTTGGGCCCAAAAGGCGAACTGGTCGTTCGTGGCATTCCCGGTGGGATAGAAACTGATCATCAACTGCCAAAGGCCATTGGCCGCGGTTGTCTCTCTCTCTTCCAGAGCTTCAAAAGAGGTAAAGTCTGACCACCCGCATATGCCCGTGCTCCCATCGAGTCCACTAGGGAACCGCTCAACATGGCGAACTTCATCGCGATCCCATCTGGTCCGAGCATTGACTACGATTTGACCCTTTGACGACGCCTTCTCGCGAATGCAGGTAGACCTGAATAGAGTGTGTCGGGTCGGGTTTGTCTTCGCTGAGTCCAGCAGCGATCTCAACAGGTCGCATCGTTCCTGCGTGCCTAACCTGGTCCAAGATAGCCCGAGGTCATCTTTCGTTGCTGGAGCGTTTGCCTGAAAGAGGAGCTGCGCTGCGAAGAGAAAAGCGAGCATTGTCTTCAACCTCCTGTCATTGCGGCGAGAATGTTATGCGAATGACCTGCTGTGATGAATTGAAGATCACATTCTGGTTGAGCAGGTTCCCGGCGCCGTGAAAGTTGACCCCAGGGGCAGCCGCTGCCGCCTGTGCAGCAACCCCGCTTGGGTCGCAGCCAATAAAGTAGACATCCTTCACTGAGGCCGGCAGCACCCCTGCGAGTTCTGTGCCGGACACGGTCTGCGCCGAAGGGATAAGAATTCCAGTGCCATCGCCGTAGTTCATGGAGTGTCCAATGTAGACGACCTTGCTGTAGTTGCCATCGCCAAGCGCTGCCTTGATATCGTCCAAGTTGCTCACGGGCAACGCGTCAGTAGCGGACAGTTTCAGGTTTGCCTTCACAGAGCGCTTCAACGCCGCCTCGTATGAATCCTGATTCTCGTCAGTTAGCCGCCACACCACGTCGCCGCTCTCATTCGGTTGGCCGTTTGCCCCTAGTTCACACACGTTCGGTGGCTCCCCGTAGACAACCAACGTCCCTCCCCGCCCGTTCGCCGAGTCGGATGTGTATCCTGCGACCGTGATCCCCTGTTGAACCACCTCATTCTTCTCCGCCCCGCTGCCTCCGCCCCCCTGGCTCAGATGGTCGACCCACCACGATTCCACCGTAAACGAAGGCATTTCCCTGAAGCCTTCTGCGCACTTCCATCGTTCTGGCCCGGGCGCGACCCTGCGATAATTTCTCGCGAAGTCCAGACGTGCGTTTTCAGATCTGCAACGGATCGCGCGTGGGCGCGCGCTCGCGCAGCGGGCTCGAGACGAGCAGCGGCGGTCGCCCCGAGGGAGACTTCTTTCCTTAGCCGCTTCTGGTAGGGCGAGGAGTATCACCTGGCCCCCGATTCTACCGGGAAGGGCAGCTAAAGGAAGGTTTTCGCGGTGGCCAGTGGCACGGCCCGTGCTCTGCCGGCGAGCCGCGCGGCGAGCCCGTTGCCAGCGAGCAAGCGGCGCAGCCGGCACTACTTGCACGGGCCGTGACACGGGTTTGTGGAATCAGCGCTGCGCCCAGTAGCGTGGCCGACGCTTGAGATGAGCGACCGCCACGATTTCGATCTCCTCGTCGGAGATCTCGCGATAGATGATGGCGTAGGGATAGGGCCCGACCAGGACGCGACGGGCACCACGGATGAGGGGCCATCGGTGCGGTGACTCCACGATTTCGCTGGCGCGATGACGAATGGCCGTGATGAAGCGACCACCCAGCCCAGCCACACGCTCGTCGTACCAAGACGCAGCGTCTTGTAGCTCCGCCTCGGCGAGCGGATTGAAACGAAGACGTCTACTTGCCACCAAAGCGTTGCTCGAGACGGGCGAAGACCTCGTCGGCCGGGATGGTCGCGACTCTGCCGGCATCGACGTCTTCGATGCGGCGTTGGATCTCGGCTTCCCAGTACTCACCAAGATCTCCAAGGTCGAGACTTGCCGCGAGCTTGTCGACTAGATCCTCCCGCTGCTCCTGCGGCAATTGAAGCGCGGCTTCAAGAATTTCCTGCGGCTGCAGCATGTTTCAAGTGTAGCGCGACCAGCACCCGCATGGGCGCCTTTTGTGTCTCGCCGTGGGTAGCGGACCGACGTTTGCCGGCGGTGAGCGCAGTGAGCCGCCATGCAAACGGCGGGACGCGGGCCGAACGAGACGGTGTCCCTGGACAAGCTGACCGTCGAGGCGGAAAGCGCAAGCGGGAGCGGCGGAGGCGCCTTAGCTGGCGCCGGAGCCGCGGTGCCCAAGCTGCGCGCCACCGTTCGAAGCACGATGCCAGCCCAGCGCCAGCCGGGCCCCCTGGCCTGCACGCCGCAGGACGGCTCGGCCGCCGCACCGGGGTCCGCGGTGCGGCGCCGTTCCCCCCTAGGCGGAGCGGGCGGTGGCCGCTCCAGGCGGCCACTCAGATCGCCCGCGGAGCCAGAGCGCCCCTCCCCTTTGGGGATTCCTTAAGAAGGGGGGTGCCAGGGGAGGGGAGTCCAGAGGGGAGGGGCGCGGCGGGGGGAACGGCGGCCAAGGCGTGCCCAGGGGGCCCGGGGTCGACCGTGCCGTGACGGTGGCGCTGAGTCGCGCGCGGTGGCTTCGAGCACGATCCCCGCGCTGTTGCCGGCGTCGCCGCTTTCCCAGATGGAGTGCCGTGCGACGCGCTCCCGGAGCGAGCCGTGATGGCCAGTGCTCACCGCGAAGCCGCGTGCGAGCGGAGGGTGCGCGGCGCGCGGCACGGTGATTTCTGCACCACACTGAAGTCGCCGCTTTCCCAGATGGGAGCGGTCATGGCGGCACCGGCGCGAGCCCACAGGGGCGGTCCGGTCGGCCGCGGTCAGAAGTTGTTTGAGGACATCTCGTCCCTTCCCCGACGGCAGCAGGAGAAAGTCTTCGAGTTCGTCGAGGCTTTCGTCGACCAGTACAGACGCAAGGCCAGCTGACCCGATTTCACCATCGGTGCGGCACTATCAACTTCAAGCGTCTGGCACCTCACGCGCGCGCGGGAATTACGTAGCTTGGGAGAGCTACTCAGAGAAACTCGCTTTTAGAAGAAATCTCGAAACCAGATTCCCACTTCCAGGCCCCTGTAGCACGATGAAAAACATGGTGTATGTGACCCCGTCCCCGTTGACGTAGGTGGTGACGATTCTTTGTGCAGCGGTCACTCCATCAAGTTGTGCTCGCAACACCTTCGGGATCGCCGCCACGTCGACGAGCTGGAACTTCATTTCCGCCTCTCCATACCCCAACTCCTCAAGAAAAAGCTTCTCTTTGGTGCGAAAGCATTTGCCAAATTGAGCGACATCCGATGGCGCCTTCAGGATCCCATCGCATCCGATCTTGCGCCCCATTGACCGGAACACAAAAGGGAAGCCAGTGATGCGACTAAGGCTTGTGGTATCCGTGGCCTTCAGCGCATGCAGCCACTCCTTGGCCACATCGATAGGACTCGGTGCCTGAGCTTCCTTGCTGCCAGAATCCCGCTCAGACGTGACCGTGCTCGGATTGCGAACCTCGCGGACGGGTTTCGAGCCATCGCCTGAACTCGTAGCCGCCACATAGATCAATACAATCAACCCGTACATCGTCATCACCGCCCCACGTTGTAGGAGATGTGCCATGGCTCTGCGGAATATGGATTAAAACCGTAGCTACCTTCGTTGGCCCGAAGCCACTGGTAAGTGGCTAGGTTGTTGAATGCTCCCTCTCTCGCCAGATCCAGATCTAGCGGCAGCCCGAGGTTGAGGTCCAAAGCTCGTCCAGTAATGTGCTCGCTCAATAGCGCCGTGCCGCTGCCAGGGTGTGCAGCCTCAGCAAAGAGTACGTCCTGACGCCCCTGGCTCCTGTAAGCAGATTCGATGGTGAAGTCATTTCGTCCAAAGCCTGCAGCGGCAGCATCAGAGCGGAGATCTCGATACGCGGCCAAGGCATCAGGATCGACGTAGTACGCTCGCCCACGTCCACCATACGCTTCGCCGTATCTGTCTACCGCAATCAGGTTCTCCCTCCCGGGATCAACCCGTTCCGCCAACGGAATACGGCCAGCGGGCTGCCCAGGGATTTGGTCCCCATTGGTGACATCTCCATTCACAATCGATTCAAGGTCCGCCGCTGTAAGGGAGCCAGGCCTGCCCGTAGCGGCGCTCGACGTCTCAATAGCCGCCGCCTTGTCCGCCCCACTTCCCCCGCCCCCCTGGCTCTCCGCCGCGCTCCTCTGCGACAGCGGATTGTTACTTTGCGCTGCCCAAGCCAACGATGCCGACATTGCGCCGGAGGCAGCCCCCAGGAAGATGTTCTGACCAAGACTTCCGCCGAAGGCCAACGTAGTGAGGCCCCCCGCCACTGTTCCTGCAATGGCACCCCCCAGAACCTGCCAGGCTGGATTCGTGCCCAGCTGGCCCGCGATCCCCCCGCCGATTGCGCCCCCGACTGCGCCAGCAGCGATTCCAAAAAGGGTTGTCGCCGCCACCTGGTCAAAGGGTACCCCGGAAACCAACATTGTGCTGGATTGGTAATAGGTTGTGATGGCCATCATCGCCACACAACCTGCACCGCCCGTGCCTGCGCAAGTGATCGCGTCCATCGCGCCCAGGGTCAACCCGATCCAGAAGTTCGAGCTCGTCAGGAAGCTCCAGAATCCATACCCCGTTGGGTCCGTATACCGAAGCGGATTGTTTAGCACGTAGCTGTAACGGTTGTAGCTCTGCAGGTCCGCCACGAACTGCACATTCGGGTCTGGGCTGAGGAAGCGCCCCAGTGCCGGATCGTAAACTCGGCCGTTCATGTTCACCAGGCCCACACTGGGAATCGTCTCGTGACTGGTGAATTCGCGATGGCCTGGCTGCAAGGCGAGACCTACGGTGGCTGGGCGACCGTCCGGACTGCGCCGTGCGCCCCAGGAGTCGTAGCCGAGCACGGTTGTTTTCGCGCCGCCCAATGCGCCCACCACGCGGCCATTCTCGTCGGTGATCGCCGTCACCGATCCCAGGTGGTCGAAGTGCTGGTAGCGCATGGCCACTGTCTGATTGTTCTGGGAATCGTTCGGCGAGTTCGATCCTGATTGCATCGTCGTGGTCACCACGCGCAGGGCCAAGGCGTTGCCCCCATGCGCTCCGCCAGCATAGACGAATTGCACGTGCTCCGTCTCCCCGGTTGTCGCATTGGTCGTCCGCTCGTACAGGCTCTTGCCCGTCCCGCCCATGCCCACGTACACCGTTCGTGCCATGTCGCTTTGCAGGTCTGTTCCCACCGACTGGACCACCCGGTTCCCATCGGCGCCATAGATGAAGTCCACCACACTCGTCCTCGTGTCATTCGACGTTGACGCCGGACGACTGGTGATGTGAGTCATCTTGTTGGCAGCGTTGTAGGTGATCGCCTTGCCGGTAGCGACCTCCGGGAAACTGGCGTTGATCATGTTTCCGTTGCCGTCGTAGGAGAAGCTGGTATTCGCGACCTGGCAGACCGCATGCGGCCGTCCGCCGCAACCCGTGTAGCTATAGGTCTGGCCACCTTTTTGCGTCAGATTACCGAGGTTGTCATAGGCGAAGCTTTCCGTCACGTCGTAGCTCTCGGAAGGTATCTTCACCTCAGACGAAGTCAGCCGGTCAAGAGAATCGTACCCGAAGCTTTCGACCGAGTCAGCCATGTTGGTAGGCTGAGATCGCGCGCGGCTGCGCAGGTTCCCGACTTCGTCGTATGTGTTGGTCCACTTCTGAATCACGGCGTTGTTATCCGCGGCCGTGGTGGTCGCGTCCATCAGCCATCCGGTCGAAGGGTTGCGTGTGGACACCGTCTCGACCCCGTTGAGCGTGTATTCGTCCGTGACCTGGCCAGCAGCGTTCATCGACTTGGCCACCCAGGATGGCTTGTGGTCAACGTCCGACGCGTCCGACACAGTTTGCAGGAACCCGAGGCTGGTGTAGCGGTACACGACCCCGAAGCGCTGCCATGATGTCCCCGCTATCTCCGGATACGTGATTGCTCTCTGCCGCCCAAGGTCGTCGTAGTCATATCTTGTCGAGAATGTCTCGCCATCGATGCACTCATCGACCTGAGCCACGTCGCCGAACGCAGTATAGGTGAACGATCGGCCAGCGCGGTTGCCACTGGTCTGGGTGGTGTTGGGGATCGTGCACGCTCCCTTCAGCTTCGGGTCCGGTGCGCTGATCATCGCGGCCAGCTTGCCAATACCTGCCCCAGGCGCGACGTCATAGACCCATTCCGCCGTGTTGCCCTCCGGGTCGGTCTTCGTGGTCATCCGGCCTAGCTGGTCGTAGGTCATTGTCGTGGTCTTGTTGCTGGCATCCGCCTGGCTGACTACGTCCCCGAAACCATTGTACCCATAGTTCCAGTTGCCAAGGTCAGGATCAGTCGTGTCGTGCTTCCTCCCCAGCGCGTCATACGTAATCAGCACGCTATTGCCAGCCTCGGCGGTCGTCTTGGTAAGATTTCCGTCAGGGTCGTAGGTGTCTCCCCTCACCCGGCGCGCTGCGCGCGCCGGCCTCTCAGCCCGGGGCACTTCGGGTCCACCGCACCCGCCTCCGACCCCCGCGGCTTCGCCGCGCCCTCGCCCGCTGCGCGGGGCGAGGCGATATGGCCCCCGGGCCGTCCAGAGTCCTATCCTCGCTACGGGTTGGCGTCCACTTTCTCCACTCCTACGGGTGCAGTAAGTGTGGTGTAAGTGGATTGAGCGGGAATTTGGGTAGCGATGAGGTCGGGGAGAGGCACGGAACTGGCTTCTCCCGGCTTTCCACCGACACCTTGAAGGCGGTGGCTCTCAGCCCCCCAGTCGCACCTCGACCTTGACCTCCTCGGTTCCCGCGGCGGGCAATGGCACCACGGACCCCGCGATGGCTTTGCCGTCGACGGTGAGCTGCACGGCCGCGCCCTTGCCTGCGCGCTTGACATCGATCAGGTAGCGCACCCCTCGATAGACGCGCTTTGCTTTGAAGCCTTTCCACTTTTCGGGAATGACCGGGGCAACCATCAGGCCGGCGTGGGTCGGCCGAATGCCGAGAATCCACTGTGTCCCGGCCACATAGGTCCAGGAAGCCGTGCCGGATAGCCACGCATTGCGGGCATAGCCGTATTGTTTGTGTTCTGGGCCGGTGATGTTGCCACAGTAGACGTAGGGCTCGACCTTCATGACGTCGACATCCCGTCGCATGAAGGGCGTGATTTGCAAATAGTACTGCATGGCCCGCTCCGCCATGCCGAGTTTGGCTGCCGCGACAATGGCCCAGGTGTTGGCGTGACAGAAGATGCCGCCGTTTTCTTTGGCCCCGGGCGGATAGGTCGTGGTTCCGCGCACCCGCTGGTCGCCCTCGGTGTACGCCGGCCACAGCAGGGCCAGTCCAAACTTGCTGTCGAGCTTATCGTGCGCCTGTTCCATGGCGCGCCGGGCACGCTCGGCTGGAGCGGCATCGCCAATAACCGCCCAGGTCTGCGTATTGAGTGCGATCCGCTGGTGAGTTTCGCTCTTCACGCCGATGGGCTTGCCCTCGTCGTCAAAGGCGCGCGCGTACCAATCGCCGTCCCAGGCCACCTGGTTGATGATGGCTGCCATCTCGGCGTGCAAGGCGCGGAAGCGTTTCGCGTCGTCGGTCTTGTACAGGTGATCCGAAAGATCGGCCAGGTCCAGCAGGGCACGGCAGAACTGCTGACCGCACCAAACGCTCTCGGCCTTGCCGCTGCCGTGGTCCACGTTCATGGTGTCGTCCCAGTCGGCAAACCCGATGCGGGGCAGACCCTGGGGACCACGATGCTGCAGGGTGAACTCGATCGCGCGCATCATGTGGTTCCACACGTTGTCGCTGCCGCCGTCGGTGTAGTCGATCTGCTCGTCGAGATAGGCCAGATCGCCAGTCTCGCGTAGGTAGGCGCACACCCCGAGAATCAACCACAGATGGTCGTCACAGAACCATTGCGGCCAGGCTGGGAATTCGGCGGCCAAGCCGGGGCCGCCCTCGCCGGTCAGGGGCAGCACCTGGTGCCAGGTGTGTCCGTCCTGGTATTGCAGGTGCCACAACATGCTGAGCGTGGCCCGTGCGCGGTCGGCGGCGTTGTGCACGGTGCCCAGGGTGTCTTGCGCCGAATCGCGCGTGCCCATGCCCCGGCCGGTGCCGGTTTCGTACGCCGAAACGAAGCGCGACCAGAAGAGCGTGGTGCGACACTGGATGGGATTCCACACGTTCAACATGGCGTTGACCACCGGGTCGGGCGTTTCCACCGTAAAACGGCCCAGGTAGTCGTCCCAGTCGGCACGCAGCTTGGTGAACGCGTCCACCACGTTCTTGGCATCGCGGAAATGCGCCACCACTTCGGGAATGCGCGCCGGCTCATCGGTCACGCCCATGACGAAGACGATTTCCTTCTCTTGTCCGGGTCCCAAAGTGATGTTGTGGCAGAGCGAGCCGATGTTGTTGCCCCGAGGGGCTTCCTCGTTGCTGGGCTTGCCCCGCTCGACCACCTCGGGATTCGACAGATCCTGCCAGCGGCCGACAAAGGTTTCCCGATCCGTGTCGAAGCCGGCCGGCTTGACGCTAGAGCCGAAGAAGTTGGTGGTCGGCGCAAAACGGGTCTTCGATGTGATGATCCCGTCCTTCACCCGAGCCTCCAAGATGTGCTGGCACCAATCGAGATTGAGCTGGTCGCCCAAAGCATCGCAGTAACTGAACTCGATATAAGAAAAACTGCGCAGTTTGCGCGCCTTCTTGCCCGTGTTCTTGATCTTGAGGACCCACAATTCACAAGGGCAGGCTTCGTCTTTGGCTGCGGGAGGAACGAAATAGAACAGGGTGGCTGCAATTCCATTGTAGCGGCTGGCAATTCGCGTGTAGCCGGCACCGTGACGGCATTCGTAGGAGCCAAGCTTCACTCCGGGCGTGGGTTGCCAGGTCGGACTCCAGAACTTCCCGCTCTCCATGTCGCGGATGTAGATGTAACGCCCTGGCTGATCCATGGGGATGGCGTTGTAGCGATAGCGCGAGACGCGGCGATTCTTGGGATCGCGGTCAAAAGAAAAGCCGCCTCCCGTGTTCGAGATGATGCCGCCGTAGCGTCCCTCGCCGATGTAGTTGAACCAGGGCGTGGGCGTGTCGGGCCGGGTGATGACGTATTCGCGCGCCTCCGCGTCGAAGTATCCATACGGGTTCGACAGAGGGTTACTCTTGCTGCTCATGACGATGCCCTGCTAGCTAGGTTGCTGGCTCGGCGACGCAGTCAGGCTGGCCCGCCGTTCGGCCAGCTCCTTTTCAATCTGCTTCATGCGCTTGTCGCCCAGCGAGTAGAAGAGCGGCAGAATAGTGGCCAGCACGCTGCCCACCGCGGGAATCAAACTGACCAGCAGCCTGACCCCGGTCAGGGTTTCGGCCGTCTGCTTGATTTCGGCCTGATAACCAAAACCCGCCAGAATCAGACCAGTCACCGTGCCTCCCACGGTCCAGCCCATCTTCTGCGCGAATGACGAGGCCGCAAACACCAGACCGGTCGACCGGCGGCCGGTTTTCCATTCCGAGTAGTCGGATGCGTCCGCGTACATGGCGTACACCAACGCAGAGGTTGGGCCCATGATGAGATTGGCCAGAATCTGCAGCACGAACATCGCGACCACATCCTGCGGCCGCAAAAAGAAGAACGAGATAGTCAGCACCGACGAGATCCCCATCATGATCATGTAGAGAGGTTTCTTGCCGACGCGGGAGGCGACTGGCGCGACCAGGGAGGTGCCGAACAGATTGGCTAGCGAGCCCACCACCAGGAAGGTGCCCAGCATGGTGTTCGCGGTCAGCTTCATGCCGAGCACGGTCTGGTCGCCCACGTAGTACTTGAAGTAGTAGGTGAAGCACCCGTTGCGGATGGAGACGTAGCTGAGCGTGGCGATACCGAGCACGAAGAGCACCAGCCAGGGCACGTTGGTCACCACGTCGCCCAGATCGCGCAGGAATGACGACGCTTGCCCGGCCGGGGGCTTGACCCGCTCTTTGGTGGTGGCGAAACACACAATCCACATCACCATGCCCAGCAGCGCATACAGGCCGACGGTCATGGCAAAGCCGGTCTGCTTGTTGGTGCCGCCGAAGAAATCGACCAGGTACATGGTGCAAAGGCTGACCACCAGACCGGCGGAGTAGGCGCCCACGAAGCGGAACGACGAGGCCTTGGTGCGTTCCACGGTGTTGGGCGAGATCACACCCAGCAGGGCCGAGTAAGGCAGGTTGATGGCGCTGTAGACCAGGCCGATGAGACCGTAGGTGACGTAGGCCCAGACCAGCTTCCCATGCGCCCCAAAGGGCGGCGTGATGAACGCCAGGGTGCCGCACACGCCAAAGGGCACGACCATCCAGATGATGTAGGGCCGGAACTTCCCCCAACGCGTGTTGGTCCGATCCGCCAGCATCCCCATTACCGGATCGAAAACCGTGTCCAGGATGCGGGTCACGAAGAACAGGGTGGCCATCGCCGTCGGCGCCAGCCCGAACACGTCGGTGTAGAAGTAGGTGCCAAAGTACACGAACGTCATCCAGAACAGGTTGGAAGCGGCGTCGCCCAGGGCGTAGCCAGACTTCTCTTTGAACGAGAGCTTTTCACTTTCCATGGTCGCGGCTGTCGACATTCGGCGCTCCTTGCAAGCAGAGGCGGCCTAGTAGAACAAACCTGGTCCCCGCAAGCAATCCCTGTCCCCAAACCCCGCGATGGCCGCCGGAGACCCTGGCCCCCAGCCGGACATTCCTGTGCGCTGGCGCACACCGGACCCATTCCGCCCATCGATTCCCCTTGGTGAAACCTCAGTTCTCCGGGCTATCATGGGCCGCGTCCTTGACGTCGGCGGAGACCGCGCATGCCCGAACCTGAATCCACCACACCCGGCCCGGAAGTCGCGACGGAGAAGCGTTTCCTTCGGCTTGGCCCACGGGCGTGGCTGGCCGGGCTCCTCGGATTCGCGTTCTTCTACTTCTATTCAGGCGGCGGGCCCAACCAGGCTTCGCGATTTGACCTGGACCGCGCCCTGCTGGAGCACGGCAAGGTCAACATCGACGAGTACCACGGGAACACCATCGATAAGGCCTTTGACAAAGGCCATCACTACTCCGACAAGGCGCCTGGCTCATCCCTGGCGGCCTTGCCCGCGCTGGCCGTGGCCAAGGTGGCAATGCGCTTCGTGGGCATCGATCCGGTCAGCAATCCGGGCTTGCTGGCCCAGATGCACGTCGCCACGGCGTGGGTGGCAACCTTGCCCGCGCTGTTCATGTGTCTCGGACTCTTTGCCTGGTCCGTACGCCGCGGCTATTCGCCCAAGGGAGCTGCCTTTGCCGCCCTGGCCCTGGGATTGACTTCGCCAATCTGGGCCTACGCGGGGCTCTTCTGGGGCCATGTGCTAGCGGCATTCTGTCTCGTCTACGGCGCCAAGGGCGTGATGACCCTGGCCGAGCAGCCACCGCCCAAAGCGGCCACCCGCATGGCGCTGCTGGCCGGGCTTGCGACGGGCTGGGCCGTGGTCACGGAGTTTCCGGCCGCGCCGGCGGCGTTGCTTATCACCGTGGCTCTGGTGTGCAGGCTCAGGCCTTGGTCGCGCTGGTTTCGGCAACTGGCAGCCTTTGCCGGGGCGGCGGTGGCCGCCGCGCTGGTCTTGGGTGCCTACAACAAGGTGGCGTTCGGATCGCCCTTTCATCTCGGCTACGCCAGCGTGCAGGGATTCGATGGCATGCACTCTGGGCTGTTCGGCGTAACCCGGCCGCGCACCGAGGCCTTGCGTGGACTGCTGATCGGCCCGCGCAGCCTGCTCTACACGTCACCCTTGTTGGTCCTCGGCCTGCTCGGGCACGGGATCTCGCTGGCCCGCGCTCGCCAGAGATGGACCGCAATCCTCAGCCTGATTGTGATCGTCTATTGCGTGTTGCTCAACGCCTCCTACGTCTACTGGGATGGCGGCTGGAGCTACGGGCCACGCCACTTGACCATCGCGCTTCCCTTCCTCGCTCTGGGGCTTGCTCCGCTGTTCGATGCCATTTGGCGCTACCTGCGCCCCCTGGCCTGGGCAGCCCTGGTCGCTGGCGTTTTCCTGACCGTGATCGTGGTCAGCACCGAGGGAATGACCCCCGACTCTATTGCCAAGCCACTGCCTCGCCACTACTGGCCCATTTTCCGTAAGGGCCGAGTGGCGCTTTGCGATGGCTACACCGACAGCGGCGGGCCTGCGACCAATTTCGGGTTGGCCCTAGGGCTGCCGCAAAAGCGTTCACTGTATCCGTTTCTGCTCGGATTCGTGGTGGGAGGCACCGGCCTGCTCATCAGCCTACGACAGTCGGCCCGCCGGCCGCGGCCCGCCGAGACGGGCGACGCACCCACGGAAGACAAGCCCGACTCAGCTATAACCGCCTGAGGTCTGATCGGCGCGGAAGAACTACTGACAGTAGGCTTGCCCGCCTGAAGCGGCGTAGGCGTTCAGCTTGGACAGCAAATTGCCGCCGTCGCTTTCGGGCGTGGTCTGGTTGCCATCGCCGGCGCCAAATGCCATCCCGATGGCGTGACTGGCCGCCAGCTCGTCGGTGTGGCCGAAGAAATAGTCCACACGATTGTCTTTCCAGGCGTTGGTCTGGTTGGGCAGGTTCATGTTGCCCACCGGAAGTTGCCACCACAGCACGCCCACGCCGGCCTCTTCAGCCAGGGCTTTGGCCCAGGTGAAGGCCTGGGTGAAGTCGGGCAGCGCGGCGTTGCTTGCGTCCCACCAGGTGTTGCGGCCCTGTGTCTGCTGGTAATAGCCGGCGTCGCGATCGCTAGCGTCGACCACGATGAAGTCGCCGGTCGCGGCTCCACACGCGACCAAGAAATCTGCCAGCTTCTTGGCCTCGGCCGGCACGTTGAAGGAGGTGCTGCTGTTGGATAGCACGTCCATATTGGTGCCCCAGCCCGAGCCATGCAGACCGATGCGCACTTTGGGAGCGTACTTGCGGGCCATTGCGATCATGCAATTGCCCAGACCCGCGATGCTGTTTTCGCTGCTAGCGCAGTCAGTAGAATTGGCTGAGGCTACGGCCGCCGGGATCAGGTGCGGATTGCTGTTCACCTGCTCGGCATAGCCCCAGAAATCGGGCTCGATGTGTAC
>PMLB01000195.1 GCA_003158735.1 Myxococcales bacterium | reverse complement strand
GATGGCTTTGGCCACCATTACCAACCAAGCGGCGCCACCTCGATCTTTAGGGGCTGCCGTTCGTGGTGGAATTCCGACGACGGCTACGACTTCATCTACCAGGACGTGCCGCTC
This sequence comes from Myxococcales bacterium, assembly GCA_003158735.1. Classification (GTDB taxonomy): domain Bacteria; phylum Myxococcota_A; class Polyangia; order Fen-1088; family Fen-1088; genus Fen-1137. Next base: position 10,938 of record PMLB01000195.1, on the reverse strand, counting down.
ATCGTCGAGAATTGCTGGGCCATGGGCAGCGGCCACCCCGTCTACGGCACCGCCAGTCCCGCGGACGGAAACGGCAACGGCTTCAAGATGGGCGGCAACGTGACCAACACTCGCCACATGATCCGCAACTGTGTCGCCTGGAAGAACAAGGACAGCGGCTTCTATTCCAATCACTCGACCGGCGGACACACCTGGTACAACAACACGGCCTTTCAAAACGGCACGGATTTCAACATGCTGTCCGGCCCCAGCGCCGCGCCCATCCAGCTCACAGGAACGCTGGCCCATATCCTGCGCAACAACATCAGCTATACCAACAAGACCGCCAACATGGGCGGGGTCGACACGCAATTCAACACCTGGGATCTCAAGATCACGCCCAAAGCCAGTGATTTCCTCAACATCACAGATCCGACCGTCTCGGGTACGGGTCAGGCCATAGAGGCAAGTTCACCGGCGTTGGGACCGCGCAAGGCGGACGGCAGCTTGCCCGATGTTGACTTCCTGAAACTGGCTGCTGGCAGCCAAATGATCGACAAGGGCACGGACGTCGGTCTTCCATTTGTGGGCGCTGCCCCAGATTTGGGCGCCTACGAATATGGAGCTACCGGCGGCACACCGGGAACTGCCGGTGCTACGGGAACCGGCGGGGCCACGGGAACCGGGGGCAGGAGCGGGACCGGCGGTGCCACAGCCAGCGCCGGGGCTACGGCAACCGGCGGCAAAGGTGTAGTCGGGGGCACGCCAATGGGTGGGGGAATCGGCACAGGCGGCACGCCAATTGCTGGTGCGCCGGCAACTGGCGGAACTACGGCAATTGGTGGAACGCCGGTAACTGGCGGAACTACGGCGACCGGTGGCAGAACTGGAGCCAGTGCAACAGGTGGCCTGGCTGACACGGGAGGCGCTAGCGAAACCGGCGGCAGCCCTGTGGTCACTGGCGGGAGCGTCGCCATGGGTGGAACACCCGTGACGGGCGGGTTGTCGGCAAACGGCGGCGTTCCGGCCACTGCTGGGGTCGTAGCTGGAGGGACTCCAGCCCCAGGCGGAACTTCCGGAATCGTCGCAACGGGTGGCACGACAAGTGCGACCGCCAGCACCGCCCAGGCAAGCAACGACGGGTGCTCCTGCCGCATCGCCGGGGCCCAGACAAGGGACCATGGCCTTCTTGCCCTGCTCGGGCTCATCATGGTCGTGCTTCGGGTTCGAAGAAGGCGCTGAGATGTCTGGACCGTTCTAACCGCCTTTCAGTCGCACTTCCCGACGGTCCCGCATTTCAGAGCAGCCTCTCCGCATGCGGTTGCGCCGTCTGGCTGCCGCAGCCACAAAGGCAGCCAACAACAGCAACCCCACTCTCTGATCCTTGTTGGCATTGCCCACACTGCACGAACAACCGGACGACCGTGTCCCGCCTCGCCCCGCAGCGACAGAGGAACCATTTTGACTGCTTGCAGCTATTCCCCCTGTCCCCGTAATCCCGCCGCTCGCATTGCTTCCGCCGATGCCAGTGACTCCACCTTGAGCCGTCGTTCCACTTGTCTCGCCACCAGCACCGCTGCCGTTGCTTCCACCCGCGGCGCTGGCGCCGCCGCTGCCAATCGCTCCACCCGGGCTGGTGGAACCGCTGGCAGCTGTCGCACCACCCGCGCCACTGCCGCCGCTGGCAGCGATTACGCCTCCAACCAGGCTTGCACCCGTGCCGGTCGCGCCCCCGCTGCGCATCGTACCAGCCGCTCCGCTGGCGCCGCCGCTGCTCGTGGTTCCACCCGTGCCACCGCCGCCGCCGCCCCCCGTGATTCCGCCTCCACCCGTGCTGCTGGCGCCGCCGCCGCCACTGCTTCCGCCGGCGCCCATGCTCCCACCCACGCCGGTCGCGCCGCCGCTGCCCGCTGTTCCGCCAGCACCCGCGCTTCCACCTGTACAACTCGCGACGGTTGTCGTGAGCGTGAGCGTGGCCGGAGCCACGGTGCCACTGCTCACTGTCAGACCAATGGTTCCAGGGGTCGTCGTCGATTGAATGACGATAAGCACCCTACCGTGATACAGCTTCCTGCTGGTTGCTTTGAAAGGCTCGCTGCTCGACCAGTCTCCGCTTGCGATTCCTAGGCTCCTTCCCGCACCGGTCAGCGTGAACTGGACCGTGTCGGTGGCGGCATATATGAAGTTGTTGGTTGCGTCCACGAGATTGACCTCGATGTTGGACACGTCATCCCCGTCTGCGCATAGAGCCGTCTTGTCAGGCTTGAGCAATACCTTCGTGGCCGCCCCAGCCGTATTGATGCTGTCAACCGCAACCTGCACGCCACCCTTCATTCCCACTGCCTTGATGGTTCCTGACGTCCACGGGACGCTTGGCCACACCATGATCATGTTGGGAAAATCGCTCAGGTTCTTGCTTCCGATCTTGGTCGAGTTCACGTAGAGATCCACGCTGTCGCAATTGGTGTAGGTGGTGACATCGACCGCACCAGACTGGTTCCAATCCTCAGCCAGAGGAGGCATGGTGCGCCCACTGCCCGAACCGTTCCCGACCGTCACGTGCACCATGGGAGCATCACTCCATTGGCTCTGCTGGTAATAGAAGTACGATTTGCGAAACATGCAGTTGTCGAGGTAGCCGTAGGCCGATCCGAGGGGCGACTTTTCACCAAGATAGTCCCAAGCCGTCCAGATGTGATGGCCGACGACGTAGGGCGTGTCCTTGACTGAGAACCAGGTGGGCATGAGGCTGCCTGGAATCGTATAGGGGTCGTTCTCGGTTCCCATGATGAGAACGTTCGGGTCCAGCGAATGAATCTTGGAATAGATCGAGTCTCCGTAGTTGATGCCGGCAAAGTCGTCCTGAATCTTGGCCAGATTCACGTAGCCAGCCGCATCCTGCACGTTGCAGGCGTGAAGTACAGGTCGCGATGAGCCTTTGTCGAGGGTATGGACGTAGGGGACAAGTTGCCCCATGGTGGTGGTTATGTAGGCAGGAATTGTGCCTCCATAGTAGACCTCATTGCCCATACTCCACATCACCACAGAGGGATGGTTCCGATCCCGCTCGATGAACAGCTTGACGTCATTCTGCCAATTGGCATCCCAGTTCTCATAGGTCACGCCACCAGCCGAAGCTGGCTGGGACCATTTATCGGTGAACTCATCCAGCACCAGCATTCCCTGCTCGTCGCAAATATCGTAGAATTCCGGGCTATACGGATTGTGAGAGGTCCGGATAGAACTGGCCCCCGAGGCCTTTACTTCCTTGATGGCGCGCTCCCACATGCTGTCGGCCACCGCCGAGCCGGCCGGCACCAAGGTGTGATGGATGCACACGCCTTTCATCTTGGTCGACACGCCGTTTATCGTGAGACCTGTTCCTGGCGTGTACTTCAGCTCGCGAATACCAAATGGGGTCACGTAGTCATCAGCAAGAGCTGCATTGTTGAGGAGCCGCGAATAGGCGTAGTAGCGCACGGGTGTCGATGGCGACCACAGCGTCACTGACGAAAGCGTCACGTTCTGCGTGTACGTGCCGGTGCTGCTCGCGGCAACCGTGATCGACGTGGAGGCCTTGGGGAGCTCGCTGCCCGCCTCGTCGTAGATGACGGTCTCTAGCGTGCGCGTCTGGGCTGTCGTCAACTCGTTGACCACGTCGATTTGGACGCTGACCTGAGATTGTGCCGCCGAGACGGTCGGAGTGGTGACGGCTGTTCCCCAGTTCCGGATATACACCTTGTCCGTCGCGATCAGCCAGACGTGGCGATAGATGCCTGTTCCGGAATACCAGCGGGAATTTCTGACCGTGAGATTGTCGACAAAGACCGCGAGCACATTGTCGCCGGTTGCGTTCAGGTAGGGCGTCAGGTCGCAGGTGAAACTGACATAGCCGTATTGCTGGCTGCCGACTTGGGTTCCGTTCAAGTACACCTTCGAGTCGTGATAGATACCGTCGAATTGCACGATGACTTTCCTTCCGGCGAAACCCGCAGGCAGGGTGAAATGTTTCCGGTACCAGCCATTGGCGCCCGGATCGTTAGACGTCGGCTTGACGAGTGTAATGCTGAAATCGTGGGGAACATTCGTGACTGTCCAGGTCGAATCGTCGAAGGCCGTAGCCTGGGCCCCGGAAGCATTTCCTGACTGTACTTTCCAGTTCTCGTCTATCCGCATCTTGATGCGGCTCTTTAGAAATCTCGCTTCCAGGCGCTCGGTCATGCTCGCGCGAGCAACGCCAGCAAGAGAGAGGGCCGTCAGCCCAGTAATCAGCACACAAAACAGCTTGGAGCTTTTCATGCGGGCGTCCTTTTGGGGTACTTGTTCAACTCTTCCGTGCGACAGATTGTCACCAAACCGTAGGCAGAGCGTCCCTCAAAGAAGGGGCTTGCCAAAGCCAACGGACGGCTAGTTTACCACGCCAGATTCCTTGCATGTCGACGAGGGCTGCGATCAATTTGCGCGGCATCTGAATTCGGTCGCGCAGCGCGCAGCGCAGTCACGACGTCACCCTGCCTCTGCATGCAAGAAGCGACCTTGCTGTGTGGTAGCATCTGCAAACAGCTGCCCGGCCCTTCCCATGGCCGATGCCGCGCGTGTTGTTTCGGACAAGTTCCATGCATCGCCATTCGTGCAAGCATCTGCACTTCGGGTTGATGGCCACCACGCTGGCAGGTGCTTTCGGCTGCAATTCACACCAGTTGGTCGGACCGGGGCCGCCCCAGGTCGTGATCATCAACCCGTCTCCTGTGGTGGAGCCGCAGCCGGGGGAGCCAGGCCTGCCCGACGCTGGGCAGAAGCCATCGCCGGATGTTCCGCCGATCGCGGTGGGGCCGCTTCCCGACGGCGCAATTCCGGATGCACCCGTTGTAGTTGGTGGCCCAGATGCCGCGGTTCTTGTGGGCAGCCCGGATACCGCGGTTCTTGTGGGCGGCCCGGATACCGCAGTCCGCCCGGAGGCCGGCCGGGAAGCCGGTCCGGAGGCGGGTCGCGAGGCCGGCCCGGAGGTCGGGCCTTGCTTGAATTCGCTCCCCCCCTGGAATTTCCCTGAAACCCCGACTTGCCAGGGCACCGAGGGCGGGCTGGGAGAAGCTTTCCAGAAGGCGTTGTGGTTCCTCAATGTGAACAAGTCCGGACCGGGCCTGATCAACACCTACGTGCAGTGGCGGGGCGACGCCCACGTCATGGATCAACACATCAAGCTGGACCCGGCCGCCGCCACCGGCGTGGACATGTCGCAAGCCTTCATCACCAAGAACCGCGCCATTCTCGATCCGAACGGCACAGGCGAGGTCGACCTGTCGGGCGGGTTCCACGACGCGGGTGACTTCATCAAATTCGGGATCACCACGGGATTCATGGCCTCGACCCTGGCCTGGAGCCTGTACGAATATCCCGATTCCTTCCGTGTCACGGGCTTGGAAGATGAGGCGCTCAACCTCCTGCGCTGGGCAGACGACTACTTCATGCGCTCGACCTTCCTCGACGGTGGCGGCAACCTGGTGGCGTTCGCCCACCAGGTCAGCGACCAAAGCGATCACACCTGCGGCTGGATGCCCCCGGAACTGCGCCGCATCGACTTCTGCCCGCGCAAGGGCTACTTCGCCACCGCGGAAACGCCCGCCGCAGACGTGACGGCGAGCGCGGCCGCTGCCCTAGCCCTGACCTCGCTGGTGATAGCTGGCAAAGATGCGGCCTACGCCGAGAAATCGCTCAAGTACGCCGTGGCACTGTACAAGTTCGCGGCGAAATACCCGGACAACGTTGGGCTAGCCGCCGGCGGCCTGTACACCTCGGAATACGCCTACGACGATCTGGCCTGGGCTGCTGTCTGGCTCTACCTGGCCACGGGCACGCAATCCTATCTCGACGACATCATCGGCGCGAACGGCAATGGCGGCGGCTGGCTGGATCGCTTCCCCGGCTTCAAGACGACCTGTTTGCAGAACCCCGCCGCGAGTTGTTGGGCCGAATCGCAGACCCACGACTGGAACTCCGTGCGCACGGGCGTGTTCCTCAAGATGGCGCAGATCCTACGCGACCTGAACAGTCCCCTGGCCAAGGCCATGGCCACCATAGCGCGCGACGATTCCATGAAGTGGCCGCAGGGCACGGTGGCCATGACGCCGGCGGGATTCTCCGTGCTCTACGCCTATGGCTCCGCCCGCTATAACTCGGCCGCGCAGTTCGTGGCCCTGCTCTACGCCAAGCTGTTCGGTGCCCAAGACGGCGATGCCGTGAACGCGATCCAGCCATGGGCCAAGAGGCAGATGGCGTACATCCTCGGCGATAACCCGCTCGGCACCTCGTACATGATGGGATACACGAACAAGTACTGCCTGCAGCCCCACCATGCCGCCGGCCACGCCTCGATCTGGGGCCAGCCCAACAACCCGGTGGCCAACCGGCACATCATTTGGGGCGCGCTGGTCAACGGCCCCGACGGCAACGACGGCCACGTCGACAATCGCGCCGACTTCGGCAGCAATGAAGTCACCATCGACTACAACGTCTCGCTGATCGCGGCGCTGGCGGCCCAATACGACTTGTGGGGCAAGGGCCAGTGCCCGCTCGCGAATTTCCCGCCGCTCGAGCCGGAAGGCAACGAGTACTACACCCTCTCGAACAGCAACGACGCGGGTGGCTGCCGCTCGCAGGTCACCGTCACCCTGGTCAACGAAACCAGCCATGTCCCGCGCTACGATACGCACATCAGCGTCAAGTACTTCTTCGACATCAGCGAGCTTCTGGCCAAGGGTGGCTCGATCAACGATGTCACCGCCAGCCTCATCTACGACCGCGGTGCCACCGAGTTCGGCGAGCCGACCAGCATCAGCAAGCCCAAGGTTTGCCCCAACAGCCCCTCGACCTACTACATTGAGATGGGCTTCGAGGGCTACCAGTTCTGGGGGCGGATCGTGCAGCTCAAGGCGCCGCGCACCTTCATGATCGACATTGGTGTCAACAATGGCGCGGGTTGCACCTGGGATCCGTCCAACGACTGGAGCTATGCCAGCTTGCAGGCGGCCCCCGCGGCCGGAGCCGATCCACCCAAGACACCGCGCATCCCCGTTTACAGCGCCGGTGTTTTCGCCTGGGGCCAAGAGCCGCCGACTTGCTTCGCCCCGAAACCAGCCATCTGCACCCAATAGACCTGACGGCGGCAACAATCTTGCCGCTATTCCTCCCTGCTGCGTGTGCGAAAGTGTGGAAGGCCTCCGCACGCAGGTGTGCTAGATCCTACGCCGTTGCCGCCCTGTGATTCGGCGACGACGTGGAAGGAGCGTGTTCCCATGTTCAGGATCGATCGTGTTGTTTTCGCTTCAGTGGTTGGTGTGTCGGTTTCTCTGCTATCTTCTGTGGCCATGTCTCAGCTCGATCTGCCCCGTCCCAGTCCTTCGGCCAAGGTGTCCCAGGTGGTGGGGCTGACCGAGGTGTCGGTCGACTACAGCAGCCCGGCGGTCAAGGGCCGGCCAATCTGGGGCGGTCTGGTGCCGTACGATAAGATGTGGCGGACCGGCGCGAACCAGGCCACCAAGATCAGCTTCAGCAAGGATGTGGTCTTCGCAGGCAAGCCCGTGCCGGCGGGAACCTACGCGCTCTTCACCATCCCGTCCAAGGACGCGTGGACCGTTGTGCTCAACAAGAAGGCCGATCAGTCGGGCACAGCACGGGACTACAAGCCCGAACAGGATCTGCTGCGCGTGAAGGTACAGACCAAAGTCGCGCCTTTCCGTGAACGCATGACCTTTGTCTTTTCGGATTTCACCGACGATGAAGCCGTGCTCAATCTGGAATGGGAACGGCTGTGCGTGTCCATCCCCATCAAGGTTCATACGGCCGAGCAGGCAACGGCCAACATCGCCACCGGCATCGACGGCACATGGCGAACCTTTGCCTTTGCCGCGCGCTACATGCTGGAGACCAAGAAGGACTACAACACCGGCCTCAAGTACATCGATCAGTCGCTGGCCATCAAGGAAGATTGGTTCAACCTCTGGATCAAGGCGTCGCTGCTCGCTGCCAAGGGCGACTACAAAGATGCCTATGGCCTGGCCGAAAAGGCCTACAAGCTTGGCCAGAAGGCGGAGTTCTTCTTCTTCGAAGCTGACGTGAAAAAGGCGCTCAGCGAGTGGAAGAAAAAGTAATTCGCCTCGCCCCGCGAAAACGGGGAGAGGCCAGGGTTGCTCCGGAGTTTCACCACAGAGAGCACTGAGAGCACGGAGACGGATCGGAGGGAAAGGAAGGGTTGGACCCGGATCCGAAACCCTTTCCTTCCGGCCTCTGTGCCCTCTGTGCCCTCTGTGGTGAGACTCCGGATCGCACCGGCGGTCGTCAAGTCAAACCGTTCGGTGACTAGCGCCGCCGACCAGACGACGATAGACGGCCTGGTAGCGATCCACGGCCGGGTCCAGTTGGAAAAGCTCCTCGGCCCGGGTTCGTGCTGCGCGCGACATGCGGGCGTGAAGATCCGGGTCGGCGAGCAAGTCGCGCACGTGCTTGGCCATGGCTTCGATGTTTCCCACCGCAGCCAAGAATCCAGTCTCGCCGTCCCACACCACCTCGGGTAGCCCACCCACATTGGAAGCCACCACGGGCACGCCACACGCCATGGCCTCCAGCGCACCCAGCCCGAAGCTCTCGGTCTCGCTGGGCAACAGGAACACGTCACTCCCTTGCAGGATCTTCGCCACGTCCACGCGCTCGCCGAAAAACGTCACGTCGTCTGCCAACCCGAGCAAACTGACCAGCGCCTCGACGTGTGAGCGTTCCGGGCCATCACCAGCCAGGTGCAACTTCGCCGGCATCTCGCCGCGCACACGCGCAAAGATCCGCACCACGTCCTCGACCCGTTTGAGCAGACGAAAATTCGAAACATGGGTGACAACCCGCCTTGCGACCGGCGCCTTGGCGTCCGGGCAAAACCGACTCGTGTCGACGAAGTTCGGAATCACCTCGATGCGACTCTCGCGCGACAGGTCGAGTTGGCGGTGGGCCTCCTCGGCCAACCAGTGCGAGGGCGCGGTGATGCCATCGCCGGCCAGAACCGCAAAACGCACGAGCGAGGTGAACTTGGGATCCGCGCCAATGCGGGTAACGTCCGTACCGTGCAGGGTGGTGAGAATCTTGGGTGCGGTGGCGCCCAAGACTTGCCGGGCGAGATGGGCGCCGAACGCGTGAGGCACGGCGTAGTGCACGTGAAGCAGGTCCAATTTCTCTGTCCGTGCCACCTCGACCATCTCGGCGGCCAAGGACACGGCATACGAGCTTTGTGCCGGCACGGGATAGTTGAGCGCAGCGACGGGATGAAAGGAAATTCCCCGGCAGGACAGATCGAGGCGCGCGGGCGGCCGATCGCTGAAGAACACGACATGGTGGCCCCGCCGTGCCATCGCCATTCCGATTTCCGACGCGATCACGCCGCTGCCGCCAAAGGTCGAGAAGCAGGCCACGCCGATGCGCAGGGAGTCCGCGCTCACGGCAGAAGCTCCAGTATGTCAGTGGCAAAGGAACCCGCCTGCTCCAGCCGCTCGAACACCAGGCGCTTGAAGACGGCAGGTCCCAGGCGGCTGGCCAGCCAAGGCCAACCGTAGAATCGCTCTTGCGCCACACCGCCGGGATTGAGGACCATCTCCAGCTTCTCAATCCTTCGCAGCGTGGTCTCGTCGCGCTCGACCAGGCCGCGGGCGTAGCGCCCGATGAGCCGTTCCAGGGCATAGGCCACACTGTCCCGCGTGCGCTGCGCCGGTCGGCGCAGGGGCTCGCCTGTCGCAGAAATGGCCGACGCGATCTCCTCGACCGCGGGTAGGATCTGCCGCGCCACCCGATCGCGCAGTTCTTGCGGATCGGGCGAGCCGGCTGGGCCTGCGGGATGCAGTCGGGCGCGGACCTCAGGCGAAGGCTGCGCCAGATCAGCGGCGACCAGCCCCGACTGCTCCAGCAAGCGGCGCGTGCGAGCGTCCACGCAGCGAAAGCGCGCGCGCGGAACCAGCAGCGGGGGCACGACGCCGAAATGCTGGTAGAGCGGCCCCAGCTCGGCGAAGTAGTTGATCTCGCCCGGGCCGCCCACGTAGGCCGCGGTTGGCAACAGGGCGTCCTGCACGATGGGGCGCAACAGCGCAGACGTGGAAAACCGCAACGGCTCGCGCGCAAGCAGGTCGAGCAATTCGGCGTCAGCCACGGTTGCCGTGGTCCCGGCCAAGGCCCACGCCCCTGCCCCCATAGGTGCTTCCGGAGTTTCACCACAGAGAGCACTGAGGCCACAGAGGCCGGAAGGAAAGGGTTCCGGATCCGGGTCCAACCCTTCCTTTCCCTCCGATCCGTCTCTGTGCTCTCCGCGCTCTCTGTGGTGAAACTCCGCACCTATGGCCCCTGCCCCGTCGCCTGCCCTCTTCTGCAGGCGAAAGCGCGGACCGGCTGCCCTGTCCTGGTGAAAGAACACCAGGGCACAGGAACGAACCGGAACCTGCGTGGCGAATCCCGCTGCTGACAGCGCAGCCTGGCGGTCTTGCAAAATCCGTTCGATCACGTCCGCATCTTCGAGGCACGACCGGTAAATGGGCGCAGCCAGCGCGGCGATGCGCGCGTCGCGCGGGTCGAGAAAGAGTAGCCCCTCGTCGGCGAAGAGAGTTGCCAGCACCCCGGCGAACGCCGCCGCCAGGGACTTCCCCGGCCGATAGTGCGCCCGCAGGAGCGTCAGCACCTCTTCTGCTCCGGGTTGGCCATCCAGCAGAGAAGCCAACTGGTCGAGCACGCCGTCTATCTCCGTACCCAAACACCGATGCGCCACTGACACTCGCGCCTCGCCGACCTCGGCCACTTGTAACTGCACCGGCTGACCGTCCGATCCTGCCACGGCGCAGGTGCGGATCTCGGCAAAGTCGTGGTCCTCGGTTTGCAGCCAGAAGAGGGGCACGCAGCGGATCCCGGATTCGGCCTCGATGGCCCGTGCCACGGCAA
>PMLB01000120.1 GCA_003158735.1 Myxococcales bacterium | reverse complement strand
CCAGGCGCCGCTCGAGGCCCTGCTTACCGCGGCCTTCGGACCGCCTGTGCTCTGGCTGCTGGGTCGTCTCGATGGCCGTCTCGATCCCGCGCTCCTGCGCGTCGGGCTGTCGCGCCGCCGGGCGCGCGCCCTCGGCCAAGGCCTGCCGCCCCGCTGATCTCCTGGATATCGTCACTCATGGATATCGCGGGACAAGACGCCGAACTTCCTGAAATTAGGCACCGGGCTCGCTACCTCTCCGCGCTGATCACTCTGGTGTTTCTGGGTCTGGCGGCGCGGCTCTTCTACCTTCAGGTCGTCGAGGGCGACAGCTTCTACCGCATGACGGCTGATAGCATCGTGCGCACCGTGGTGCTGCACGCGGTTCGCGGTCAGATCCGCGACCGCAAGGGCCGTGTGTTGGCCACCATGGTTCCCTCCTACGATGTTCAGGTCCTGCCCTCCCAACTTACGCAGGAAGCCTACCTCCGCTTGCGCGAGCTCCTCGGTCCTGACGTGGAGGGCGTGCCGACCTGGGAGGCGATTCGAGAGGAAGCCCAGAAGGGCAAGGATCGCACCATGGTGCTGGCGGAAGACATCAAGCGCGAGGTGATGGCCCAACTCGAGACCGCGCTCGACAATCCCGGCATCAAGGTGGTCGCCGTGCAGCGCCGCCACTACCCGTTCGGCGCGCTGGCCAGTCACGCCATCGGCTACGTAAACGAGGTCTCGGCGGAAGAACTGCGCACGCGCAAAGATGAGGGCTACGGCTCGGGTGACTACGTGGGCCGCACAGGTATCGAACGTCAATGGGAGCCGTATCTGCGTGGTCAGAAGGGGTTCGAACGGATGGTGGTCAACCGGCGAGGCCTGCGCCGCACCGACGTACGCATCGCCGATCTTGTGGACGGGCCCCTCAGTCAAGCAGCGATGCCGGGCAACAACGTGGTGCTGACCCTGGACCTGGACTTGCAGCGAATTGTCGAGCGTGCCTTGCGCGGCTCGCAGGCGGCGGCGGCCGTGTTCGTCGACGTGGAAACCGGCCGGATCCTGGCTCTGGCCTCCAAGCCCAGTTTCGACCCGAACTTGATGTCGCGTGGTCTCTCCCCCGAAGCGGTGTCGCGCATTATGACCGATCGACTGCGCCCTTTCCGCGACAAGGCTCTGGCCGACACCTACAACCCCGGCTCGACCTTCAAGGTCATTACCTCGGCCACCGCCTTGGAAGAAAAGCTGATCACCCCCGACGACAAAGTGCGCTGCGCGGGCTACATCCAGGTGGGCCGGCGTCGCTTCCGCTGCACCAAGGTCCACAAGGCCGTCAGCCTGCACGATGCCATCGTGCAAAGCTGCAACGTCTTCTTCTACGACCTGGGCTCTCGGCCCGGCATGATGAATCGCATGGCCAAGTTCGCCAATGAGCTCGGGCTGGGCGCACCTTCGGGCCTGGGCCTCAACAACGAACAGGCTGGCTTCGTGCCCACCGAGGAATGGCACCGCGCCCAGGACAGCAAGGGCGGCAAGAGTGAAGGCTTCATGATTGGACACGCGCTCAATACCGCCATCGGTGAGGGCGACACGCGCGTCACGGTGCTGCAGATGGCGCTCGCCTATGCGGCCATCGCCAACGGTGGCAAGTTGTGGCTGCCGCAAATCGTGGAACGCGTGGAATCGCCTGACGGCAAGGTGGTCGAGGAATTTCCGCCACGCGTGCGCCGGGACGTGGCGGTGTCCGCCGAAACCCTGGCCACCATCCGCAGCGGACTGTACGGCGTGGTCAGCGATCCCAAGGGCACCGCCTACAAGGCACGATCGCACCACATCGAGGTGGCCGGCAAGACCGGCACCGCGCAAGTGTACCGAGGCGGTCGGGTCGGCAAGGACGATCCTCCCCTGCCCTACGAACGCGTCGACCATGCCTGGTTCGTGGGCTACGCCCCAGCCGGCAAGCCGCGCATAGCCTTCGCCGTCTTCGTCGAACACGGAGGACACGGCGGCTCGGTGGCAGCGCCGGTGGCCATGGAGATTATCGACAACTATTTCGAAAGCGTGGTGCCAGCCGAAGATCGGTCGCCACCTCGTCTGGCGCACCACATAGGACACGCACCCAATCGGGGAGATTCGCCGTCCCCGGTCGGGGCATCGGGGCCCGACCAGCTGCCGCTTCCGCCTTCACCCACCCCGCCTGCGACCAGCGACCCCGCTCTGCCGCCTAGCCCGGCCCACAAGGAGAGCCGCTAGTGCCACGGGTTGTCTCCTGGCGCAAGCTGCGCTTCCGCTTTGACTGGATGCTGACCGCGGCCACGCTGGTGTGCATCTCGCTGGGGCTGCTCAACCTGTGGAGCGCCGTGCGCGAGCGCCAGTTCCACCTGTTCGCGCAGCAGCTCTCGTGGGCCGCGGTCGGCAGTCTGCTGTTTTTGGCCGTGGCCAGTTTCGACTACCGGGTGATTGCGCGCATGGGCTACGTGCTCTACGGCGTCGGCATCACCCTGCTGGTCGTCGTGCTGATTCACGGAAAGATGGTGGGGGGGTCGCGGCGCTGGTTCGACCTGGGCGCCTTTCACCTGCAGCCGTCCGAGCTGATGAAGGTCCTGACCATCATCGCTCTGGCCAAGTACGTGCACGAGACACCGGCGCTCGACGGGCGGACCCTGCGCCACATCCTGGTGCCCATCTTCCTCGCCGGACTGCCGTTTCTGCTCATCGCTGCGCAACCCGACCTGGGCACCGCGCTCATCATCGTGTTGATCTTCGCCACTGTTATGCTGACCGCGCGCCTCCGCCTCAAGACCATGGCGGGGATCGCCTTTGTGGTGGCGCTGGCCGCCGCGCCCTTGTGGGAATACGCGCTGCACGACTATCAGCGCAACCGCATCCTGGCCTTCATCAACCCGGCGCTCGACCCGGCCACCGCGTGGCAACCGCGCCAAGCCATGAATGCCGTCGGATCGGGACGGCTCATCGGCAAGGGATTCTTGCAGGGCACGCAGATTCGGCTGCGCTCGCTGCCGGCGCTGTGGACGGATTTTCCGTTCGCCGTGTGGGCCGAGGAATGGGGTTTTCTGGGCTGCATGGTGGTGCTGCTCGCCTACGCGCTGCTGGCCCTGTGGGTGATCAAGATTGGACGCGAGGCCCGCGATCGATTTGGCATCACCGTGTGCGTGGGCGTGGCTGCCATGCTTTCGTGGCAGGTTGCGGTCAACATCGGCATGGTGACCGGCCTCTTGCCCGTGGTCGGCGTCACCCTGCCCTTGCTGAGCTACGGTGGCTCCAGCGCGCTCACTGTGATGCTGGCGCTGGGCTTGGTGATGAACGTGTCAGTGCGGCGGTTCGCGTATTAACGTAGGCGCCGACCGGTTTGGGGCGACGCCGGCAACTGATCCCCATGCCAGACGGTTTCAGGCTATCGTTTCTTGCGCGACGGCGGTTCGGCTCCCAATTCCTTGAGGACAGCGTCGATGTCTTTGATGATGCAGGAATTGCCTCCGCGGCCGAGCACCCTGCCAATGAATCCACCGCGGTCACCCGTGCGAGCTTTGCGCAACGGTTCGACCGCGCGCGAATCTTTGGTGGCTCCCAGCTGCCGCACAGCCTCACGCTTCTCGGCGCAGTTTCGCCCCTGTGCCAAGTCCAGAGCGTAGCTCTTCACGCGGTCGACTTTGTCAGCGCAGCCCAGGTTGTCGCAGGCCGAACGCGCATCCTGCCGGATGTCCATGCGGCGGTCTTCGCTAGCAATCTCGGCCAAGGCGCTGCCGGCCGGGACACCGATCTGCCTGACCATGAGGTCAAGGGCCGACCGACCGAGCCTGTTGTCCAGCAAAAGTCTACGCACGTTGACCAGCAACGCAGCGTCGCCGCGCAACCCCGCATCCATGCGCAGGGCCTCTTCATAGGCCTGAAGTCCTGCGCTGGGATTCTTGTCGGCGAACTCCAAGTTTCCCAGCAGGTAGCGTACGCGTGCCACGTCTGGGTGCTCTGAGATCTGCTGCATGATGAGGATGCGGGCCTCGGCGAGATGGCCCTCGGCCATGGTGGCTTCGATCTGCTTGATGGGCGACTTCATCTCTTGCGCCACCGGTCTGGGCTTCGGGGGCAGCAGTCGCGGGGCCGCCCCATGACGGTGGCCGAGGAGCAAGGCCACGACCAGAATCACCGCCACAAGTGCTGCGGCCGGCTTGACCCACGGCTGAGCCCGCGGCGGCAGACGCCCTATCGACGCGCGGCTCGCCCTCGCCATCTGACGGACCAGCCAACCCAGCGCGACCCGCAGCGTGCCCAACCCGGCCCACAACGCTGGCCCTGCTGCCGTGCCCAATCGCGCCCATGCATCGGCCGACGCCGAGCCCGCCGCCTCTGCCTGTTCCAAAGCCTCCCGGAATTCTGCTGCCGTACCAAAGCGACGCTCGCGCTCTTTCTCCAATGCCCGCATGACCACGGACTCCAGGGCCGCCGGTATGCGTGCACCAGGCGCTGCGCTGGCGAAGGGCGGGGGCGGCGCCGTTACCTGCATGGCCATCAGCTTGACCAGATCCTCGGCCCCGAAAGGCTTCTTGCCGGTCAACATCTCGTACAGGATGATCCCGCACGAATAGAGATCGGAGCGGCTGTCAACCTCCTGTCCGGTGGCCTGCTCGGGCGACATGTAGCTGGGCGTACCGAAGATCATCACGCCTTTGGTCAGCGGCTGTTCGCCCTCGCCGCTTTCCGTGATCTTGGCGATTCCGAAGTCCAAAATCTTGGCTGTCTCGCCCAGACGGAAGTCCGGGCTCTGCACCAGCATGACGTTGGCCGGCTTGAGATCGCGGTGAACAACCTTCTGTTCGTGGGCGTGTTCTAGGGCGCTGAGAATCTGACCCGCCAACCGGCACGCGCGAGTCAGCGACAGCCGGCCTTCGCGCGCCAGCACATCGGCGAGCGATTCGCCGGCCACGAACTCCATGACCAGGAACAGTTCGCCGGTGTGGTTGCGGCCAAAATCGGTGACCGAAACGATGTTGGGGTGGTTGAGCCGCGAAGCCGACTGGGCCTCGCGCTCGAAGCGGCGCGCCGCCTCCTCCACCTGTCCCATCTCGGCGTGTAGAAGCTTGAGCGCCACCACCTTCTTCATCAAGATGTGCTCGGCGCGGAACACCGCCCCCATGCCGCCCTCGCCGATGCGCCCGAGCACGCGGTAGCGCTCACCCACCACCGTGCCTACGCGCGCATCACGCGAAGCTTCCGCTATCTCGGTGGGGGCCATGCCTCGGTCGCTCATCTTCCAGGCGGCCAGAGTACCACACGGAAACTTGGCGGCCGCTCATGACGATTGACTGCGCGGCCATGCTAGGGTCATGTTTGCCGCCCCCGGATCAATTCACATGGGAACCCTCAAAGGGTTCCCAAACCCTCCCACGGTGGTGCGCCGCCGGCGAAGCCGGTGGGCTCCCCACGCGAAAATTGATGGAACCAGAAGTCATCCAACGCTTTCTCGAGAGTGTCGGCCAGAAGGCCGACGTGGACCTTTACCTCAAGCTCTTCCGCGCCCAGCGCAAGGAGAGCTTCGCCATCATCGTGGCCGACGCCCAGATCGTGCGTGCCGCCCTTGATCCCTTTCACTTCGACCTGCGCATCCTGGCCGGCCTGGGCCTCAATCCCGTGGTCTTGGTCGGGCTGCTCGACGCGCGCGATGCGGATCGGCAGTCGCAGCGAATTCTGGAATGGCTGCTGGAAGACGAGGTGCCGGCCCGGACCATTGGCTCGGGGCCCGACCTTCCCGCCGCCATACGCGAGTCCGTGCGCGAGACCTTGCAGCAAAACACCATCCCCATCGTGTCGCTGGATGCGGCCAAGGAACTCGACATCGAAGACCGCTTCCGTTTGCTGCACAGCCTGGCCACTGGCCTGGAAACCCGCAAAGTGGTGTTTCTGTCCACCAGCTCGGGCCTGGAGCGAGAAGGCGCGCCCTCCATTTCGGTGGTCAACCTGTCCAACGACTACGAACGACTGATGGCCACCGGCCACCTGTCGCGCCGCCACTCATCGCTGCTTCGGCACGTGAAGAACCTTCTCGATCAAGTTCCCCAGCGCATGAACGTGGCCGTGGTCAACCCCTTGCACCTTCTGCGCGAGTTGTTCACCGTCAACGGCGCCGGGACTCTAATCCGTCGCGGCTCGCGCATCGATGCCCATGACGGCCTGGCGCAAATCGATCGGGGACGGTTGCAGGGACTCCTGGAATCGGCCTTTGGCCACACCCTGGTCGCAGGGGCCATGGATCCGGGCGGGCTCATCGAAGGCGACGCCGAGCGCATCTACTTGGAAGACGGCTACCTGGGCGCGGCGCTGGTGGGGCAGAAGCCGGTCGCACCCTATCTGTCCAAGTTTGCCGTCGAGCGCGAAGCCCAGGGTGACGGCATCGGGGGCGAGATCTGGTCGCTGCTCACGCGTGACTACCCGACCTTCTTCTGGCGCGCGCAGCCTTCCAATCCCATCTGCTCGTGGTACGCCAAGCAGTGCGACGGACTGATGCGCTTTCCCGAATGGCACGTCTTCTGGCGCGGATTGCCGCCAGAAAAGATCCATCCCGCCATCGAATACTGCCTGGCCGCCCCGCGCGCGTTTGAGAAGGGGTAGTTGCCCCGAAGGCACGGCCGGTCGCCGGTCGCCGGTCGCCGGTCGCCGGTCGCCGGTCGCCGGATCCGGCTACCGGCTTCGGCTCCCCCTTCGGGGACTTCGGGACCCGCCGCCCGCCCTACCCACACCGCGCGCTTCGCGCGCGCCCTCGCCGGCCCCGGCTCCAGACCAGACCCAACAGCGCCAGCATCCAAGCTCCGAAGGCGACAACATCTCCGTCACCACTGCCAGCGACCGTGCAGCCGAACAGGCCTCTGCTACCGGCCTTGACCTGGGCCTTGACCACCTGCTGGTCCAGGACGCATTCCGCGTGTCCGTCGTTCTGGACGACGCAGGTCTCCGGATCTTGGCAACGAACCACCTCGCAGGGATTGGCCTCACACTTGCCGCTGGCCTCGACGCATGCTGTGCCGGCCAGACAGGAAACTTTCAGACAAACCTGGGGCCGGCAATTGGCCGTCGTGGGATCGCAAAAGGAACCCCCAGTGCAATCGATGTCCGCGCACGGATCGGCCACACACTGACCCAGTCGGCAGCTCTGCCCGTCGGTACAGGCAATGCTCGCGCAACTCTGCAAGCAAGTCCCGTTGGCGCAGTACTGGCCCTGACCGCAGTGCACGTTCTGGCAGGGATCAGGCTCGCACTGTCGATTGTGGCAGATCTGGCCGGTCGGACAGCCGCGCGCGTAGCAATCCTGGCACACGCCGTTGTGGCAGGTTGCGCCTGGCTGACAGGTGAGCCTTGAGCAGGGATCGTAGCAGTTGCCTTGAGTGTCGCACAATTGACCAGCCGGACAGGGATTCACCACACAGGCCGCCAGCAGACAGACGCCGTTTTGGCAAATCCGATCCGGGCCGCATGGATATTCGACCTCCGCACAAAGCGGAACACATTCGCCATCCAGGCAAACCGCGTTCTTGCCACAGTCGGCGTTGTTGTCGATTTGGCCGTCACAGTCGTTGTCTTTGCCATCGCAGATCTCCGCGGAGGGACCCACGCCGCCCACGCAGACCCAACCGACCACCCCCTGGCACTGGAAGTGCCCTGCCTTGCACTCGCCCTGTAGGGCGACGCCGGCCCCCAAGCTCGGCGGATTGCAGGCGTCGCCCGGCGGGACAACATCCTCATCCACCCAGTTGTTGCAGTTGTCGTCCTTGCCATTGCATATTTCGGGTGTGGGCCCCACATCGCCGTTGCACACGATCTGCCCGGCGACGCAGGCACTCACGCCTTGCCGACATTCGCCCACCGCGCTGCCGCAGGCGATACCAACCCCGAGGGTCTTGTCGTTCGGGTCCAGGTTGTCGATCACCCCGTCGCAGTCATTGTCTATGCCATCGCAGATCTCGGGCGTGGGCCCAGTCGAAGTGACGGTACATGCGACGTCCGTGCCCTGGGCATTGCATATGTACTGACCAGCGCCCTGGCACGCCTCCGTGTTGCACGGCTTGTTCAAGCTGGGGAAGTCCTCGTCCACGCTGCCATCGCAATCGTCATCCTTGCCGTTGCACAGCTCCGGAGTGGGCGTCACCGCGTCCACGCAAGCCAGCTCGCCTCTGCCTGTGATGGGGCTGACCTGGCAGGCTTGGTGCCCAAAGGCGCAGACGCCGACACACTTCCCGGTCGAAACATCACAGCCCACGGCGCCCTTGGGATAGCACAGGGTACTTGCGACCGGATCGTTCTCGTCAACCTGCCCGTCGCAGTTGTTGTCCTTGCCGTCGCACGGGATCTCGGCCTGAGGCGTCGCCGGTCCCACGCAGTTCTGCCAGACACCCGCCACGCACGTTTGCACACCGGTCGCACAAATCCCCTGGCAAGTCCAGGTTCCTGCGCCCGAGTCTAAGGCACAGCCCGACGCACCCGCCGGAAAGCATGCCTGCCCGAAGCCGTCGATCACGCCATCACAATCGTTGTCTTTGTTGTCACATATTTCGGGCTGCGGTCCCACCCCACCCCGGCACACCGTCTTCTTTCCGCCCGCGCCGTCGTCCACACAAGCCGTGGTCCCTGGCTGGCACTCACCCACGCTGGAACCACAGCTCCCCGAAATGACATCGTCAACAATCCCGTTGCAGTTGTCGTCCAACCCATTGCACACCTCGGGCTGGTAGGCACAGTCGCAAGACAGGCCTTCGTCGATCTGCCCGTCGCAATTCTCGTCGGCGCAATCGGCCGGGGTGGACGCGAGACAGCCGGGCGCGGTTCCACACACCTCTTGCTCTGGTACGCCGGCCACAAGAGGCGTCGCCCCGCAGGCTGCGGCAACCGCGCACACCACACCGTCGCCAGCCGCGTTGCAAGCGTAGACACCTTCGCGCTTGCAACGACCCACGCCCACCGAGCAGGGCTGGCCCTTTTGCGGAAAGGCCGCGGCCTCGTCGTAGCAAGTCGCATTGCAATTGCACCGAGGCACCGGAATGGAGCTGACGATGATATCGCCCAAGCTGGCCGCGAGGTCAGCGCGGTTGTTGGGGAGGTAGGCGGACTTCTTGCCACCCGAGCCTGCCAGCGCCATGCGACTCAATGAGGCGGAACTCCCAGTGCCGAAACCGATCACGTAGACCGTGATGCCCGCACTGTAGGCGTCACCCGCCGCCGTCACGGGATCGTCGCCGCTGTTGAGCGCGCAGGTATCCTCCCCGTCGGTGACCAAGATGATGTTGTATGACCGGCAGGCGGCACGCGAATCATGGGCAACCGGATCGCTCGACAGCAACCCCGCCCCCGGCCCGATGTCCGTTCGATTCGCGTTGAGCAGCCAGTCGCGCACCGAATGCACGCTGCCCGCCAGCGGCGTCCAGGTTGAGGCGCGAATTTCACGGTTCGAGGTTCCCGTGAAAGGAGGCAGGTCTTCCTTGCCGTCGATCCAGCGGTAGATGTCAGGAAAATTGGAGCCGCTGGCAGGAAAACCCACGATGACTTGCGCCCCGGGACAGGTGACGGAGTAGGCGCAGGGAGTGCTGCAGTCGAGTTGGCGCCACTCGAAGATGCGATCATTGGTGTCGGCCGGATTTGCGCATCCGATGCAGGTTGGTGGGCCGGTTGAGCATTCCGTGTAGTCGGCGCCCATGTGCTGGACACAGTACTTCTGTGTGGTGGCATCGTCGGGCAGGTCCACGCAGGACGCGCCTGCCACGATGGCGGCACAATCATTGTCTGTCTGGCAAGGCTGCCCCAGCAAGACGCGGGCGTAGGTGGCGAGAGCGAACTCAGCCGAGCCAAAGGCCGAGATGGTGTCGATGATGGCCGACTTGGCCTGATACAGCTTGCTGTCGTCGTAGTGCCAGCCCCCGGTGGACTTTCCGTCGAGGTCGCAGCCCGGCTGACTCTCCGAGCCGTCGCCGTGGGTGGACAGCCCGGCGACGTTCGAACTCATGGAAGCTGAGTTGTCCAAGATGAAGACAAAGCGAGGCTTGTCGATCTGGGCCGCCACCTCAGGCGATGCCAGGCTCAAGCCAACTACGGCTGCTGCGGCTAGTCCAATGCGCGTCATTCGACGCCTCCCAGATCCCACGGAGCATTGACGACGCCGGTGGGGATGTCATACACGCCGTCGTCCGACCAGGTACCCGCAGCCGACAACGACGCGCCCCCCCTCACGGTTTGTCCATCTTTCCGGTGTCGACCACGCGGACCCCGGCGGGCGGACTCCAGCGAAAAACCTCGTCGGAAACCTTGGCGTTCATCTTCAGGTCAGAAAACGCGAAGTGATTCACGTTGCCCTGCTGATCGGTGAGCACGCTCTCGCGAACCGAGAAATCGCCCGCATCCACCACGAAGATGATGGACTTGTAGGTGGACTGGGGCTGCTTGGGCCGCAACGACAAGCGATAATCCTCGGGGCGACCCAGGCGGGTGTCGTTGGACCAGGTCACTTCGAATTCATCGGCGATCTTGCCCTTGCCCATGAGGAAGGCCAGGGCCGCGGGCAACTGCGACGTCTTGAGATCCTGCTTGAACGCTTGCTTTTCCTCGGGCTCGTACAGCCAAAGCACCTGCCCATTGGACAGGAACATGCGCGCCTCGGGCTTGTCGTAGTCCCAGCGCATACGCCCCGGTTTCTTGAAGTGGACCTGGCCGGCCGAAACGGTCACGCGCCCCATCACCTGCCGACTGTACTTCTGGGTGAAGCGCGCCTGGAAATCCTTGGCCTGGTCGTAGCGGTTCTGGACCCGCGCGACCACAACCGACAGCTCAAGCCGTGCCGGCTTGGCCTGAAAAGGAGAAGAAGCCGAGCCGGAATCGCCGGCAGCAAGCAACAGTATGAGCGCAAGGGTGGTCATGGTCCCATCTTACCGCCAAGGCCCCAGCGCGCCGCCAGCACGAGGCAGATTTGCCCCCCCCAATACAGGGCCAGGGTCATGGGTTGCGCCCAGACGGACGAGCGCCGCAGGCGGGCCCAAGGCAGCAGGGCCTGAGAGAAGTAGAACAGGGTCGCCCCCACGGCGGCCACCACAGCCAGTTCAAGCGATGCCTGCCCCGCCAGCGAGGAGAACACACCCGCCATCATCACGCTGAGGCTGAGGGCATGGGCCCCGACCGGCACACGCAGTCCCGCATCGATCCCGCGCCATTGGCGCCGCACCAGCCATGCCGAGCACGCGCCAAAGACCGCCAGGCCTGGCACCGCCAGCCATCCACCCGGCCCCGCCCCAAAAAAGGCGAACCCATAGCAAAGATGCGCGACCAAAAACAGCCCCAGCCCTACCACGAGCGCCTCCTGGCCCTCGGCAAGCAAGGTGATGTCAGCCGCGAGGGACAGGATGATGGCGTTGAACACCATGGTGCCGAACAGGTCGCTGGGCATGCCACCCAAGACCGCGAACAACAAGACCGTTGCCATGGGCTTGCCGACGCCGATAACCATGGGTTTGCCCGACGCCGCGCCGATCACGGCAACGCCCACTGCTGCTGCGTAGAGGACGAGAGAAAACCCGAGAGGAGCCACGCCCTACTTTACAACGGTTCTCAGCAATTGGGGTCTTTCGCGCATACCGCGCCAACGCACACCCCCTCGGTGCCACTCTCTGTGGTGAAATCCGAAAGCTTCGTCAGTCAGCAGCAGCCAGGTACTCGCCGCGCGGAGCCAACACCTCGCGAGGCTTGATGCCGTTGGCCGGACCAACGATCCCGTCCCGCTCCATTTGCTCAACCATGCGCGCAGAGCGGTTGTAGCCGATCTGCAGACGGCGCTGGATGAAGGACACGCTGGCCTGGCCGGTGTCGCACACGATGGCCACGGCCTGGTCGTAGAGCGCATCGGAGAATTCCTCGCGCGGCGCGGCCCCGTCCTCACCGTCCTCGGCGCGCTCGGTGAGGATGTTCATGTCGTAGACCGGCTTGCCCTGCTTCTTCAGAACCTCCACCACACGATGGATCTCGTCGTCCGACAGGAAGGCGCCCTGGATACGCCGCAACTTTGTGCCTCGGTCCGAGAACAACATGTCGCCGTTGCCCAGCAGGGTCTCTGCGCCGGGCTGGTCCAGGATGGTGCGGGAGTCAATCTTGCACGCCACCTGCAAGGCGATGCGGCTGGGGAAGTTGGCTTTGATGAGGCCGGTGATCACGTCCACCGATGGCCGCTGGGTCGCCACGATGAGGTGCAGACCCGCCGCACGCGCCTTCTGCGCCAGCCGCGCCACCGCGGTTTCCACGTCCTTGGGCGCTGCCATCATGAGATCGGCAAACTCGTCGATGACGATGACGATGTAGGGCAGCTTGCGCGCCGGGGCTTCGCCGTGCTCCTTGGCCGCTTGCACAGTTGCGGCCGCGGCCGAGATCTCCTCTGCCCTCTCCTCGCTGATGGTGCCGTCGCCAGCCGCGGCCATAGGCGCGGGCTCGCTGTCCGCCTCCACCTCGACCTCGCGCTCTACGCCATCCTCCCCCGCGATGAATAACTTGAGTCGCTTGCCGCGTTTGGAGGGCGACTCGGCCAACGGCGCGGCCACCGGCTTCGCGCTCGCCGCCGCTTCAATCTTGGCGTTGTAGCTAGAGATGTCACGCACACCGCTCTTGGAAAGCAGCTCGTAGCGACGCTCCATCTCGTCGACCGCCCAACGCAGCGCCAGCGACGCCTTCTTGGAATCCACGACCACCGGCAGAAGCAGGTGAGGGATGCCCTCGTAGATCGACAGCTCGAGCTGTTTGGGGTCCACCATGATAAAGCGCACTTCTTCCGGCGTGGCCGAGTAGAGAATGCTGGTGATCATTCCGTTGACCGCGACGGACTTGCCCGACCCGGTAGTGCCGGCGACCAGCAAGTGGGGCATCTTGGCCAGGTTCACGCTGACTGGTGCACCCTTGGTGTCCTTGCCCATGCAAATCTGCAGCTTCGAGCTGGCCTTGCGGAATGAATCGTCCTCGAGGATCTCCCTGAGGTACACCATCTCGCGCTTCTTGTTCGGGAGCTCCACGCCCACCACGGCCTTGCCCGGGATGGGAGCCACAATACGCACCGACTGCGCCTCCAGCGCCATGGCCAGATCGTTTTCCAACTGCACGATCTTGCCGGTGCGCGTGCCCGGAACCGGGGCGAATTCAAACGTGGTGATGACCGGCCCCATCTGGATAGCGGTGACATTGCCACGCACGCCATAGTTGCCCATGGCCTGCTCCAGGCGGGCGGCCATGGTCTTCAGGGTCTTCTCGTCGATCGCGCCGCCCTCCGGTGGGACGTACTCCAGCAGATCGGGTGTGGGAAGCTGGAAAGCGCCGCTGGAAAGGCGCACGTAGCCGAGGCCATCTCCTTCGTCGGTGGCCGCTTGGGCGACGTCTTCCTCGCCTCTCTCCCTGCGAATCACGGGTTGCACGATAACCGGCCCCGCCTCTTTGTCGGCAAACTCGGGGTTCTTCTCGGTCACGCCCTCCTCCAACGCCGCGGTCACGGCCGGGACGATGCAGGGCTCGGGCCTCGCCTCGACAGACGGCTGCTTGGGCTCGCCCACTGGCTCGATCGGAGCCGCGCACTCTACCGCCGCGACCTCGGCGACCAAAGCCGCCATGGCCCGGCGCTCTTCATTTTCGTGTACCGCGGGTGCCTCGTCCAGCATCGCTTCCGGACCTTCGCCGAACTCGGCGAAACCAACTGTCGCCTCCGAATCGCCCGCGGCGTGCACGTCGCTATCGCCTTTTAGCAAGGTTTCGACCGGCGCCACCATGGTCGCCGCGAAGGGTACATCCCCGTCCGGAATTTCATCCCAGCTGGCTTCGGCTTGAACCGGGTCGAAGTCTTCGGCCCGCTCGGTCTCTCCCTTCTCTGGGAACATCGCCACCACCATACGTCCGAGAGATCGCGCACCCGTCACGGCTAGCCAGGCCGCAGCACGGGCGACGACCAGAATCGCGCGACCTGCGCCGCGCGCAGCCCAAGCCAGCGCCGTGAAGACCTCGCCTACGCTCACATGGGTGAGCAGAATCAATGAAATCGAAAGCAGCGTCGCCGCGGCCAGGGCCGCGCCCACGCCGCCCACCGCGCTGGCGCCGGTCTCCGCCAGCCACTGCCCGAGCATCCCGCCCGGGCCGCGCAAGGTGACCGGCTCGCCTGCAAAGGGCAGGTGGAGAAGGACGGCCGCTGAGCACAGCAACGCCACAAACCCCAGCGCGCCCACCATGTCCTCGATGAGACGACGAGCGCGGCACATGCGAACCGCGAGCAAGAGAACCCCGGCCACCAGGGGATAGGCGCACAGGCCGATCAATGAGTAGAGACCGGTCGCGGCAGCAGCGCCGCCTGGACCCATGAGGCGACCGCGTCCAGCCTGCATTGACACCAGCGACACCAAACAAAAGACCCCGAGACCCAGCAGCCCAATCCCCGTGATCTCGCGGCCTCGTCCTGGCGCTTCGCCTTTGTTCTTCGCTGTCGCCATATTTTGCCCCGTTCTGGCCTGATATTTTTGAACTACCTATACCTACACACACCGTATCCCGCCGGACTCGGCCGTCAAGTTTTCGCCCCGCCCCGTTTTCCGACGGCCAGGCGACATCAAGACAACCGGACCACGCTCACAAACCGTGAGCTTGGATGCATCGTTTTCACCACAGAGAGCACAGAGGTCACAGAGTCGGACCGGAGGGGAACGGGTCGGGCTCCGGTCCGATCCGAACCCCTTCCTTCCGGCCTCTGTGTTCTCTGTGCTCTCTGTGGTGAAAAAGCTAGCTACCCGGACGGGGGAACGAAACCGTGAATGTCGTCCCCTGCCCTGGCTTGCTATCCACATCGATTTGGCCGCCGTGGCGCTCGATGATGCCATGGACGATCGACAACCCCAGCCCCGAGCCCTCGCCCACGTCTTTGGTGGTGAAAAACGGGTCGAAGATCCGCGGCAAGACGTCGGCGGGAATTCCGGGACCGTCGTCGCTCACAATGAGCAACACGCGGCCGTCGCGGGATTGTGTGCTGACGCGAATGGTTCCGCCTCGATCACCCATGGCTTGCGCCGCATTGGTCAGCAAATTCATGAGCACCTGGTCGATCTGGCCCGGAAAGCCGCGAACGCGAACATCTGGGTCCACCTCTTTGATGATCTGCACATGTCGCAACCGGTGCTGCAGCAACCCCAGGGTGTCCTCCACGCTGCGAGCGAGAAAAACCTCCCGCTCGACAGACTCATCGCCCCGGGCGTAGCCGTGCAGCGCCTGCACGATGCTCTTGGTGCGCGCGGCGCCGCGCTGGACCACGGCCAGAATCTCCGCTGCCTCAGCGGCAAGTTTCGCGACGGGGCCTCCCGGCTCGACGGCTGCAATGCGCGCCACCGCCTCCTCCAGCGGCCCGAGCGAGTTGATCACGGCGTTGACCGGATTGTTGATTTCGTGTGCGATTCCCGCAACCAGCCGGCCCATGGACGCCAATTTCTCACTGCGAACCAGGTTATCCTGCGCCCGTCGCAACTTCTCAAGCGCGTCGTGCAGCTCGGCGTTTCTCTGTTCCAGGGCCTCGGTGCGCCGACGCACCTCGCGTTCCAAGTCGACGTTGATTGACTCGGTCGAACGCAGCCGGTCGCGCAGCGAGCGCCGCATCTCCTCGAAGATCACGGCCAGGCGCCCCAGCTCGTCGGCTTCGCCCCAAGGAGGGACCGGCCGGGCGAGTTGTCCCTTTGACATTTCCCCCGAACGCTCCTCCAAAGCGCGCAGGGGGACCACCACCTCGCGCACCGCGAACAGGACCACACCAGCCGCGAGTACGATGCCAATGACCAAGGCGAAACGCGCACTGCCGCCGGGCGCGGCCTGCTGGAAGAGCCAGAGAAACCCGACGCCAAACCCCCACACACCGAGGAAGAACACGGCCAGTTTTAGGCGCAGCCCGACGGGCGAGCGGACCTGGTCCGGCGGAAGCAAATGGCGCGAGCCTAGATGGCGAAACAGCGGCCGCAGGATTTCCTGTAGCGCGATCCTCTGATAGATGGCGACTACGCCCGCAACCAGCACCAGGATGACGATCATCCGCATGACCACAGGACCATGCAAGCCCGGCCACGGCCAGGCCGCGGTGAACGCCACAGCCCCGGCCAGCCCGACGGACAAGGCCTGCCAAGCAGAAAGTCGGTAGGGCAGCGCTTGCGCCGCCACGAAGGCAGCGATCGCCTTGGGCTCGTCGCGTGCCGGGCCTTTGCTGCCGCGCGCGCGCACAGTTGCGTCGAAGTACTGCTCGATAGGCGCAGCCCGACGGACGAAGGAACGCCACCAGACCAGTGCCGCCACAACCAGAAGCGCCCACAGGGGGAAAGCCGCTCGAGCCAGCCCCGGCAACCGCAACAACGAATAGGCCATGAGCGCCAGCAAGGCGTGCGACAGCGCTAGGGTGGCTAAGGCGGCGCAGGCGAACCAACCCCGGTAGTCAGTCGCGAAAGCCTGAATGGCCTGAAGCTGAGGCATGAGGATGGGCCGGACGGCTCCCAAAATACGGTCAAGAATCAGAAGGCGCACCGCCGCCACCCCCGCGGCCGAAATGACGCCGAGTGTGGCCAGCGCCGCAGCGTCCAACAGGTCACGCCTGCCCGAGCGGAAAACCGCACCTGCCAAGACCAGCGCCAACCCGGTCCACAGGGCAAAGTGCACGAGAGCACTCTCGCGGGGCGCACGCGCAAGCGCCCGACGGGTGACGTCCGCGTTCAACGCTTTGGCCTTTTCGCCACGCTGGAGCACGGCCAACTGGTCGGTCAATGATCGCAACAGATCCACCAAACGAAACAGCGAAGCGGCCCAGGCAGCCAGCAAGACTGGCCCCAGAACCTTCGCCCACAGCCACCGGTCGGGCAAAACGCGCGCGCACAGGACGAGAGGGGGAGCGCACACCGTGACCTCGATCGTGCCCAGGAACAGTTCGGCCGCCGCGATCTTGCGCGAAAGGCGAAACTCACCGCCGCCCTGTGTGGCCTGTGGCATGCCGGCATTGTAGAGTAATATCCGCAGACTGGACAAAGCGACTTTCGCCGAGCACCCTTGGGTGTCGCATCCATGACCTGGGAAACGATTGCCAACCTAATCCACGACGAGTGGATGATCCTGTCGCTGCTTCTGCTGTGGTCGGTCGCCGGCGTGACCATCATCTGCGAACGCGTCTACGCATTGTGGAACGTCCTGGCCAAGTCCGAGGTGTTCAAGAACCACGTGATCGGCGCCATCGAAAGCGGGGATCTGCCCAAGGCCCACGCCTTCTGCGAGACCTCGAACGATCCCTTGGCCGGTGTCTTTGGCCGCGGCCTGCGCGTATTTGCCAAGACGCCCAACAAGACCACCGAAGCCGTCATGTCCCAGCGGACGGTCGCCATCGGCTCGTTCAAGCGCTATCTGTGGGCACTCGGAACCGTGGGCTCCTCCGCGCCCTTCGTCGGACTCTTCGGCACGGTAGTGGGCATCCTCAAGGCCTTCCAATCCATGTCGACGGCGGGCACGGGCGGCTTCAAGGTCGTGTCACAGGGAATCGCGGCCGCGTTGGTGGCGACAGCCGCCGGCTTGCTGGTCGCCATCTACGCCATCATCGCCTACAACTACTTCGTCTCGCGGGTGGGCGCCATCGCCGTCGAGTACAAGATATTCTGTGAGGAGTTCCTGCTGGCGCTGGGCGAGTACGCGAAAACCCGAGAGGTTCCCCCGGCGCTGCCCGGTTCGGCTTCCTCGCCGGCAGAAAAGAACACCTCTCCTTCGTAGAATCCCTGCGCGATGGGGATGAACATCCAAATAGAAGACGCCAGCGCGGCCGACGCAGCCGAGGCCGACATGAGCGAGACAGTCGTGGCGGAAATCAACATCACGCCACTCACCGATGTGTTCCTGGTCCTGCTCATCATCTTCATGGTCACATCCACGGCCATCGTCGAGTCGGAGATCACTTCGCGCACCGGTGTGAAGGTGGCGCTGCCCAAGGCGAACTCGGCGGGCGCGGTGACCAAGAAGCGCACCGATCCTATCCTGACCGTGACCAAGAGCAATGAAGTGTATCTCTTCTCCAAGAAGGTCGAAGTCGCCAACTTGGAACAGGAAATCCGCAAGGCGCTCAACGACGTGGGCTCGGAAACGCTCCTTCTGCGCGGCGACAAGAACGTCTTTCTGGGCGAGGCGGTCGACATCATGGCCATCGCCAAGAGAGCGGGCGCGAAGAACATCGCCATCCTGACCCAGACAGACCAGAAGTAGCACTTCGCCACACGGCAGGTTTCGCGCAAGCAAAACCGCCTCACTCGCGTCCTGCCATTGTGCATCCAGAAGCTCTTAACTGCTTAAAATTACTACATTCTGCTTATGCACACGGCGTGGCACATGGGCTGCAAGGATTGGGAATCGATCCCGGCCGCAAGGCCAGAAAACAGAAGACGACAAGGAGATCATTATGAAGCTGACCCGCGTTATCCTCCTCGCCATTGCGTTCATCATCCCGACTGCCACCACGACCCTCGCCTCGGCCGCCGATGAGCCGGCCGCTGCTGGTGACACCGCCAAGCCAGCCAAGGGCAAGAAGGGCAAGAAGGGCAAGAAGGACAAGAAGGGCGAAGAGAAGAAGGAAGCTGCTCCCGAGGCGAAGTAACGAACTTCGACTCCTGGAAAGAATGCAGGACGGTCGGAATCATCTGGCCGTCCCGCTTCTTCGCAAAGACCCCCGGGATGATACCCGGGGGTTTTTTGTTGCTGGCTGCTATTCTGGTGTCGGGGGGTGTTCTTGCCCGCCGATTTGCACCTAGGATTTGCGCGTGACCATCCGAACCAAGGTTTGGTTGCTGGTCGCGGTCAGTGTTCTCGTGACCGCGGGCGCAACTTATTGGCTGCGCATCTATGCCATGCGCCGCGAACTGACCCGCCAGGCGCTCGCCTCGGCAGACGAAATCGCGGACGACATCAAGCAGACCCTGGAACGATTCGACGCCGACGCGGAGGACCGCGATCTGGCCATCGCGCTCTCGAACTATGTCAACCGACATCCGCGCATCCAGCGCCTGCAACTTGTCATCGAGCGCGAAAGCGCAACCCGCATTTTCGCCCAACGAGGAGAGGCCACGGAGATCACTCGTCTCGGCTCGATCCCACGCGAACCCATCATCGGCCCGTATACCCGCAAGGCGACCGAGGGCGACGATCTGCACGTGGTCACCCGAAACGTCGACCTCAAGGGACCGTGGACCGCCGTGCTGAACATGAACTGGAGCCTGGGTCCGGTTCAGTCGGTCATCAAGGTGACGGAACGCTGGTCTTTGGTTCTGGGTCTTGGCCAACTCCTGGTCCTCATGCTGTTGTCGGGTTTCATCATCGATCGCGTAGTGCTGCGACGCCTCGACGTTCTGGCGCGAGCCATGCGCGACGTGGAAGCCGGCAACATGGATCGGCGCGTGCCGATGGACACCAACGACGAGGTCGGCCGCCTGTCACACGGCTTCAACCGAATGCTGGAGCAGCTTTCCACCGCCAATCGCGAGATCCACGCCTTCAACCAGCGGCTCGGGCGCGAGATTGAGATGGCCACGCAGGATCTGTCGCGCAAGAACACGGCCCTCGAGCAACTCAACCGCTTACTCAACGAGCTGCGCCGGGAGAATGCTTCGAAGGTGCGTCTGGCCGCTCTTGGCCAGCTGGCGGCGCAGCTGGCCCACGAGATCGGCACGCCGCTCTCGTCGGTGTCAGGCCACCTGCAGCTAGCCTTGTCACAGCGCGATCTATCCCCGAACCTGCGTGAGCGCCTGGACGTGTCCACGCGCGAGATTGCCCGCATTGGCCGCATTGTGCGCGACTACCTCGACTCCACGCGCTCGCTGGAGGCGGAACGCAAGCTGGTTTCCTTGCGCCAGATCTTGAGTGAGGCGGTCGAGGTCACGCGCGGGGGCGAGTCGGGGAGCAACAAGACTCTGAACGTGGACGTGCCCGACGATCCGGCTGACTTCGTCACCGACCCCGGCTTGCTGCGACAGATCGTGATCAACCTGCTCTCCAATGCCCTGGATGCGGTGGAACAAGGCGGGCTGGTCGCGCTGACGGCACAGGCGCAGGATGACTATGTGCTCATAACGGTGCGCGACACGGGGACCGGCATCGCACCCGAGGATCTGCGGCGAATCTTCGAGCCCTTCTACACGACCAAGGGACGGGGCAAGGGCACCGGACTGGGCCTGGCCATCTGCCGTGAATTGGCCAAAGCGCTGGGCGGCACCATTGCCGTGCAAAGCACGCCCGGCCAAGGCTCGGCCTTCTCTCTGCGTTTGCCCCGCCACGCGCAGGCCGAACCAGCATCCCCACGGGCCGCGGCCGGAGGAGCAGCATGACCAAAATCCTGGTCGTCGAGGACGACGCCGTCGCGCGCGACCTTCTGCGCGAGATCTTGAGTGCCGAGGGCTTCGAGGTCGACGCCGTGGACGATGGCGCACCTGCGGTCGAACGGGCGGCGTCGGGACGCTACGATCTGGTGGTTTCAGACATTCGCATGGAACGGGTGGGCGGCATGGACGTGTTGCGCGCCTTTTCCGAAAGGGCCCCCGGCACGCCCGTCATCCTCATCACCGCGTTCGGCGACGTCACCGGCGCCATGGAAGCCATCGGACACGGCGCCTACGACTATGTTTCCAAGCCCTTCAACGTCGAAGAGCTGCGCCAGACCGTGGCACGCGCGCTGGAGCGCCGACGGCTTTCCGCCGAGGCGGTGGCGGCACCGAAGACGGGCGCGGCTCAGGTGGCCGAGATCGAAGGCAAGAGCCCGCGCATGCTCGATGTCTATAAACTGGTCGCGCGGGTGGCCCCCACGACGGCCACGGTTCTGGTGGTCGGCGAATCGGGCACCGGCAAGGAATTGGTGGCGCGCGCCATCCACACCCGCTCGCCCCGCGCCGGCAAAGCGTTCGTGCCGGTGAATTGCACAGCCCTGTCCGAATCGCTCCTGGAATCAGAGCTATTCGGTCATGCCCGAGGAGCCTTCACCGGCGCGGTGGCCGCCAAACGCGGCCTTTTCGAGATGGCCAACGACGGTACCCTGTTTCTCGACGAGATTGGCGACATGGGCCCCAAGATGCAGGCTCAGCTCTTGCGCGTCCTGCAGGATGGCGAGGTGCGGCCGGTGGGCGGCACCGAGTCCATCAGGGTTGACGTGCGCCTGGTGTGCGCCACCAACCGAGATCTGGAGGCGGACGTGAAGACCGGCCGCTTCCGTGAAGATCTCTACTTCCGCATCAACGTGGTCACCGTGCGCATGCCCCCGTTGCGTGAGCGCGCCGGCGACATCCCCATTCTGGTGCGTCACTTCTTGGCCAAGATCGCTCGCCGCGAGAGTCGGTCCGAGGCAAGCGTATCGCCCGAAGCGCTGGAGGTTCTCTGTCGCCATTCCTGGCCCGGAAACGTTCGCGAGTTGGAAAACGCCATCGAGCGCGCGGTGGCCGTGGCCAAGGGTAACGTGGTGCTGCCCTCGGATCTTCCCGTGGAAGTCTATGGCGGCTCGCCCGCGGAGCCGGGCGGAATCTTCGATGATCGCCCCACCCTGTCGGAGTTGGAGAAACGCTACATCGCGCTCATCCTGACCGAATGTGGCGGCAACAAGAAGAAGGCGGCAGAGCGTCTGGGCATTGACCGCCGCACGCTCTACCGGGCGCTGGAACGCGCCGGCGTGGCGGCAGGCAGCGACGACGACGGGGAAGATAGCTAGTCTTCTTCACCACAGAGAGCACAGAGAACACAGAGGTCGGAAGGAAAAGGGTTCGGACCGGACAGAACCAAACCCTTCCCTATCCGGTCCGGCTCTGTGGCCTCCGTGATCTCTGTGGTGCAAAAGCTATCTTCCCGGCCGGGCTACAATAGGTCGAGAAACGCGCGGCCGGCGTGACTGAGCGTTCGGCCCGCGGGATACACCAGTCGGATTTTCCTTTCGGTCTGCAAGTCGGTCACGTGCACTTCGCGCAGCGTTCCCTGCGCGATCTCCTCCTCGACGCACATGCGGGGCAAGAAAGCCACCCCCTGGTTGCGCCGGACCATCTTGCTGATGGCCTCCACCGTGGGCATCTCCACGTCCTGTCGCAGCGGAACCTTGAGCCGCTCGAACTGGCGCAACACGACCTCCTTGTAGGGCGACATCTCGTTGTGAGCGATGAACGACTCTGCACCCAGGTCAGCGATAGAAACTGAGCGCCGCCGCGCGAAGCGGTGCTGGGGAGAAACCACGCAGGCCAGGTGATCGGTGTAGAGGATGCGCACCACCAGCCGGTCATCTTGCGGCTCGTAGCTGATCACGCCCATCTCCAGGTCGCCTTCCAGAATCTCGACGGGGATCCGGCTGGATTGGCTGCGCCGAACCTGCACCTTCACACGCGGATACAACTTGCGGTAGCGCGCGATGAGCGGCAGAAGGTACAAGGTGGTCGATTCGTTGGCACCGATGAACAGTCGTCCCGCACCGTGGTCACGTAACTCGGCCAGGGCCACGCCGAGCTCGACCCGCAGGTTGTCGAAGCGCCGGGCGTAGTCGAACACCACCTGGCCGGCATCGGTCAGACGCGCTTGCTTGCCCGCGCGATCGATGAGCGGCTCGCCCACCTCGGCTTCCAGGCGCTGCACCGCCATGGACACGGCTGGCTGGGTCCGCAACAGGCGAGCCGCCGCGCGCGAGAAGCTCTTCTCGCTGGCGACGGCGCGAAAGACTTCGAGGGTGTGCAAGTCCATGGGGCCTCCCCTGATCCGGGATCAAGCTACCATAAGCTAGACTGATACAAATTGACAAATGAATCAATTCGCCAGAATACGCCGCAGTCGCCAAAATGCGCCCACCTGAAAGGAATCCACCCCACTCCGGCCACGGCCACGCTTACGACCACGATCCCGGCCACGGTCCACTCCATGACATAGTCTGGAGCCGAGCGGTGCGCCTGATGTAAGATGGTCCGTGGACTCAGCTCCGAGTCCCTAGCCGCACACACTCACTTTCATGGCAGTCATCGGCATCGATCTGGGCACGACCAACTCCGTAGTCGCCACCGTGCGCGACGGGCAGGTGGTCGTGGTACCCAACTCCCAGGGGGGATACCTTCACCCGTCGGTGGTGTCGTTTTCTCCCGACGGCCTCAAGTACTTCTCCGTGGAAGCTGTCGCCCGTCGCATCGTGGATCCCAAGAACACCGTCTACTCGGCCAAGCGCCTCATCGGCCTGCCTTTCCGTTCCGACGAAGTGCAAAGAGCCTTGCTGCGCCTGCCCTACGGGCTGAGCGAGGGCAACAACGAGCAAGCGGTCTTCATCGGACCGGATCGCACCTACACCATTCCTGAGGTCTCTGGCCTGTTGCTCGGCTATCTACGCCAGTGCGCCGAGATGTTTCTGAGCGACTCGGTCAACGCCGCGGTCATCACCGTACCAGCCACCTTCAACGACTCCCAGCGCCGCGCGACCGTGGACGCGGGACGCATCGCCGGCGTCGACGTGCTGCGCGTGCTCAACGAGCCCACCGCGGCCGCGCTGGCCTACGGACTGGGTCAGAACATGTCGCAGCGGATTGCGGTCTACGACTTTGGCGGCGGCACCTTCGACATCACTATCCTGCAGGTCGAGAACGACGTGTTCGAGGTACTGGCCACCGGCGGGGACACCTTTCTGGGCGGCGACGACATGGACAGCGTTCTGCTCACCATTCTGGCCGATCTGTTCAACGCCGAGCATGGCATCGATCCGCGCGGCGATCAGGCTGCGCGCTCGCGCCTGCTCATCGCCGCCGAGCAGGTCAAGCGCCACCTGTCCGATTTCCCCGAAGCCCGTGGCGATCTCAAGAACATCGCCATCGGTGCCACGGGCGAGCCCCTCGCGTTGCGCTTCCACATCGCGCGCAGTGTTTTTGAAACCGCCATTCGCGGGCTGGTGGGCCGCACCATCCAGGCCTGCCAGGACGTGCTCGCCTCCGCCCAGCTCACGCCTTCGCAGATCGACGAGGTGATCATGGTGGGGGGCACCACACGCGTGCCCATGGTCCGCGCCGAGGTGGAAAAGTACTTCGGTAGGCCTCCGCGCACGGACCTCAACCCCGACGAGGTGGTGGCCTGGGGCGCCGCCATCCAGGCCGAAAATCTGGCCAATGCCGGCGAGAACCTGCCCAGCCGAGCGGTCTTGCTCGACGTCACGCCCCGGGCGCTGGGCATCGCCGTCACCGGCGGCTTCGCCGAGCGAATCATCGATCGCAACGTACCCGTGCCGGTGGAGCAGACGCGCATCTTCAGCACCTCGTCTGACAACCAGTCCTCGGTGCGCATTCAAGTCTGCCAGGGTGAATCGCGCCGTTTCGAAGAGAACGTGCCTCTGGGCGAGCTGGAGCTCACCGACCTGATGCCCGCGCGGCGAGGTGAGGCCTCCATCGAGGTGACGTTCAAAGTGGACACCAACGGCATCTTGCGCGTACGTGCGCGCGACGGCGCGACCGGGGTGGCCCGCGAAGCAGCGGTCAACGTGCGCGGGGCCATGAGCGAGTCCGAGGTCCAGGAAGCGGCGGAGCGACAGAAGTACGAGGAGGCGAGCAACCTCCCGGAAGTGCCGGAGGCATAAGCCATGGCGGGGATGTCCATCGAACAGCTGGCCGCGTTCGTCCGGCAGATCTTTCCCCGGCTCGATCAGCTCTCCTACTATGACCTTCTGGGAGTGCCCTCGGGCTCGGACCAAGCCGCGGTGCGGGTCGCTTTCTATCGTCTGGCCGGGGACCTGCACCCCGACCGCTACCACACCCTCGCCGATCGCGCGCTCAAGGAGCAGCTAGAGATCATCTACGCGCGCGTGTGCGAGGGCTACCGGGTGCTCACCACACCCGACAAGCGCGCCGCCTATGAGCGGGCGCTCAACCAGGGCAAGAAACGTCTGACGGTGACCGACCGCGACTCGCACGGTCTGCAGAACCCGGAAGACAGCCTCAGGCATCCCGAGGCAAAGAAGTTCTTCCGCATGGGCATGATCTGCCTGGCACGCAAGGACTGGAAGGGCGCGATCATGAATTTCAACTTCGCGCGCACCTTCGAACCGGCAGCAACCATCATCGCGCAAAAGCTGGGTGAAGCGCAGGCCGCTCTGGGCAAACCGGGGGGAGCGGGAGGCACCCCGCCCAAGACCTCTTGACTGGGCCGCTCGACTCGCGCTCGACGACGCCGCCGTTGGCCGACGGGGCAGCGGGCTCGTCGATTCCTCCGCCAACGCCCAAGGTGGGCAAGCCGCTGGGCCGCTACTTGCTCCTGGACGTTCTCGGCCACGGGGCCATGGCCAGTGTGTTCCGTGCCCGGGACACCCAGCTCGGTCGCGAGGTGGCGGTCAAGGTCATGGGCATGAACGTCGCCACTCGTGGCCAAGGGGCCGAGCGTTTCCGCCGCGAGGCGCAGGCCGTCGCCGCGCTCAAGCACCCCGGCATCGTCGAGATCTACGACTTCGTAGACGCCACCGCCGAAGAACCGAGCTACATCGTGGCCGAACTGATCGAAGGCCAGACCCTGCGGCGAATGCTGGACGAACGACAGGCGCGCCTCTTGCCCGAGGTGGCCGCGCTCATGGCGCTGCCGCTGGCCGAAGCGCTGGCGACGGCTCATGCCCACGGCATCGTCCACCGCGACGTCAAACCCGACAACGTGATGATCGAGCACAGCGGCGACAGGTGCCGCGTGGTGATCACCGACTTCGGCGTGGCCCATATCACGGGCCTGGAAACCATGACTGCGTCCGGCGCCTTGGTGGGCTCGCCCGCGTACATGTCGCCCGAACAAGCACGCGCGCACGACGTGGGCCCGGGCGCTGACATCTGGGCGCTTGGGGTCCTGCTCTACGAGATGGCGACCGGGTGCTTGCCTTTCCCTGGCAAAGATCCATTTTCGGTGATCGCCGGCATCGCGCGCGGCACGTTCCGTCGTCCCGCCCAGATCGCGGCCACGGTTGGACCGTGCTTCGAGGGCATCGTCCTACGCTGCCTTCAGCCCAACCCGGCCGCGCGCTACCCCAGCGCGGGCGAGCTGGCCACCGACCTGCGCGAGCTGGCCGGGGAGGCGGGACTTCTGCCTGAGCAGCCGGCGCTGCGCCGTTTTCTCGACGATCCGGTCCAGTTCGAAGCCGAACTTCGTCCCAGGATTGCCGACGCGGCCGTGGCCCAGGCGCGCCGGCGGGCGCGACGGGGCGAGCTGGCACGCGCCCTGGCCGAGATCGGACGCGCGACCGCGTATGTGCCCAGCCATGCGGGCGCGAATGCCTTGCTCAAGAAACTGTCGGCGGGACGCACGATTCTGCGCGTGGCGGGTTTCGTCGTCGCGGGCCTGGTTCTGGCCACAACCACGTGGCTGGCCTGGCACCCACCCTGGCGAAAGCCCGCTGCCGTGGTCTCTCCCGTACAGCCTGTGACCCGGCCCATGGCGGCGGTGGGTTCTCCGGCCGCGCCAGCAGCCGGGTTGAACGGGACTGCGTCTGCACTCTCCACTGAGGCGCAGACCCTTGTCCCCAGCAGCACGCCGGCTATCCGTCCGACCTCACCTTCCGTCGGAAAGCCAAAGCCCGCTCGACGGGCAGGCACGACAGCAACCGGCGCCGCTCAGCAGTCGGCGCTGACGCCGGCCGCCGTTCCTGCTGCGCAGCCGGCGCCTCCCCCTGCCCCACCGTCGGCCGCGCCTGCACCAGTGGAGCGGCCCAGCCCGGGAGTGGTCCAGCTCTTCGCAACTGGCGCCATCTGCTACCCCAGCTTGGACGCCGAGCCTGCTTCGGTCTTCATGCCTCGCTACCAAGGCGTGGCGCCCGGCCGGCACAGGGTTTTTTGCACGCGCAACAAGGGCGGGCCCAAGGAACTGGTGGGCGAGATCGAGTTGCCTCCTGGTGCCAAGGTCGAGCGCACCGTGACGCAAAAGGACGGCACGCTCATCCTCGCGCGCCCGCAGTGATCCAGCGCACAAGCACCGCGGCAGGCGCTGCGACGGTGTGTCGGCGTCACAGACGCCCGAACCACGACACCCAGATCCGGCTACCTTCACAAAAGACTCACTATATGGCTCGGCCGTCCCGCCACCACGGGATGAACACGTTGGCCTGTTCGTTGCAAGCACCAGACTGTGATAGCGTTGCGCCGTGGCTAGGCAAAGGACCAGCTTCTTGCTGCTGACCCTCCTGGCAGGCGGCTCGACGAACTGCCTCCTCGATACAGGTCCCATCAACATGCCTCCCACCGTGCAAATCAACGGGCGCGATCAGCCGCTGCACTATGGTGAGAAAGTGATCTTCACCGCGAACGTCTACGACCCAGACCAGTCCACCGCTTCGCTGGATGTCGCCTGGTACCTGGGGGTGGACGGGGACTGCGAGCACGCGACGGCCACCACGCCGATATGCCGCGCAAGCCAACCGAATGACCAGTGTGGCTACACGCCCCAGGATCTTGGCTCGGTCTGCGTCGTGGTACAAGTCACGGATCGCTACGGCGCCACGGCCAAGGCTTCGCGTGTGTTCGATGCGAAGGACAGGCCGCCGGTCGCCAAGATCGAACAAACCAGCCCTGTGTCCACAGACGCCACCCTGCATCTGTTCAGCGAACTCACCTTCTCCGCGGCCAACTCCAGCGACCCCGACCCCAACGATGCCCTGACCTACGAGTGGACGATCACCCAGCCTGACGGCAGCGACCTTTCGGCTACAACCTGCCCTTCGCCGCAGACACCAGACGTCTGCTCGTTCACGGCCTCGATGCCCGGCAAGTACCACGTCCAGGTGACTGTCACTGACGCGTACCAAATGGACAACTCAGACTCGCTTGATGTGATGATCGCCCAGGACCAGCCACCCACGGCCAATATCGAACGAACCAGCCCCTTGGCGACCACCACCCCGCTGCCCCTGTTCAGCAATCTCACCTTTTCCGCGGCCCAGTCCACTGACCCCGACATGGTCAATGGCGACACCCTGACCTTCGTCTGGAAGGTCACGCAGCCCGACGGGACCGACCTTTCAGGGGCCACCTGCCCCTCGCCGCAGACGCCAGCCATCTGCTCATTCGCGGCGGCCAAACCGGGCACCTACCACGTCCAGGTGACCGCCACAGACTCGAGCAAGTTGTCCAACGCCAACTCGCTGGACGTGGCCGTTGCCACCGACCAACCACCTTGCATCGCGGGGTTCTCCCCAACCACACTGAGCACCATCGGTTTTGCCGACCAGAGCCTCACCTTTCAGGTCAGCAACGTCTCCGACGATGGGGATCCCTACACGGGATCGGGACCGACTACCGGCACTTTCATCTGGTCGTACCGCACCAGCACGAATGGTGCGTTCCTACGCATGCCGCGCAACAACTCGAACCGCATGGACTTCGTCCCCGGCTCATTTGTCATTGGTGACGTGGTCCAGATTCGGGTGGAGTACCACGACCGCGTGAACCGCAACCTCACTTCGTGCGACCCCAATGCCGATCGCTGCGAGCTGGTCGCTGGCTGCGCCCAATGGGTGACCTGGACGGTGTACTTCCTATGAAACGCTGCCAATCCACAGTCCCTGCTGTCGCCTGGATCCTTGTGGTGCTGGGTGGGTGCAGCGGGTCGTCGCACACAATTGGAACCGCGGGCTCCGGTGGAACGACCAACGTGCCAGCGGGCGGAAACTCGGCAGTCAACGGCCCTGCCGATGGTGGAGTTTCCGCAGCAGACGCGGGGGTTGGCCTCTTGGTCGACGCCTCTGCCATGGGTGGCGCTTCTGCTGCTGGTGGCGAAAGTGCCCCCACTGGCGGGGTCAGCGCCTTTGGCGGTACGCCTGGCGCTGGCGGTGCCACCAGCATCTTGGCCGGCGGCGTGTCCGGCTTTGGCGGTGCCACCATGGCGGCCGGCGGCGCGACCGGCGCAGGCGGGTTCACCTACGCCCCCGGCGGCGCGACCGGCGCAGGCGGGTTCACCTACGCCCCCGGCGGCGGCGCGACCGGCGTGGGCGGGGCACGCACGGGCGGGACGGTCGCGAGCGCAGGGGGTCTTCCGAGCGGCGGTGCAACACGCCCACCGGGCGGCGGCGCAACCTCGGGTGGCGGAGCCAGCAGTGCCGGCGGAAGAGCGGGCAGCCCAGATGCGGGAGTCCCACATGACGGGTCCACAGCATCCGCGCCCCCAGATGCGTTTGCGTCGTGCACTGTGAATATCTCTGCGCCCAGTCTCCTCAATCTGGTGTCAGGCGACAGCGCTACCCTGACGGTGAAAGGTACCATCGCCTGGGGATCTTCGGCCCCAACCCAGCCGAACTGGCAGTGGACCGTCACGGGTCCCGACGGCACGCCTTTGGCGACCACGCCCATCGGCACCAGCGACTCCACCACCGCGAGCGTCCAGTTTCCGCTTCTCACTCCCGGCAACTACGACGTCAGCGTATCTGCGACCCCGGCGTGCAAGGGCCAAGCTTCGGCGACTGCGGTCAAACCGCAAGACCGGTCGCAGGCGTTCTTCCTGCGCGTCTTGCCACCCAGCGTGTCGACCGGCTCGGGCCAAACCTGCCCCACCGACGATTCTCGCTGGTGCCCGACCGAGGATGCCGTGCCCTATGAGGACGCCAGCTTCATGCTTCAGGCTGGTCAGACCCGCCAGGACACTGTTCAGTTGTTGCACGGGTACGTGGTGTCGATCGATCCCATGGCGGTGCCGCAAGCTGGGCTCCCTGCTGTGGCCGTTCCGTCGTTTGTCCGCGTCTCACCACATGGATCGACCTGGACCATCGACGGCGCGAGCACCAGCGACCAAGCCATGAGTGCCTTGCTCCATCCGGCGCTCACCTACGATGTCCTGGTCGTCCCTCAGGCCGGGACTGCGCCCCAGCTTCCCCCCTTCCTGGTCGCTCCCAAGCTGGCGCAAGGATTCCGTCCCAGCGACTTCGACGTGGCCGCAGGTGTGACCCTGACAGGCACCTTGCGCGGCCCGAGCGGTCCCGCTGCCGGTGCGCGCATCCTCCTGCATGCCGATGCCAACCCTCCCGTGACGCTGCCCTTGCCATCCACGGTGGGCGTTGCCACGGCCATGGGGGCCTATTCGCTGTCCGCCAGCGCGGGCACACTTTTTTCAGCCGTGGTGGTGCCACCGTCGGGCACCGCTTGGCCTCAGGTCACCATCGCCAATGGAATCGACCTGCGCGGATCCGCGAACGGCGCTAGCCTCGCTGGCGTCAATTTCACCTGGAACGCGATCAGCACCACCACGCTGACCCTCCGGGTCTTCTTGAGTGACGGCAGCACCTCCGCCGGATCCGGCGTGACCGTGCGCCTGCAATCGCAAGACGGGGCTTTCCCTAACGCAGGATCGCTCGTTGTGGCCGGTGTTTCGACCAACGCCACCTCGGGAACCCTGCGCCAGGACGGCGCCACCGACGCGAGCGGCTCGGTCGTCTTCTCCAACATTCCCAAGATCGGGTATACCGCGACCCTGGTGCCGCCCAGCGGTCTGGCCGGCGCGGCCATCACGACCACAACCATCAGTCTCAGCGGGGCGACCGCCACCACCGCGCGATCTGTGAATCATGCGCGCAAAGTCCAGCTCAGCGGTCGCGTGATGCCGGCCGACGCAGCCAACGGAGCTCAACTGGTTGTGACCGACACAGGCACTGACGTTCTCGGCAGCGTGATTTCCACCCTGGTAGCCAGCGACGGCAGCTACCAATTTCTCGCCGACCCCGGAAGAACCTATAGCTTCTTGGTCCAACCCGTGGCTGGAAAAAATCTGCCCACCCGCATCCCGATCTACGGTGTCACCACCACCACCCAGGACACGCAGCTGGCTGACCGCACCTTGCCCTCTGGCCTGATGGTGAGCGGCGTCGTCAACTTCAGCGGGCAGCCGGTGAGCGGCGCCATGGTGCAGGCCTATTGCGAACAGTCCGGCGTCTTGGGTTGCGTGGATCCCAACAATCCATACGCAGCCCTGCCCCTGCCCCTGATCGAATTCGCCACCCTGCCCGACGGAAGCTACAGCTTCTATCTGCTCGATCCAGCGACCGGGGGATGAGCGCAAGCATGGTTTCCGTTCGCCTCTTCGCGCCCATCGCGGCCCTGCTGATCGTCGCCCCTGCGCCCGGCGTGGCCCGCGCCGATGAGACGCCAGCCCCTGCGCACGAAAGCCAAGCGACCCAGCCGCCCAGCAACGCTCTTGCCGCCTTGGTGCGTGCCGAGGCCGCCTACGCCTACGGCGACATGGTCCAGGTTGTGGACTCGGCCCGGCCGGTGGCAGAAGGCACCCTCCCCAGCAGCGTCGAGCAGCGCGCGCGGGCTCTGCGTTTCCTCGGCATCGGGCTGTTCCTGACCAATCGGGAACTGGGGGCCGAAAATGCTTTTGCGGAGTTGCTGCGCCTGGATCCCAAGGCGCGCCTGGACCCCACCACCGCCCGGCCCGAGGTGGTCACCTTCTTCGAGAACATCCGGCACCAGCACATGGCGCGGGAACAGGCGAGTCGCCACTTGATCTGGAATTTTCTGCCGCCGGTGGGCCAGTTTCAGAACGGCGACGCGGTCAAGGGCTGGATGGTCGGGAGCGTCGAGTTTGCCGCGCTCGCTGCCTTGGTCAGCAGCAGGTTGGTCCTCTATTCCTGGCACAACCCTGACAACACCTACGGACCGGGCGGCTCGCACGACAGCGCTGCGCGCGTGCTGAAGGTAGTGCAGTACGCCAGCCTGGGGGCGCTGGCCGCCTCCTACCTGTATGGGGTTATCGACGGCACCGTCCGCTACTACCACCCGACCGACGAGTCCAGTAGCGCGCTGACCCTGCTGGTTTTTCCGGGCGGCGGTGGGCTTCGACTTACCTTCTGACAAGGCTCCGTATAGACTGTGCCCGCCCAGGCGGGTAGCTCAGTGGCAGAGCAGGCGCCTTACACGCGCCGGGTCGCAGGTTCAATCCCTGTCCCGCCTACATCTAACTAGCTGATTCGATTGGGAGTCCAGGTGCATCAACGGGTGTT
>PMLB01000339.1 GCA_003158735.1 Myxococcales bacterium | reverse complement strand
CGGAAGCTCCAGCTCTCTTCTGCCACTGACCCTGGCTCGGGCCCAGTCGGTGCAGACCGCGCTGATGTCCCGTGGCGTGGATAGCAAGCGGGTCATGGCCACCGGTCAGGGCGGCGCTGAGCCGATCGCCAGCGGCAAGGACCGTAACCGCAACAACCGCATCGAGATCGTCTTCCTTTACCAGTAGGGGGATGACCGGGGCGGGGCCTGACAGCCCCGGCACCTTGCGCGGCCGGCTGACCGCGTGAGGTGCTCTGCCCGGCTTCAGGGTGGTCGCCGGCCTTGCAATTGGTTTCCGTGGGCGTCACGGTAGTGTCTGTGATGCCCACGATATTGCTGTTCGACGTCGACGGAACTCTGGTTACCACCGACGGGGTCGGGCGTCGAGCCATTGAGAAGGCGTTCGAGCGCCGCCACGGTCGCAGCGACGTCGTGTCGTTCTCATTCGCAGGAATGACGGACAAGGCGATTGTGCGCGACGGTCTGCTGTCCCTGGGCGGGCGCTTCGCTTCTGAGACTGAATTGCAGGCCGAGATGGATGCCACGCTGGCCTTCTATCTTCGTGTGCTGGAGGAAGAGGCTGCCACCGCCAGTGGCATTCGTGTTCATGACGGCATCATGCGCGCGCTTGACCTGGCCGAGGCCCGCCCCGAGGTGGCCCTGGGCTTGGGGACCGGGAATCTGCGCGAAGGCGCCCGCATCAAGTTGGGCCACGCGGGGATCTACCATCGCTTCACCTTCGGCGGTTTTGGCGATGATTCCATCGATCGGCCGGAAATTCTGGCGTCCGGTGCGCGTCGGGGCGCGGCACAGTTGGGCAAACCGCTGGAGGCCTGTCGCGTAGTCGTCGTGGGTGACACGCCCAAGGACATCGCCGCTGCCCAAGCGATCGGCGCCGAGTGCGTTGCAGTGGCCACTGGCATGCACTCGGTGGCCGAGCTGGAACCCCACGCGCCCGCGCTCGCCTGTGCCACCCTGGCCGACCCTCGCGCCGATGCTGTCCTGTTCGGGGGGTAGGTAGCCTTTTTCACCACAGAGAGCACAGAGACCACAGAGATCGGAAAGGAAGAAGGGGTTCGAACCGGACAGAACACAACCCTTTCCCTTTCCGATCCGGCTCTGTGACCTCTGTGCTCTCTGTGGTGAAAAAGCTAACTATGTTCCCCGGGTGGTTCGGTGTGGACCGTCACACGCCCCAAGTTGGGGATCTGCGCGCGCAGGTACTGCTCGATGCGCTCGGTGAAGGCATGGGCGTCCTTGATGGACGTGGCGGCTCCCAGGGTGCAATGGAACGAGATCGCCAGTTCATGTCCGGTGCGCCGGACGCATAGGTCGTGCGCCTGGATTCCCAGCTGAACCAATTCCGGGAAGTGCAGCAAGGTGGCGCGGATACCTTCGACTTCAGCCGGGTCGGCGTTGCAAGCCGCGGCTCTCTCCCCGCTGGGCTCGATGTGGGTGATGACATTGGCCAAGCCGGGCACGGCCGCCTGCAGGTCGCTTTCCAAGGCCGAAGCCCGACGGTGCGCCTCGCCCAGGGGCAAGCTCTCCGCCATCTCCAGGTGCAACTCCATGGTCCGGCGGCCGTCCTCTTCGAATACGCGGATGTCGTGTGCGGTCGATCCGTGGCGCTCGGCCCGCCGACGCGCCGTCGCCGCCAGATCGTCGGTGGAGATAGGACCAGGCTCCGTGTGCACCACAACGTCGGCACGGGGAAACTGCGCCTTGATAGCGGCC
This sequence comes from Myxococcales bacterium, assembly GCA_003158735.1. Classification (GTDB taxonomy): domain Bacteria; phylum Myxococcota_A; class Polyangia; order Fen-1088; family Fen-1088; genus Fen-1137. The sequence continues at coordinate 2,935 of PMLB01000339.1, read as the reverse complement.
TCGGCCCGATTGGCGATCTCGTGACTCCGCTCCAGCGACTCGTCCGAATCGAGGACCAAAGCCAAGTCTACGAAAAGTCCGGGCCCGCTGCGGCGCACGCGCACCTGCTTGACCTCGCGCACGTCGGCGACCTTGGCCGCGTCCGCAATGTGCCGGCCCAGATCCGGCGGTACGGAATCCAGCAACTCGTCGACCGCCCTGCGTCCCAGTTGCAGGCTGATCCACACCACCACTCCTGCCACACCGAGCGCGGCCACCGCATCGGCCTGGGCTAGCCAAGCTATCTCCAGCTCGTGTGCCGCCAGGACACCCAACAATCCGAGAAGCACGACCAGCGACGACCAGATGTCGGTGGAGAAGTGCAGGGCGTCTGCTTCCAGAGCTTGGCTCTCATACTTCTTTGCCACTCGCATGAGACTGCGCGAGCGCGAGTAGTCGATGAAGATCGACACGATGACGACCAGGAACGCCCACAGGTTGGCGTGGACATGAGCGGGGGCGCGGAAGAAGAGCCGCTCCACTGCTTCGCGGATGATCCAGGCGCAGGTGCCCAGCAGAAGAAGGGTCTCAAACAGTGCCGACAGGTTCTCGATCTTGCCGTGGCCGTAAGCATGTTCGGCGTCGGCCGGCCGGCCAGAAACCCGCACCGCCCACAGCGTGACCAAGGCTGCGGCCAGGTCCAGGCTCGAGTGCATGGCCTCGGCCACGATACCCAAGCTGCCGGTCCACAGGCCCACCACCACCTTGGTCCCGGTTAGAAGCAGCGCAGCCAGCACGGAGTACAGCGCCACCGACCGCTTTTCGCCGTCCCCCAGAACGTGCTCGTGCGCGCCCCCGTGCAGATGATGGTGATGGCCGTGCATTTGTTCTGCCAGGTTGGAAGCCTGCAAGTGTAGCCCGGTTAGCGCGTGGACACTCCCTGAAATTCGTAGCAGCGCGTTCAAAGCTCTTGCCAGGCGCACGGCAACGCTATACTGAGGACCGTCGTCGCGGCCGACGGGGAATCCGGGGCGACCCGCCCGTCGTCACAAAGTAGCGCTTGCCATGCGAAAGCTTTTCTTCCTTCCGTCCATCTTGCCGTCCATCTTGCCCAAGCGACTGGGCTTGCCTGGACGGAACGCAGTAGCCAGCGGTCTGGCGCAGCAGCTGGCCAGTGCGGCGACTTGTGAAGGGGACAAGCTGGTCGCCGATCTGGGCTCGTCACTCGCCGGGCTGGCCGAGGGGGAGGCCGAGAAGCGACTGGAGCAAGTTGGGCTCAACGCCGTGGCGCAGGAGGAAGGGAATACCTACCGCGATCTTTTGGTCAAGGCGCTGCTCAACCCGCTGGTTATTCTGTTGTCGCTGCTGGCAGTGGTATCGGCGCTGACCGGTGACCTGCGGGCTGCGGTGGTGATGGTCATGATGGTGGTCTTGGGTGTGGCGCTGCGTTTTGTCCAGGAGGCCAAGGCGGGCACGGCAGCGGCCAAGCTGAAGGCCATGATCCGGGTCACCGCCACCGTGATCCGTGAGGACCGGACCCGCGAGATTCCGCTGGCCGAGCTGGTGCCGGGCGACATCGTGCGCTTGGCGGCCGGGGACATGATCCCGGCTGACATTCGCCTGCTTTCCAGCAAGGACCTGTTCATCATCCAGGCCAGCCTCACCGGCGAGTCCCTGCCGGTCGAAAAATTCGACGCGCGCGAGACGGTGCCACCAGCTTCGCCGCTGGAATGGAAGAACATCTGCTTCCTGGGCACCAGCGTGGAGAGCGGCACCGCGACCGGCGTGGTGGTGGGCACGGGAGGGCGCACCTACTTGGGTGGCATCGCCAAGGCCATCGTGGGCCAGCGGGTTCAGACCAGCTTCGACAAGGGTGTAGCCAGCTTCACCTGGTTGATGATCCGCTTCATGGCGGTGATGGTGCCCTTGGTCTTTCTCATCAATGGGTTCACCAAGCACAACTGGCACGAGGCCTTCTTCTTCGCCTTGGCCGTGGCCGTGGGCATGACGCCCGAAATGCTGCCCATGATCGTGACGGTGTGCCTCTCCAAGGGCGCCCTCGCCATGTCGAGAAAAAAGGTCATCGTCAAGCGCCTGAACTCCATCCAGAACCTGGGCGCCATGGACGTGTTGTGCACCGACAAGACTGGCACGCTGACCATGGACCGAGTGGTGCTGGAACGGCACTGCGACGTGGAACTGGAAGAGGACGACGAGGTCCTGATGCTGGCTTACCTCAACAGCCACTTCCAGACGGGCCTGCGCAACGTCATGGATCGCGCGGTGCTGGCGCACAAGGAGGAGATTCACGATCAGTTTCACGTGCCTGAGCATCGAAAGCTGGACGAAATGCCCTTCGACTTCGCGCGCCGGTTGATGTCAGTCGTGGTGGAAACGCCGACCGGGCAGCCGCGTCTCATCTGCAAGGGCGCGCCCGAGGAGCTGTTCAAGCGCTGCACGCACTTCGAATATGAGGGCGAGATTGTGCCCATGGAGCGGGTGCTCATCGAGGATCTGAAGGAAGAGTACCGGCGTTTGTCCAGCGACGGTTTTCGTGTGCTGGCGGTGGCCTACCGCGACCTGGATCGCAAGCCCGCCTATTCCAAGGCCGACGAGTGCGATCTGGTTTTGCGCGGCTATGTGGCGTTCTTCGATCCGCCCAAAGACACCACAGCGCCCGCGGTGGTGGCGCTGGGCCAGCACGGGGTCGCGGTCAAGGTGCTCACCGGCGACAACGAGCTGGTGAGCAAGAAGATCTGCCACGAGGTCGGCATCCCCACGGACCACGTGCTGCTGGGTTCGCAGATCGAGGTTATGAGTGACGTGGAGCTGGCGGCCGTGGTGGAAGAGACCACCCTGTTTGCGCGGCTGGCCCCCATTCACAAGCAACGAATCATCGCGGCCCTGCAAAGCAAGAAGCACGTGGTGGGGTTTCTGGGCGACGGCATCAACGATG
>PMLB01000246.1 GCA_003158735.1 Myxococcales bacterium | reverse complement strand
GGGGAGGCGGTGGCGGGTGGGGAGCCGAAGGGCGGAGCGAACCCTTTCAGGGTTCCCATCTCAATAGGCATGGTCTCTATGTCGGCGCAATGACGGTCGGTCTTTAGCCAGAGTATCGAACGGGTTGCTTCGCGTTTTTCGTAGGGGCGACCTGCGGTCGCCCGCCCCCCTCACGGGGCGACCGCAGGTTGCCCCTACGGTTGGCCGTGATTCGTTCCCGCCACCATCCTGACGCCAAGCCGTGGCTGCGTCAGTGGCCTGACGCGCAGAACTCCGCGGAATCATTGCCATCAGACAGGCACGCGGCTTGCTGAACCATCCGCTGGAGAATCGCCATGGCACAGAACGAAGAAGTAGCCCCGGTCGTAGCCGCAGCCCCCAAGGCAAGCGCAAACAAGTTGGTTCCCCTCATTCTCGGCGTGAACGTCCTGATGATGGGCGCGGTCTTGTTTATGGTAATGAGGAAGCCGGCCGCGGCCGCGGCTCCTGCCCCGGTCAGCGTGGAGGCGCCAGCAGCGCCCAGCGGACACGGCGAAGCCACAGGGGCTGGGCCTGGAACTGCGCCTGGACATACCCCGGCGCCCGGGCCGGTCCTCAAGCTCGAGAACTTCGTCATCCAGCTTCGTGGGGTCGACCAGGACCGCTATGTGCGCGTGGCCTTCGACGTGGAGGTCACTGCCGACGCCGACAAGGAAGTCGTACAGGCGCACCTGCCGCAGATCCGCGACTCGGTGATCACTTACTTTTCCGATCGCACGCTCGACGAGCTGCGCGGAAGCGACGGCATCGAACGGACCAAGGTCGCCCTCATGAAACGCCTGGACGAGATCGTGCCGGGCCGTCGCGTTCACGCGTTGTACGTCACGGATTTCATCATTCAGTAACCCAAGGGGTCTCTTCATGGCATCTCCTCTCGATCCCACAGAAGTTGAAGCCCTCATGCAGGCGATCCAGGAGGGCCAGCTCCCTCCCGACGCCGCTGCGTCTGAGGCCAAGGGGCCGGTGGTGCCATACGACCTGACCAGCCAAGACCGCATCATTCGCGGTCAGATGCCCACCCTGGATTCCATCAACGATCGCATCGCCTCGCTCTTTGGCCGCACTCTGTCAGGCCGGACCCGCCTGGAATTGCGGGTGACGGCCGCGCCTGCCAGCTTGATGAAGTTTGCCGACATCAACAGCTTCCTCAACGGGAAGAATGCTGTCGGCGTGATGAGCTTGGGTGCAGGACACGGTTTGGCCTTGGTTATCGTCGAGGGACCGCTGACCCAGTCGTTGCTGGCTGCGTCGCTCGGGGATCGCAAGGCCAAGTCCGAGCCCAGCGATGCGCGCTCCGAGCTGACCCACGTGGAAAAGGTGGTGCTTCGCCACGTGCTCAACATGTTGTGCGACGCCATGGCCACCTCGTGGGAGGGCGTGCTGTCGTTCAAGCCGCAGGCTCTGCGTTTCGAGTCCGACCCGCGCATGGCTGCCATTGCCACGCCCAGCGACGTGGCCATTCTGTGTGCCTTTGAAGTCACCGGTCCCATCGACGGCCGTCTGATGCTGGCCATCCCCTACGCCGCGGTGGAGGCAGCCAAGAAACTGTTGAGCTCGCCGCCCCGCCTGGGCGGACAGCGCGACGCACGTTTCGGACAGGCGCTGGCTCGTGAGTTGGAACTGGTGGAGGTCGAGCTGCGGGTTGAAATGGGACGCTACCACCTGCGCCTGTCTGACTTGCTGGGCCTCAAGGTCGGCGATGTGGTCACGCTCAACACCAGCGAGGGCTCGCCCTTGCCGGTGATGGTGCAGGAGCGACCCAAGATGACCGCCCTGCCCAAAGTGGTCGGGGGCGGAATGGCCGTCGAAGTACTGAAGGCAATCGTACAGGCCGCTGCGCCCAGCCGCCCCGCCCGTGCGGGCGCGCACACTTTCACCCAGGCAGCCGCCTAGCGACTCAAAGCAAGAGGAAATCATGGCCGAGGAAACCCCGAACACTTCCGATTCCGCAGCCCAAGGAAGACGCCTGGAGTTGCTGCTCGACGTCCCCCTCGACCTATCGGTGGAGTTGGGGCGGGCGCGTATGTCGATCCAGGATCTGCTCAACCTGAGCCCCGGCTCAGTCATCGAGCTGGACAAGATCGCGGGTGAGGCGCTCGACATCCTCATCAATGGTCGCCTGGTGGCGCGCGGCGAGGCCGTGGTGGTCAATGACAAATTCGGCATTCGCATCAGCGACATCGTCAGCCCATCAGAACGAATTGCCCGTCTACGCTGAGGAGGACTCGTGATGTTGACCCAACTGGCCTTGCTTCCCCTTCTCGCGGTCACCGTCACGGGTGTCACCAGCGAAACCCACGACAGCGACGTGGTCATCGATGTCGCGACCTCGGAGCNNCGTGCGGTGTTCGAGAATGGCGACCACCCCGTCGCGGCTCGCACACGCGCGCGCTACACCAAGCTGGAAATTCCCCTGGATCCCGGCGTGCGCTGCCGCGAGCCCGCGAGCGTCGCGACCCTGGACTCGGGACTTCGCGTGCAGTTCTCCTGCGGCTCGAAGGCTGGTGCAATGGCGACGGCCGAAGCCCCGGGCAGGCTGCCGGTTGACAGACGCCAACCCACCAAGCCCGCAGCTCGCGCCGCCTCGCAGGAGCTGCTGGCCGCCGCGCTGGCTCTGCCCGCCGGGATGCCCTTCGCTGCCAAGACGGAAACTGAGGACGACGAGAATCAAGCAAGCAAGCCTTTGGCCGAAACCACGCCGAGTGTCGAAGCCAAGGCGTTGCCTGCCCAAGTGGCCCAGCCGGCGGCGCCTGCCGCCCCCGCAGCAGCGCCTGCGCCTGCCGAGACGGCTAAGCCTGTCGCACAAGAAGCCAAGGCGGTGGTGCCAGCGCCTGCGCCTGCCGAGACGGCCAAGCCTGTCGCACAAGAAGCCAAGGCGGTAGTATCTGCGCCTGCTGCCGCGCCCACGACCGCTGCCAGCGCCCCGGCCCCGGCTCACATTTCCTCCGCTCCCGTGGCCGCAGTCGCGGGTGCCAGCCACTCCGGTTCATCGTTGGTCCTCGCAGTCGTCATGCTGGTGGCAGTGGCCGGCGGCGTGCTGCTGCTCACCCGTCGGCGCGCGCGACGCCAGGGTTTGATCCAGATCTTGGAGACGGCGGCCATCGGGCCCAAGCGCACGCTGTTGGTGGCGCGGGTGAACGGCCAGACCATGGTGCTGGGGGCCAGCGAGGCGGGAATCACTCTCTTGCAGTCGCTGGAAAGCAAGACCGAGCCGCAGGTCGCGATGGGCAACCTGCCCGCAGGGAAGCAACAGCCCGACGATTCTGGACCGGAAGTGACGAGCGACGCTCCCTCTGAGCCCGAAGGCGAGATGGGCGTGCTCAGTCGATTGTTTGGGCGCCGGCCCAAGGATTCCTCGGCGCGAGACGCCGCCGCCTTCCGTGAGCTGTTGGAAGAAAGCTACGAGGATCAGGAACTGCGTAACAAGCTGGCCCAGGGGCTTTCGGGCAAGGTCTCATGAACGGCCCGACCACGACACAGCTTCTTTCCAAAGCCGTGGGCGCCAGCAATGAGCTGGCCTTGGCCAGTGGTGGTGGTTCCTCGGCCGTCAAGATCTTCCTGGTTCTGACCGCGCTGTCGTTCGGCACCGCTCTGGTCCTTTCAGTCACCTCGTTCACCCGCATCGTGATCGTGCTCTCGTTCCTGCGCCAGGCGCTGGGCACGCCGCAGTTGCCCCCCAATCAAGTGCTGATCGGCCTGTCGCTCTTTCTCACACTTTTCATCATGGCACCCACCGTCCGGCGGGTGCACGAGCAGGCTCTTCAGCCGCTCATGGACGACAAGATCTCGGTGGGCGAGGCCCTGCAACGGGCCCAGGGACCGCTTAGCGATTGGATGCTGAAGCAGACGCACGAGGAAGACCTGCGCCTGTTCTTCGAGGTTTCGGCCTCGGCACGTCCCGCGCGCGGTGAGGCGGTGCCGATTACAGTGTTGGTGCCGGCCTTCATGGTGTCCGAGCTGGGCACCGCTTTTCGCATGGGCCTCTTTCTCTTCGTTCCCATGCTGCTCATCGATCTCTTGGTGGCGGTCGTGCTCATGTCTCTGGGCATGATGATGGTGCCGCCGACCATGGTGGCGCTGCCGCTCAAGCTGGGGGTGTTTCTCCTCGCTGGCGGTTGGCATCTGGTGGTCTCTTCCCTGATTCGGAGCTTTTGATGTCGCTCGACCTACCTTCCGCCTTGATGCGTGAGGGTTTCGCTATGATCGCCACGGTGGGCGCGCCATTCGTGGGCGCTCTCTTGGCAGTAGGTCTGGTAGTTGGGTTCCTGCAGGCCGCGACCCAAATCAACGATCCGGCGGTGGGCTTCTTGCCGCGCGTGCTGACCGCGGTTCTGGTCGCTTGGTTCGCAGGTGGCTGGGCGGTCGAGCGCATGGCCCAATTCTTGGCCGGCGCTATGGAGCGCATGTCACAGCACCTGTGAGGAAGCCATGGCGCTCAGTCTTACGCCCCTGGCCGCCGCTTTCATCCTGGTCGTGATCCGCTGCGCCGGGCTGTTCGCCGTGGTGCCGCTGTTTGGCCTGCCCGCCATTCCCGCGCGGGTGCGCATGGGCGCGGCCCTGGCGGTGTCGGTGGCGGCGTTTTTGGGCGCAGGCGCGCCGGCCTTTGCCGCCTGGGACCACGCCGACCGTTTCATCATTGCTGCTTTCGCCGAGGCCATGCTGGGCCTGACTGCGGGTTTGGCCGCGCGGCTGGTTCTCGACGCCGCGGCCGCGGCCGGATCGGCCATCGGTATGTCGATGGGTCTCAGTATCGCCGCAACCTACGATCCGGTGCACGGGGTCGAGTCCCCGTCGGTGTCGCAAGTTCTCTCTTTGCTGGCGCTGGGCTTTGCCGTGGCAGGCGGCATCCACCGCGAAGCCGTGGCTTGGCTGTGCCGGTCGGTCATCGAGATCCCGCCCGGCTCGCCCATCTCGGTGAGCGATCTAGCGGTGCGCATAGTGGGCCAGTCGGCGACCGCCATTGCCTTGGCCATACGCATCGCGTTTCCGGTTCTCGCCGCGGTAACCATCGGACATCTGTCACTGGGTCTGCTCAACCGCACCACGCCGCAACTCGGCCTTTCCAACATAGGCTTTTCGGTGGCCCTGCTGGCAGGTGCCGGGGCGCTCTACCTGGTTGCGCCGCCCGCCGCTCTGATGGCGGCCGAGGCCGCGCGCTCGGCCTTGATCGGCCATTGAGGGCGCCATGGCCGAGACCCAGAGAGAAGACCAAACCGAACAAGCGAGTCAGCGACGGCTGCAGCAGGCTCGCGAAGAAGGCAACCTTCCCGTCAGCCGCGATACCGCCATGTGGGCGGCGCTGGCGGCAGGGCTGGCCGCGCTGACCGCGGTGGGGCCTGCGCTGCGTGACTCCCTGGTGAATCTGGTGTGGGCCGCGGCCGACGGCCTACCCCAGACCACACCGGGACGCCTCCTTCCCCTGTTGTCGCGACCCCTGTTCATTGTCTTGGCTGTGGCCGCTTCCGTCGCCCTGGGCGCAGCGATCCCTTTGGCTGTGCAGACTCGATTGGGCACCTGGCCTCAGCTCGCCATGCCCGATTTCTCGCGGGTGTTTAGCGGCACGCGTTTGGGCCGGCTTTTCCGCAAGGAGATGTTGGTCGATCTCTTCTTCACCGCCGTCAAGACCATGACCCTGGGCTACGCGGTGTGGAGCGCCTTCCATGACGACTTCCTGACGCTGCCACGCATGCTGCAACAGTCACCGGCCACGCAACTCCAGTCCACCTATGCCCCCTTGGCCCACGGCTTCGTCAGGATTCTGGCGGCCCTGGGGCTGTTGGCCGGCCTGGACCTTGCACTGACCCGTTATCGCTACAACCAGCGCATGAAGATGACTAAGGAAGAGGCCAAGCGTGACTATCGCGAGGAAGAGGGCGATCCCATGATCCGCTCGCGTCGCCGTCGGCGCCACCGCGAGCTGGCCAAGGGTCACGCCCGGGTCGAGGTTCCGCGCGCCGATGCCCTGGTGGTCAATCCGACTCACGTGGCGGTGGCCATCCGCTATCGGCCCGGTGAGGATGCAGCGCCGCGCGTGACCGCCAAGGGCAAGGGCCGCTTGGCCGAGATCATGCGCGAGCTGGCTCGCGAGAATGGCATCCCCATCATCGAGGACATCGCGCTGGCCCGTCTGCTCTATCGCCGGGTGAAAGTGGGTCGCTCGGTGCCCGCGGAAACCTATCGCGCGGTCGCCGCGATTCTCGCCTTTGTCTACCGCGTGCTGAATCGTAACGGAGCCGCTCAGGTTCGGGCTGCGCGAGGTGCCGCATGAGTCCTTCCGCCCCGGCCGCCGCCCCCGCTCCCGCCCCCGGGAATGTCCCGCGCAGCGACCTTCTGCTCGCGGTAGCCGTGCTGGGCGTGGTCGCCCTCTTGATTCTGCCCTTGCCGGCGCTCGCACTCGACGGCCTGCTGGCGGTCAGCATCGGCGTGGCATTGCTCATCTTGCTGGTCGCGCTGGGCGTGGCCCGTCCCCTCGACTTCTCGGTCTTCCCGACTTTGCTGCTGGTGGTGACCCTGTTCCGGCTGGGCCTCAACGTGGCCACCACCCGCCTCATCCTTCTGCAAGGTTCGGAAGGCACCGGCGCCGCGGGCCACATCATCCAGGCCTTCGGTCAGTTCACGGTGGGCGGCAGTCTCATCGTAGGCTCGGTGGTCTTTCTCATCCTGCTGGTGGTGAACTTCGTGGTCATCACCCGCGGTTCTGGCCGCGTGGCCGAGGTCGCGGCCCGCTTTACCTTGGACGCCTTGCCCGGCAAGCAGATGTCCATCGATGCCGATCTGGCCGCCGGCATCATCGATGACCGCGAGGCGCGCGCCCGCCGGGCCAACCTGGAACGTGAGGTCGAGTTTTTCGGCGCCATGGACGGCGCCAGCAAGTTCGTGCGCGGCGATGCCATCGCCGGCCTCATCATTACTCTCATCAACATCGTGGGCGGCCTGGTGGCGGGCCTGGCGCGCGACCACATGTCGCTTTCCGCCGCGGTCGAGACCTACACCATCTTGACCATCGGCGACGGCCTGGTCAGCCAGATGCCAGCGCTGCTGGTGTCCACCGCTGCCGGCATCACGGTCACCCGCGCTAGCTCGGGCTCGCACCTGGGAACCGAAATGGGTTTGCAGATTTTCGGTCAGCGCCGCACCATGATGCACGCATCAGGCGTGCTTCTCGTGCTGGGGCTGTTGCCCGGCATGCCGTTCCTGGTTTTCGGCGCTCTGGCCGGTGCGGCCTTTCTGATCTCGCGCCGTCGCGTGGCCCCGCCGGTTGCAACGGCCCAGGCGCAGCAGGAAGCGGCGCAGGCTCATGCCGGCACGGGCGAGAAGCTGGGCGACCTCATCGGGCTCGACACGCTGGAACTGGAAGTGGGACACGGGCTGTTGCGGATCATCGACCTGGACAAGGGTGGCGAGCTGCCGGGTCGGGTCACCAACCTGCGCCGGCAGATTGCCGGGGACATGGGCGTGATCATTCCCGCGGTTCACCTGCGGGATAACCTGCGTCTCGATGGCAACGAATACCGTATCAAGTTGCGCGGCGTGGATCTGGCCAGCGGGGTGGCCTACCTCGACCGACTCATGGTTCTGGACCAGTCAGGCAAGACGCCGAACTTGCCCGGGCTCGACGGCATTCCCGCCAAGGAGCCGGCCTTTGGTCTGCCGGCCTTGTGGGTGTTGCCTGGCGATCGCGCGCGCGCCGAGTCCTCGGGCCTGACCGTGGTGGACGCGGCGTCGGTCATCACCACCCACCTGTCCGAGGTGCTGCGCCACAACGCGCACGAGCTGGTGGGCCGGCAAGAGATCCAGGAACTGCTCGCTCATTGTGGGAAGGAAGCGCCCAAGCTGGTCGAGGACGTGGTGCCCAACACCATCACCCTGGGTGAGGTGGTGCGCGTGGTGCGCGGTGTACTGCGCGAGGGCCTGTCGATTCGCGACTTCCGCAGCGTGCTCGAAGCGATCGGCGATTCAGCCCCGCGTAGCAAGGACACGGCCTTCCTGGTGGAGCAGGTGCGCCGGCGTTTCGCCCGCCAGATCACTTCACGCCTCTCCGACCCCAAGGGCACGGTGCATGCCCTGACCTTGGATCGCGCAGCCGAGGATGTCCTGCGCAAGGCGCTGGGCCAGACCGACGGCGAGGCGTCGTTGGCGTTGGAACTGGCCACTGCCAAGCGGTTCATCAGTACCCTGGAGGCTCATGCGTCGGGTCTGGCCGCCGGCGGCCACCCCACCGTGCTCATCGCCCCACCCGACCTGCGCCGGCCGCTTTATGAGTTCGCATCGCGCTTCGTGCCCGACCTGTGGGTCATCACGGCTCGCGAATTGGTGCCGGGCACGCAAGTCGAGCCTGTGGGCACCCTGGATTTGTCACCCGCACCCTGGAGCAAGGCCGCATGAGGAGAAATAACCGATGAACGCCATTGTCAAAACTTTCCGCGGTCCCGATCCACGCACCGCCCTTGACGCCGTCCGCTCGGCGCTGGGCGAAGAGGCCATCATTCTCAAGACCCGCGAGGTGGGCGGCTTCTTTGGACGCAAGCAGATCGAGATCACCGCCACCCACTCGGGTCGCGGCGAGCCCAGTTCCAGCTACACGGGCCGAGGGGAGCCCAGTTCCATGGGCGGAGCGATCGACCTGGAGAGCGAGGTCGCGTCTCTGCGTCGCATCGTCGAACAACTGCGCGCCGAGGTGCGGTCGAGCAAGGCTGAGCCGCGCATCACGGCCGGGCGGTCCGCTGATGGACTGGCCCCGGCAGCGGCCGCGCTCGTGCGCCGCCTGGTGGAACGGGGCGGTGAGCCGACCATCGTCGACGAGCTGGTGCGTGCAGCCGCGCGCACAGCCTCGGGCTATGGCGAACGAGAGATCGGCGAATCACTGCGCGATGGGCTTCGCCGCCACCTGGCCCCGGCCCTGCCGCCCTGGCAGGGCGAAGGCCGACGGGTCATCGCTCTGGTGGGTCCGCCCGGCGTGGGCAAGACCACCACCATCGCGAAAATTGCGGCGCGCGCTCTCTTGGAAAGCAAGCTCAAGGTGGCCCTGGTGACCGTCGACACCTATCGCATCGGGGCGCGCGAGCACATCAGCCGCTACGGCGAAATCATGGGCGTGCCCACTCACCTGGCGCGCGATCAGGCGGGGCTGCGCGAAGCCATCGCCGCCGAGAAAGACGCGCAACTGGTGCTCATCGATACCGCAGGACGATCGGATCCCGCGGCCCTGCAGGCGCAAGCTCACCTGCTCAAGGCAGCGCCCGAAGCGGAGCAGCACCTGGTGCTGTCGGCCGCCACCGGTGGCCGTGAACTGCGCGCCGTGGTTCGTCGTTTCAAATCGCGCGGCGTGGGCCGCATAATCTTCACCAAGCTGGACGAGGCCGATGGGCCCGCCGGCGTGCTCTCAGTGGCCAGCGAGTTGACCTGCCCGGTTTCCTGTGTGACCGACGGGCAGAAGGTGCCCGACGACGTCCATCCCGCCACCTCGCCGCTGCTGATCGATCTGGTCATGGGCAAGGGAGACTAGCCATGGACCAAGCCGACAGCCTTCGCCTTCGCCTCGTCGATCGTCCACCGGCAGTCGATGTCCCGCGTGAGCCCTTGCGGGTCATCGCGATCACCAGCGGAAAGGGCGGCGTGGGCAAGACCAACATGTCGGCCAATCTGGCCGCGCTGGCCGCGCGTGCGGGCAAGCGCGTGTTGATCGTGGATGCGGATCTGGGGCTGGCCAACGTCGACCTCATCTTTGGCGTGAAGCCCATGCACCACATCGGCGATCTGCTGCAGCCGGGTGTGTCCGCCATGGACGTGCTGATCCAGGCTGGGCCCAATATCCACATCTTGCCCGCGGGCTCGGGCGTGCAGCGTTTGACCGAGTTGGACCGCAAGGACAAGTTGCGCCTGGTGGCCGCGCTCGACGGGCTGCAGGACCACTTCGATCTGGTGATCATCGATTCGGGCGCCGGCATCGGGGACAACGTGCTGTTTTTCGTGGGCATGGCCCAGGAAGTGGTGCTGGTGTTGAGCCCCGAGCCCACCTCGCTGGTGGATGCCTATGCGGTGGTCAAGGTGCTGTCGCAACAGGCGGGCATTCGCAATTTCGCCGTGGTGATCAATCCCGTGGTCGACGAGATGCCGGCGCGGGACATGTTTCAGAAGCTGTCCACTGTCACGGGCCGGTTTCTCACCGCCAAACTGCGCCATCTCGGATATGTGCCGCGCGACGAGAACGTGCACCGCGCGGTCATGGCGCAGAGGCCAGTCGTGGATCTCTTTCCCATGGCGCCTGCCAGCCGCGCCATCGTGGACGTGGCCGCGCGCTTGTTCAGTGAGCCGGCGCCGCAGATCTTGGAAGGCGGCATGAAGATGATGTGGCAGCGCTTGATGAGAGAGGCGGAAGTCCCGCGCAAGGACGGCAATCATGCATAGGGCAATCGCCAGCTACGCAAGCGGCGGGGCCGCACCCGTCCTAGACGACACGACCGTGCTCGAGCAGTACGGCAGCCTGGTCGAGAGAACAGCCCATCGGCTGATCTCCCGCACTGGTCTGCGTAGTGCCTACGACGATCTGTGGTCGGCCGGGGCCATCGGTCTCATCGAGGCGGGGCGGCGTTTCGATCCCAGCCGGGGCGCTTCCTTCGCCACCTTTGCCGAGCACCGCGTGCGCGGGGCCATGTTGGACGAGTTGCGCCGGCTGGACCACCTGCCGCGACGATTGCGCAATCGCACCGACGATCTGGTCAAGACACGCAAGAAGCTGGCTGGCAGTCTGGGCCGCGAGGCCACAGTGGAAGAAGTGGCGAATGATTTGGGCGTGGAAGTGGAAGAGGCGAGCGACATGGCCGCCCTGCTTGAGCCGCCGCTGCCGCTCGATTCCATCCTGCCCACCCTGGCAGGCGGCGAGGCCACCGACGCGACTGTGCTGCGCGCCGAGGCGGTGGGTCGCCTGAGCGAGGCGATCGAAAAGCTGTCCGAGCGCCTGCGCCTGGTGCTGTCATTGCACTACATCGAGGATCTCACCTACCGCGAGATCGCCGGCATCCTCAAAGTGAGTGAGCCGCGCGTGTGCCAATTGCACACTGAAGCCATCGGGCAATTGCGCAAGTTGCTTCCGGACGCGTGAGGGAGCGGGTGCTCGGAGGCGACACGCACCTGCAGGGTGACCTGCTCCGGGAAATTCGGACCACCTGAAATGTGAGAGCATGTCCTGCGGCACATCACGGGATCCAGCCGTTCTTGCCCGCTGGGTTGGGCCTCCAGGACACCGATTACAAGATCGCCACCGCACTAAACACGCCCAGAGGCCCCTATTTCGGGCACGCTCCGGACAGTGGTCACGAGCCCCCGTCCGGGGTGCCACTGGTTCGCGTGGCGAGGAAGGTTCCTGTCTGGGTCGTTGTCGTCCCGGGTTCCCCTCCGGTGCTGGAGAATTGGCCCTGTATCGTATCTCCTGTGACCGTACCGGCGTAGACAGCGGTGGAAGTGAATTGAAGAGCGGCCACTTGCGAGGTTTGGGTAATAGTGAAGTTCGGTCCGTTATGCGTCTGGGTCGTGGTCGTGGTGATGCCACCGGCGGAAGTGCTGCCAGGGAGGGTTACCTCACCCTGCTCGTCCACCAAGAATATGGCGGGACTGGTTGTGCAGTCCATCGTGAGACAAGGAGAACCGCTGCATGCGTTCGCGCAGAAGGTCAGCGTACCTGTGTAGACTTCGACGCATTTTCCAGAGGTTGGGTTGACGGTCATCTCGGCGGGACAGACGCCGCCATCGGGCTTGGGCTCACACGCGTTTGTGGCGGCATTCCAAGTCTGGCCGGCAGGACACTCACAGGCTGGCGGTTGGGCATTGGCGTTCCAGGTCTGGCCAGGGCGACAGCAGTGTATCTTCTCGTCCTGAGCCCGTTCACTCTCCGGTCGATTCAAACAACAGCGTTCCGAAATCTTGCCGTAGTCCCCATCAGCCAGTTTGCCACGATTCGTGGAAGCCTTCTTCACCATGCAAAGCGCTTCCGCGTCTACCACCGCAGTTAGATCGGGGTCATTCGGGTCTCGGAGTTCGTTCGCCTTCCTGAAGGTCAGTCCAAGCACAAAGGGGGAGGCGAATGACGTCCCCCCACCCTCCGCTACTGCGGCGGAGTTTGCCCCCAAGACGAAATCGTCATCTCCGGTGGGGGCGTAGTTGCCGTTCCAAGCGCGAGTCAGGTCCAACGGAACTCCAACAATAACTGCATTGGCATGGAGCACGTTTGCGAGACCGGCGTCCCTGACCGCTGCCAATACGGCATCGAGCTGGAGATAGTCATTTCCCGCGGCCATCGCAAGTACTGCTTTGCACGTATTATTGAGAACTGACGAGCCGCAACGCGTTGCCAACACGCGGAGCCTGGCCTTCCAAGCTTCGACAAGGCCAGTCTTCGCAATGTCCTGCGCGCGATAAAGGCACGGGTGACTTAGTGGCGGACAGCTCTCTATTGGACCGCACACCGTCGGATTCTCCTTGCACAGGGCCCATTCGATTTCAACTACGTTTGGTCCAAACGACGCGTTGATGTAGAGGGAACTTCCGCTCCCCCCAAGCCTAGTCGCCCTTTCGATGGCGTCAGTGATGTCAGATTCAATGTATTTGACTGTAGAGGACAAACCTTGCCCGCTGGGGTCATACATTAGTGACACAGGAACGCACGCGACCGTCTCGCCGGTCGTGCCGTCCGTGCTGCCAGCCGCAAAGGCCGCTATTACATCGTCTGCGTGTTCGGTTTCGCAGCTAATGCCTTCAAGTATCGTCGCCGAGAAATCACTAGAGATGACATTGGGGAAGGCATCAAGCACCCGAGAGTCACCCGTCACAGTCGCTATATACTTGCCCTCCGACCCGATGGGCACTTGAACCAGATAGCGATCTCCATAGGATCCTGCGGCGAGTCGCACGGCGCCTGCTCCTTCGATGAGCTGTGACACATCATCGGCAGTGGCTTCCGGACGGAAGAAAACCATCACCTGTCCAGGAACGGCAAAGACTTCCAGCGATTGCCCTCCCCTTGTGAACGACACGATGCTACCTGGAGTCGCGCCGCCGGCGTCTTCGCTCGTGTCCCCAATGCTGGCCGGGCCGGAATTCGCGTCGCCTGCGTCCGCTGCCGCCGACGCGTCGACGCTCGTCGTGGTTCCTGCGTCGTCCGATGTGGAAACATGACCTCCGGCAGATGTGACGCCCGCTCCGCCGCCCCCTGGCGGGGCACTGGAGGCACCACTTAACCCGCTGCCGCCCGTCCCACCAGCGCGGGGAATCTCGCCGGACCAGGTGGCACCGCCCATTGTCGTTGTACGGCCGGCCAATTCTGTGCCACCCGTGCTGACCGTTCCGCCGGTGCCGAGCATTCCGCCCGAGCCGATGGTGCCGCCGGTTGCCATCATGCCGCCGGTAGTCCCGTTGCTCGTGCTGCCTGTGCCACCGCATGCGGCAGCGAGCAGAAGAACTAGAAAAGCTGCGGCAAGACTAGACCTGTGTTCCTGCTTGACCATGTTGTACCCCCTGAAGGCGAGAACGGATTTCAGAGATGGTATTGAGACCGCAAATTGGTTCGTGGCGCCGTCGCGGACAACTATTGACGCTGGGTCCAGGTCGCCCCGGAGTCAGATGACGTATAGATATGGCCACCATTGACCACGGCGACGAGCTTCGTGCCGTCCGATGACGACGCCACGGACTGCCAGTCCTCCGGGGAACCGGTCTGGGTCCAGGTCGCCCCGGAGTCCGCCGACGTGTAGATGTTCCCGTAGGCGGCCACGGCGACGAGCTTCGTGCCATCCGATGATGACGCCACGGACTGCCAATACTGCTTGGCACCGGTCTGGGTCCAGGTCGCCCCGGAGTCCACGGACGTGTAGATGTACCCGAAGCCACCGATGCCGTCTGGGCCTATGTCGAAGCCCACGGCGACGAGCTTCGTGCCGTCAGCAGACGACGCCACGGAGTTCCATGCCTGCTGGGGACCGGACTGGGTCCAGGTCGCTCCAGAATCCATTGAGATGTAGACGTAGCCATTTGTGTTCGTGAGGTCTCCTTGCCCGGTGTTACTCGTGTACCCAAAGCCTACGGCGACGAGCTTTGTGCCGTCCGACGACGACGCCACGGACGTCCAGCCGTTTCCCGGGGCACCAGTCTGGGTCCAGGTCGCCCCTGAGTCCACGGACGTGTAGATGTGCCCGGTGGTGAGCATGGAAGATTCGGGGTTAGTCACGGCGACGAGTTTCGTGCCGTCTGATGAGGACGCCACCGAGTTCCATATCTGCTGCGTACCAGTCTGGGTCCAGGTCGCCCCAGAATCCATGGAGGTGTAGATGTGCCCGAGGCCGCTTTGGTATTGGGAGATCGCGTCCCAGTATAGGCTGGCCACGGCGACGAGCTTCGTGCCGTCAGCAGATGACGCCACGGACTGCCAGTACTGCTGGGGACCAGTCTGTGTCCAAGTCGCCCCGGAGTCCATGGACGTGTAGATGTATCCGATGCCGCCGGTGACAGGATCGGGCTTGACCACGGCGACGAGCTTCGTGCCATCAGCAGACGACGCCACGGACGTCCAGTACTGCGCCGCGAGGCCACGACCACCGGTGCCGGCCGTGCCTCCGGTACTGGGTGCTCCACTCCCGCCACTGCCGCAATCACGCTGGGTCCAGGTCGCCCCGGAGTCCGCCGATACATAGATGTACCCGACGTCGACCTTGGAATAGGAGGTCGAGTTCCAGTAGGAATAGGAACCGGCCACGGCAACGAGCTTCGTGCCGTCCGATGACGACGCCACGGAGTTCCATGCCTGCTCGGGACCAGTCTGGGTCCAGGTCGCCCCGGAATCCACTGACGTGTAGATGGGCCCGCGGCCGGAGTTTCCTCCGCCCACGGCGACAAGCTTCGTACTGTCCGCTGACGATGCCACCATTGTCCAATACAAGAGGGGAGCGGCCGTCTTGGTCCAGGTCGCCCCGGAGTCCGCGGACGTGTAGACGTAGCCCGGGTTGAGTCCGCCGGCTGCGGCGATGAGCTTCGTGCCGTCCGCTGATGATGCCACAACCCACAAGCCCATAGAAGCACCTGGCGTCTGGGTCCAGGTCGCCCCGGAGTCCGCGGACGTGTAGACGAAGCCGGTATTAACAATGGCGACGAGCTTCGTGCCGTCCGATGACGATGCCACGGATTGCCAGCCCTCCTTGTTGCCAGTCTTGGTCCAGGTCGCCCCGGAATCCACTGAGGTGTAGATGTAGCCGCCATAGGCCACGGCGACGAGCTTCGTGCCGTCTGACGACGATGCCACGGATGTCCAGCTCTGCGAAGAACCAGTCTGGGTCCAGGTCAGCCCGGAGTCCGCTGACGTATAGATGTACCCGCCGCGGGAGTTGACGCCGAGTGGGCCACCAACGGCGATGAGTTTCGTGCCATTGGCAGATGAAGCCACGGACCACCAGTCCCGCTGAGGACCAGTCTGGGTCCAGGTCGACCCTGAGTCCGCTGAGACGTGGATGTACCCGCCTTCTTCGACAGCGACGAGTTTCGTGCCATCAGCTGAGGACGCCACGGATTTCCACGTCAGTGCAGAACAGCTCTCGCCAGTGGTGCCAGTCATGCCTCCGGACATGCTCGTGCTCCCTCCGGTGGTAGCGGTCGTGCCGCCGGTGCCGGACGCTCCACTCCCGCCACCCCTGGGCGCCGCACCACCGCCGTTACCGGACGCACCGTTCCCACCGCCATTGCACCCGCCTGCCACGGTGACGACGAACACGGAAATCGCAGCCAATTTCACGAAAACAGAACACACGTGATTCATAGTGGGACCTCCACTTGCACGCGACGTAGGCGCTGATAACCCCTTGCCGACCACGCCGGGCAGTGTACCTGGGAGCATAGATTCTTCGACCGTAGGTTCCTTTGTTTTTCGCGAAGATGTTGCCACGATTCAGGCTGCGGCGGCATAGATTCTTCGTTCGTAGGTTCTTCGTATTTCGCGAAGAATCTGCCGCGATTCAGGCTGCGGCGGCGAGGCTTGATCGCGGTTGTCATGGTACGGCGCCCGGTCAGTGACATCCGCCAGCGGCCCAGCAAGACGCTGGCACCGCCCGCGCAGGAGCGAAGCGCCCGTGCAGGGGCGAAGCGGATGCCGGGTGTACGTTGCACCTCTCTACGCCCTGCAACGTGCGGAATGCCTGGTGGGGGAAGGTCCTCGCTCACAGCTGTGATGGAATTTGTGGTAAGGTGTCCACCCGGGGGCGCTGATGGTAGATCCGAATCCACGTTTGCGGATGCTCGAGAAGGCCGTTTCGGAGTACCAGGAGGAAATGAAAGACGCTGGGCAGGTGTGGCGTGATATCGACTCAAAAAGCCAGGGGCTGGCCGCGGCTTGCATGGCCGTACTCGGCGGGTTGCTCTACCTGGCGCGTGTTGACCCCCGTCCGAGCCTGGTCCTCGATGCCGCCCTGCTGCTCACCCTCAGCACAATCGCCTTTGTCTTGAGAACCCTCCTGGTTCGAACGGTCATGCTGCCCCGAAGGGGACATACCTTCTTCACTCTGGCTGAGCATCTCCTGTCGAATTGCCCCGACGAGATCGCAGAGAGGCAGGAGGCGTTCTTGCACGACCAGGTCAAAATCTGGAGGTCTGGAGCACAGGATCTGTCGGAACGAGGCAGGAAGAAGGCTCGGACGCTACGATACGCGCAACTCCTTTTCTTCTTTGTACTGCTTGCCCTCGCGGTTCAATGCCTGCTCGTTCCATTTGTCGAACAAAACCCAGTCAACAGAACATAAGACGTTGTCTGCAGGAATTACAAAATTCAGTGGAGGAATGCACATGCCCGTACCAACACAGCCAAGTCAACAAGCAAGAAAGCGTTGTGCCTATCGGGACTGCACCAACGAAGTGGAAAGCCCCTTCAGCAACTACTGCAAGAAGCATATGGAAACCACGCGACTGGAAGCCAAACAAGCGGTGTCTTCTTCCCCGATAAATCCCAACTTCAGGCGCGACCGCTACTAGAGTCCGCGCCCTGCCAGAGATCTCGCCTTCGCCGAGCACCGCGTGCGCGGCGCCATGCTGGACGAACTGCGCAGGTTGGACCACTTGCCGCGACGACTGCGCAATCGCACCGACGATCTGGTCAAGACACGCAAGAAGCTGGCTGGCAGTCTGGGCCGCGAGGCCACAGTGGAAGAAGTGGCAAATGATCTGGGCGTGGAAGTGGAAGAGGCGAGCGACATGGCCGCCCTGCTTGAGCCGCCCCTGCCGCTGGATTCCATCCTGCCCACCCTGGCCGGCGGTGAAGCCACCGACGCGACCGTGCTGCGCGCCGAGGCCGTACGCCGCCTCACTGAAGCCGTGGAGAAGTTGCCCGAGCGCCTGCCTCTGGTGCTGTCATTGCACTACATCGAGGATCTCACTTATCGCGAAATCGCCGGCATCCTCAAAGTGAGTGAGCCGCGCGTGTGCCAATTGCACACTGAAGCCATCGGGCAATTGCGCAAGTTGCTTCCGGACGCGTAAGGGGGTGGGCACAGCCAAGGGGCATCCTGCACACCACCGCGCCGGTCCCCGACCCGACTGGACACGGAACGCACTACGTGATCGTTCAAGGCAGCTGGATGTCGGGGATCTGGCGCTACGTCGAGCCGTGACGCTGAGGACGACAGACTACAACGGGTCAAGTGGCTCGATTGCCTGCCACTCACGCCTCGGGGGCTGATTGATTACTACCGCCGTGAAGCCGCATAAGGCCCGGCGATGAATTCTCATCCTTTCGCATTCAAGCGAGAATTTCCGCGACGAGTTTCCGGACACCACGGGATTCTTCGGACTACGCTCACTCGGATTGGTCGTGATACGCTGCACGGTGTGAAGCACATCAGTGTCGTGGCTTCCGTAGCGTTTCTCTTGGCCCTGGTGGCGCTGGCCGACTGCGGGCCCGCCCCGGCACCTGCCGTGAAGGCGAAGGCAGCGGCCTTGTTCTTCGCCCCCACTGTTGACGGGGTGGACGCTCCGGTGTTCGGGCCCGTGCGTTTGGGCTCGTCCCCGCGTGCCGCCTACGGGGCCTCGTCGTTCTTCGTGGCCTGGCAGGACGATCGCAACGCCGCCAGCGCGGTGGCCGCCGCACGCCTGTCGATGGCCGGGGAACTCCTCGATCCGGTGAACCTGATGCCGCCCAACCCGGCCGCCCAACGGGGCCACCCGGCAGTTGCGTGCGATGGGATCAGCTGTTGCCTGCTGGTCTGGGAGGACGGGCCCTATCCCGATCGGCAGATCCATGGTTTGCGCTTCGGCTTCGACGGCAAGGCGCTGGATAGTAAGGAGCTGGTGATCTCGGCGGCGAACAGCTCCAACGATGCGCTGGGCCCGGCGGTGGTGTACGACGGAACGGACTTCGTGGTGCTGTGGGCCCAGGAGCTGGGCTACTACTGGGTGCTCGGGGCGCGCGTGTCCCCGGCTGGCGTGGTCAAGGACACGACGGCCAAGTACCTGGCGCATTCCACCTCGGACATGGGCAATGCGGTGACCACGCCGGCGCTGGCGTGGGACGGCACCAACCTGATGGCGGTGTGGCGCGAGTACCGTTCCGGGTACTCGGTGGTGGCCGGCCGGTTCACGCCCGATCTGGTCGCCCTGGATCCGAACGGCGTCGAGCTCGACTCGAACACGGTCAGTACCACGGTTCCCGCCATGGCCTACGACGGCGCCGGGGGATTCCTGGCTGTCTGGTCGTCGTACGACAGCACGATCAAGGGCAGCGCGATCCGGGCCCGCCGCCTGGACTCCACTACCGGCCAGCCCACCGGCACCACCCTCGAGCTGGCACCGGCCGCTGCCAATCAGAGTGATCCGCAGGCCATCCTGGATGGTGAGCGCGTGCTGGTGCTCTGGGATCGCTGGCCGGGTGGCGTGGGCGACGTGGTGGGCGCCTGGGTGGATCGATCGGACACCATGTCCGCCGTTACCGACCTGGCAGCCCTGCCAGCCAGCCAGTGGAATGGCGCCCTGGCCCGCGGCCCGGACGGCCTACTGCTGACCTGGGCCGATCAGCGCAACGGGGGCAGCGCCATCTACGCGAGTCGCTTGGCCACGGATGGCACGCGGCGGGACGACACCGGCGTGTTGATGTCGAGCGCGCTCAACAAGGAACGCGACCCCGCGGTGGGCTCCAACGGCGCGGGTTACCTGGTCGCCTGGGTCGATTCGCGAGAGGGCAATGGTCAGATCTACGGGGCGCGCCTGGATGGCAATGCAGCCCCCATCTCGGCCGAGGCCTTCGCCATCTCCACGGGAGCGGCGAACAGGTCCAACCCGACGGTGGCCAGCGACGGCACGGGCTACCTGGTGGCCTGGAACGAGATGGTGGGTACGGCCACACAGGTTGGTTGGCAGCGTGTGGCCGCCGACGGCAGCCTGGTGGGTACGGCGGGATCCCTGCCCCTCGCTGACCTGTACGAACCCCGGGGCGCCTTCGCCAACGGCGTGTACCTGCTGGTCGGCTCGAACTACACCGTTGGTTACGAGGTGCACGCGGTGCGGGTGCGCGCGTCCGACGGTCAGTTGCTGGATGCGACGCCCATGATCCTGACCACGGCCACGGCGGGCGCCAACGTCAGCTCGGACGGCACGGCGTTCCTTGTGGCGTGGGCCGATGCGAGCAACAACATCGCCGGCGTCCGAGTGTCCACGGATGGCAGCGTGGGGTTACTGCTGAGCTTGTCCGCAGCAAAGACTTTCTATCCGCCGAGCCTTGCGTTCGGATACGGCAACTACTTGCTTGCCTGGGACGACAACACGGCCAGCGGCATCCTGGGCCTGCGCGTGGCGCCTGACGGCACGCCGATCGATACGACGCCCGTGCGCCTCTCGCCCGGCGTGGCTCTGCAGGTGCAGCTTCAGCCGGCAGCGGCCTTCGACGGGCAGCGCTTCGTGGTCAGCTACGACAACCGGACGTACAACAGCTCCTACTCCGTCGTGGCCGAGAACCTCGTGGCAGCCATGGTGGACAGCGCGGGCACGGTCACCGGGCGCGCCACCTTGCTCGCCCTGCCGGACATTCTGCTGGCGCCTGTGCCCATGGTTGGCGGCGGCGACGGCCGAGCGATCTTCGCCACGGTGTCGCCCGACAGTCCGCTCGGCTATCCCATCGACCGGGTGCGCATCCACCAGTTGGGCGTGGCCCGTGCCTCCTTCGGCGGGCGGTGCTCGGCGACCTCGGATTGCAACTCGGGAACCTGTGTGGATGGCGTGTGCTGCCAAACCGCCTGCGCCGGGGGCGCGAACGACTGTCAGGCGTGCAGTGTCCTGGCCGGCGTGGCCCAGAACGGGGTGTGCGCGCCCGTACCTGATCAGCGGGCCTGCGGCGCGGGCGGGACCTGCGCGGCCGGCGTGTGCGTGGGCGAGGTCGTGGACGCGGGACGCCCGGATGCGCGCGAGGTGGGCGCCGCTGATCTGGCGTCCGAGCGCGTGGGTGCGGGCCGCGACACGGCTCCCGGTCTCGACGCCGTCGCTGTCAGCGACGGGGCGAACGACGGGACGGTCGATCTTGGCGCGACCATGGACGGCGCCCCGATCCCGGGCCGCGATGCAGGCGGCGAGGGGGCGAACGGTGGGACGGTCGATCTTGGCGCAACCATGGACAGCGCCCCGA
Organism: Myxococcales bacterium; assembly: GCA_003158735.1. Classification (GTDB taxonomy): domain Bacteria; phylum Myxococcota_A; class Polyangia; order Fen-1088; family Fen-1088; genus Fen-1137. The sequence goes on along the minus strand of PMLB01000246.1, from coordinate 2,567 downwards.
TCCCGGGCCGCGATGCAGGCGGCCCCGACAGGGCCGCAGATGCCCTGTCAGCGGGTGATGCCCGGAGCACGGACGCGACTGCCAGCGTCGATGCCACACCTACGCGCGGATCGAGCAGTGGCTGCAGTTGCCGTCTGGCATCGAGCAGAACCGGGTCGTTGCCCCTGCTGTCTATGGTCCTGGCTGCGCTGGCTCTCCTGCGCCGTCGGCGAGGCTGACGGCCGCGTCCTGTCCCATTATTCGATCGGCCCCTGGGCGGCGGTCTTTCGGTGATAGAAGCTGAGCATCCTGCCGAGCCGTTTGCGGCGAACGATGCGACCGGCCTCGGCCATGTCCGCATGTCCGCGCGGGCGGTGCCAGACATTTGATTGAGGCTCGCGGCAATCCCGAAGGTGAGGGGGTGAATGTAGGTGTGACGTAGGCGGTGGAGATCGCAGAGAACCGGCCAAGGGTGTACCAGTCTCGGGGTACACCCTACGATGCTACCTGCCGCTCGCCCCTGAAGCACGCCGCAGCGGCTGCGGCGCGCGCGGCTCCAGTGTCACGACCTTGTGGCCGGATGAGACTTGCCTTCGGCGCAAGTCCTCCACGATCTGGCGAAGGTCATGGTCGTGCCGCGAGGCCACAGTGGAAGAGTGGCAACCGATCTGGGCGTGGATGTGGAAGAGGCAAGTGACATGGCCGCTCTGCTGGAGCCGCCCCTGCCGCTCGATTCCATCCTGCCCACCCTGGCAGGCGGTGAAGCCACCGACGCGACTGTGCTGCGCGCCGAGGCCGTGGGTCGCCTGAGCGAGGCGATCGAAAAGTTGTCCGAGCGTCTGCGCCTGGTGCTGTCATTGCACTATATTGAGGATCTCACTTATCGCGAGATCGCCGGGATCCTCAAAGTGAGTGAGCCGCGCGTGTGCCAATTGCACACTGAAGCCATCGGGCAATTGCGCAAGTTGCTTCCGGACGCGTGAGGGAGCCGGCTGGCGAGCCTCGTCGCGTATGGCTAGGCGGACTGCAAAGGCGCTGGCGGCGGCGACTGGGTGAACTGCTCGAAGCGACCTCGGTGGGGACGCAACGGGGTAGACTGCGCCCCGTGGTCAAGACACGCCTTCCAGGACATGCCGGAGGACATGCCGCAGGTGCCCGGACACGCGGAACGCGCCCCGCAAGGGTGGGATGGGCGGGTACGGAGGCCTGGCGACGCGATGTGGGGTAGGGGTTCTCGAACGAAGAAACCCCCTTCGAAACGCTTAGGAACTTCGCTACCGCTTCGAGAGGCGCGAGAGCAGGAAGGGGACGTCCTCTTGGGCGATCTCCCAGACCTTGAGGGCGTCTATCTTCCAGTAGTGGTGCACGGCCAGATCCCGCAGCCTGGCCATGTCCTTCCACTGGACGTCGGGATAGCGCTTCCGAGCGTTCTCCGAGAGGTTCTTGCAGGCTTCGCCGATGACGATGAGTCGCAGGACAATGCTGTCCTGAAGCTCCGTATTCGACACGAAGTCGGGAAGTTGCTTCTTGCGCAAGCGCGAGGCGATGAGGGCGCAGGCTTCCCGGATGTCGTCGAGAAAGGCCGCATCGCCACTCTCACGAGGTCGCATGGTAGACCACCTTCGCCGTCGTCGCGATGGAAGCTCGCCGGTGCCGGTTCATCTTGGGCGAGGCCAGGCTGCCGGCTTGGACCATGTCAACCTTGCGGCCGAAGATGAGATCGAGCTCGTCGAGCATGCGGCATTCCTCGTGGAATTTCAGATGGCGTCCGTCGAGGTCGACCAGGACGTCAACGTCGCTGTGCTCGTCGAAGTCGTCGCGCAGGATGGAGCCGAATAGGGCGAAGCTCTTGACCTGGTGTTTCTTGCAGAAGTGAGCGATGGCGTCGAGGTCGATGAGGGGCTTCCGCTTGCTGGCGGGCAGACTTGGCGCGGGCGACAGGACGGCAATGGGGCGCTTGAAGCGCACGATCTCTACGGGCTCGTGCTTTGCCGCCAGTCGGTCGAGCGTCTCGAAGAGATCTCTTCGCAGGGCGGTGGCTTGGATCGACTTCACGCCCTAAGTGTACGTTATCTCCATGGCATGGCAAAGATGAAACGTACGTTATATCCCCAGACCGAAGAGCGTGCAGAAGCGCGTCCTCCCGTGGTCGCGCCAGAGGAAATTGCCCGCGTAGAGGAAGGCGCGCGGAGGCCAGGCGAATTCCAGAGGCCAGGTATAGTATATGCGCCCCTGGGGCTGACTTCCGAGGTGGTCATCCATGAACAACCGAATCGATGTCTGCTGGTTGACCATCGTCGCCCTCTGCCTGCTTGCCTGTGGCAGGACCGATCTTGACAGACTCGGGCATGCGCGGGGGACGCCCGCCCTAGCGGATGCTGCCGAAACAGGTTCTCCGTCGGCGCCGCCCCGGACGACCTGGGACCAATTCCCCCGCTTCTGCAGCCGGGATGGATGGTGCGGATCCAGCGTGTACTTCGAGGGAGTATGGGGCAGTGCTGCCGACGATGTCTGGGTGGTGGCGACCGGGGTTACCATGAATGGCCCCTCATCACCGGCCAGCGCCATCCTGCACTGGGATGGCTCTG
>PMLB01000214.1 GCA_003158735.1 Myxococcales bacterium | reverse complement strand
GGCCAGGAATCGATCGAGCACTTGCTCGGCTATCTCATGGCCGTGCAAGCGGACCATTCGCCGGCACTCGGCAAGCCCGAAGTTGGGGCGAATAGCCGCGTGGCCCTCGCCCACGTCGACGACGCCAAGCTCGCCGACATCGTCCGCCGCACCAAAGCCGCCGGCGCATGGAACTGCGTCACGCTCGTCTTCTTCGAGCGCTTCGCCGCGCTCGACGACCGCGACGCCTTGCTCCGCCTGCCCGCCGTCAAATACGTGTCGCCCGAGCAGCTCGCCGGCTGGGATCCCAAGAAGGATTTCCGCACGCAAGGCATGACCACCAAAGACTTCGCGACCGTGCGCGCGCTCGTCGCCTTCGACAAGCGCGTGACCCGCGCGCTGCGCGACGCCGGTGCGCGCCTGCTCCTCGGTACCGACACGTCGAACCCGTTCGTCATCGCCGGGTTCGCGGTGCATGAGGAACTGGCGTTGCTCGTGGACGCGGGGCTCACGCCGTTCGAGGCTCTGCGCGCCGGCACCGCCGATGCCGCCGAGTTCCTGCACGCCGACCGCGAATTCGGCCGTATCGCGCCCGGACTGCGCGCTGACCTGATCCTCGTCGACGGCAATCCCTTGGCCGACGTCCACAATGCCTCGCGCGCGAGCGGGGTCGTCTTGCGCGGCCAGTGGCTCCCCACAGCCAAGCTCGAAGCGGCGCTCGATCAACTCGCCAAGGATCGCGCCTGGCCGCCCGCTTCGGCCACAGGCGGTGGCGCCGACTGGTTCCACGACGCGCCGCCGCTCGCGCTCACCGGCGGCCAGGTCGCCTGGCGCGCCACGTTCGACGAGAGCTTCGCCGGCACGCCCGCGGGCGCCACGCGCCTCGCCGTGGAGATCCACAAGGACGGCCGCCGTACCATCGTCGCGCAATCCGCCGCGCGCCCGCCGCGCCCGAAGCTGTCGACGCTGCGGTTGGAGATCGATCCGTCGGGTCACGCCAGCGCGTTCACGCTCGACGAGGACGGCAAGCGCCATGGCACCGCCACGGCCTCCGGGGGGAAAGCGCATTTCACCGGCGACCTCGGCGGAAAGCCCGTCACCGACGAGATCCCCATGGGCCCCGACGACGTGTTCGACGCAACCCTGGTGCCGGTCGCCGAACGCGCCTTCCAGCTCGCGCCCGGCGCCACGGTCGTGGTGCGTGGCGTGCGCGTGTTGCTGAAGCCCGTCGCCAGCTCAGGGCCCGGAGTAGCGCCCGAGATCTACGAGATCACGCGCAAGGCCGACGGGGCGCACGGCGAGCACACCTACGACTTCATGGCTCAGACGCCCTTTGGAAAGATGTCGGGGGCCATGATAGTCGATGCGGACGGGCACATGGTGTCGGTCGTCTTCCACGCGTCGTTCGGCGAGATCAAGATCGAGCGGTCGTCGGCGCCGCTCTAGCTAGATCCGGCTATTGGGCGACGGTGGAAACTTGGTGCTGGGCTATCTCGGCCGGCCTAGAGAGGGGGGCATTTCCTGGCCGCATTTGACGAAGCCGTGGTGGCTGCGAAGTATGACCTCGCCCGGGCCTGACGATCTATCACATCTCGAAAAGCACTCGCTTTTCCCGCGAATTCGTGATCAATACGATGTGTGGATATGCAACTCGTCACCCCCGTATCGGCTGAGTTTGCCGGAGTGGATCTGGGCGACAGACGATTGACTCGACGACTCATGCGGATGGCGGAGGCAGCGGAACGTTCGCCTGGCGCAAGCCTCCCTGAGCGAGCTGGATCGAGCGCTGCTCTTGAGGGCACGTATCGGTTTTTCGCCAACGATAGGGTGACGCCCGAAGCGCTATTCGATGCCCACGTAAGAGCAACCGTTCGGAGGGCGATGGTGGAGCCTCAGGTATTGGTCATCCACGATTCCACCGAATTCCGTTTTGGAGGAGAGAATCCTCGAGACGGCATGGGTTGGATCAATTCGGACAACACACAGGGATTTCTCGCCCACTTTTCTATCTGTGTTGCCCGCACGGGCCGGCCACTCGGCACCTTGGCGCTACATGCTTGGGTTAGGCAGGGTGCAAGGGTCGGTCGTCGCAAGACGACGCTTGACCGCCGGGATCCAGATCGTGAGTCGCATCGATGGCAGGAGCCGGCGCTGCAGACTGGGGAACTGTTGCACGGTAAGACCAAGGTTGTTCATGTCATGGACCGTGAGGGTGACCAGTTTGAGCTTCTTTCTCTGCTGGTTGAGCATGACCAATGCTTCGTGGTTCGGCTGGCACACGATCGACGGTTGGAACCAGGTCGAGGACGCTCCGGGAATCCCAAACTCTTCGAATCAATCTCGGGTTGCCCCTTCATCTTCACGCGCGAGGTCGAGATTGGGGCCCGAGCGAAACCCAAGGGCTCAAACAAGCTCGATGTCTTCCCATCGAGAAAGACCAGGATTGCACGACTGGAAGTCCGGGCTGGAATTCGAAGGATCTTCACCGTCCACAGCGCCCCAGCACACGTGCCAGCATTCCTTGATCTGAACGTCGTTGAGGTACGCGAAGTCGACCCACCGAAGGACGAGGCTCCGATTACTTGGCGTCTCGTCACAACTGAGCCTGTCAGCACAGAGCAAGAAGTAGCTGCCATCGTGGACAGCTATCGTCAGCGGTGGCTCATCGAGGAGTTCTTCAAGGCGTTGAAGACCGGCTGCCACTATCAACAACTTCAGTTGGAGTCTGGTCGCGCGCTACTGATAGCGCTGTCAATTGAAGCGGCGGTATCATGGCGGCTGCTGTCCTTGCGTTGGGCAGCGCAACATCGCCCCAACGCCGATGCAACAAGCGTATTGCCAGCTGATCATCTTCGCCTGCTGGCAGCACTGTCGGCGGCAGAAACAGGTCAGCCCGCGACCATCCAGCTGAGTGTGCGCACGGCCCTATTTGAAATTGCTCGCCTTGGCGGGCATATCAAGAACAACGGTGCTCCAGACTGGCTCGTCCTGCGCCGCGGACTCGACGCCCTCGTGGCAATCCACAGAGGCTGGGTCTTGGCGCAAGGCCCATAACCTCGAGGATACGATCAATCATCAGGCCCGGGCGAGGCTTTACGCTTGGGGGGGCACCTGGATAGCCTCTCCCGTTTTCGGGTTCCGCCCCTCGTTGTCCTTCGCCAGGCAGTCATCCGGGCGTCGATGGGAGGCGGATCCGGGTACAGTTTCTTGCAGCAAATCGGACCTATATCAAATTCAATCCCACATACAAAGCCGGCTTGACGGGGGTATCCAGCGTGGTCGCCTGGGTTGCAGAAGGGAAAGAATGTGGGGAAATGGGAATAGCCTGCCGAGCTACCAGTTCCACTATCCCCATCCGATCCGCCGGTATCCACGTCGGTATCCGTCCCGTGTCTGCAGGTAATAACTTGCCCACACTGCTGATTGACGCAGCAGGAATCTGGGTGGTTCAGACAGTCTTCGTCCGAGGCTACCGGAATGTCGCCAGGATTGCACGACAGCGAAGCATCGCATTGGCCACCAGTTCCTCCGACAAGCACGATACAAACAATGCAGACCCCTCCAGTGCCGCCTCCCTGGCCTCCGCTTGCTAGTGCTGCATCACCAATATTGCCCTCCACGCGGGATTTGCTACAGGCCAGCCCCACCAGGCCGAATACAGAGAGAGCTGCCACAACCGTTGATGTTCTGCACATTGTTCTCCCCGTGTGCTCAGCCTCGAGGCGCTTCATGACCCGGAAGCCATGGTACCACTTTACGGGTACCTGGGATTAGCCTGAGGCACAGGCATCGCTGTTGCCCCGGGAAATCGGCGTCTGCGGGGCAGTGCTAGCGCCCGTCCTACCGAAAATACCTCGCCTTGAACTCCCTATTGATATCCTCAATTTCCTTCAGACCGTCTATGTACGGCTGATACATATCCAAGGGATCTCCCGCTCCGTAGACTCCACATGCGGAGCAATTCTCGCAGCCGCCCCCGCCACATCCAAGCGCATCCCTGACCACCTTTTCTCGCTGTTCTCTTGTTGTGTTCTCGATGAGATACTGCTCGAGCATGATCTGCCTCTTCTTCTAGTGTAGGGAATAGAACCATCAACGCCAACTCAAGATATGGGCCCACCTCGTGACACTTGCGCCCTGAGCTTCTAGCCTGATCGGGCTGCAACCAAAACATCGCCGTCGGGGTCGGGGCGAGTGATGCTGCCCAGGCCGGCTTCTGCCATCCAACTGTGGGAGCATTGGCGAAAGAAGCACCCTTTTGCTTTCACCAAATCGCATCCGCAAGAAATGTCCGATATAGGGATCATATGTGGCCGAACAAACCCATAGGCAGGCCATCGACCTGCGACTTGGGAGCCTCCGCTATGTGCGTTCCGTAGCGACAATCTACGATCTGACTCTTCAGGACATCGCACGCATTCCACTCGCGCCGCCGCCTCAAGGAACATAGGGCAACGAAACGCCGATTTGATGTCGCCTTGCAGGAACTTTCCAAGGGGAAGCTGACGACCCTGCCCGACCTGCGGAGGCTGATTGAAAACTGTGCGTCCGCCTAAGGCGCGTCGCTGGCTCCCCCATCCTGGTTGCAGGTGCAATCGACTTGCAGGGTATAGGTTCCCGCGGCACCGTTGTACCCATCCACCACGACAAAGGACGGCTGGCCCACTTCCGGCGCGAAGCTGCAGGAGGACCTGACACTGCAGCTTGGCAGCACGAACACATTCAGGTCCGCGCTTGGGTTCTTGAGCTGCACGAGCGCTTGACAGCCCGCGGGGGGCTGAAGGAAATAGATCGCTTCTGGCCCTGACATCCAACGCTGCGAGCAACCGTAGCCGACCCAGACATTGGGCCGACCTTGAACGAGCGTGCTGTGGTTCAGCCGGTCGCCGCACTTGAGCGGCAAGGGGTTCTCGCAGCTGCTAGCGGCCGGAGGCGCGTCGACGGCTTGGTCGGGCCCGGCGGCGTCGGACACTGCGGCCGGGGCGTAGCAGCCGTTTATGGTGCAGATGAGGTCGCCTTGGCCTACACCCGGGCTACAGGGACAGCAGCCACATAGTGCTCTGCAGCCCTCGCTGCAGAGCGGAGGTTGGCTGCAGCCGACATTCGCGCACGAGAACGATGTTGCGCCGCCTGTCGCCCCGGTGGTGCCGCCATTTCCGCCCGCCCCTGCCTGCCCTGCGTCTGCCGGAGGCGCGTCGACGGCTTGGTCGGGCCCGGCGGCGTCGGACGCTGCGGCCGAAGCGTAGCAACCGCTCTTGGTGCAGATGAGGTCGCTGCGGCGCTCACCCACGGCACAGGGACAGCAACCACATGGTGCCGTGCAGCCCTCACTGCAGAGCGGAGTTTCGCTGCAGCCGACCGCCGCGCACGAAAACGATGTTGTGCCACCTGTCGCGCCGGTGATGCCGCCGCCTCCACCCGCCCCTCCGGCACTTCCGGCGTCCACAGCGCAATTGATAGTGGGGCAGACAGCCGCGCAGAACGAGGAGCTGCCACAGCCTGAACAGAGTGTCTCGCCCGCGGGGCATCTACCCATGCCACTGGCGCCTCCTGTACCGGTGACACCACCAGTGTTTCCGCTGCTGCCGCCGCTCCCGGTGGCTGCGTCCACCGGGGCAGCCCCGAGTTTGACGTCCTTGCACGATCCCAGGGCGAAACAGGACACCAGCAACAACGGAAGTAGTTTCTGCATGACTGAACCTCCAGCAGGAGATGATCGGCTACCTGTCATGTTAGAGAGACCCCATTCTACAGCAACCCTGAGTTTTGCGTGGTTGCCGAAAACCTATGCACAGGGCAAGAACACGCGAAAGACGCTGCCCTTGCCTAGCTCGCTTTCGACCTCGATTCGGCCCCCATGCGCGCGCACCAACAGGGCGGTGATGTACAGCCCAAGCCCCAGGCCGTCCTGGCGGCCGCCGTTCTTGCCTCGGCAGCAGCGCTCGAAGACATGGGGCAACTCCTGCCGGGGGATGCCCACGCCGCGGTCAGTGATTACGATGGCGACGAAGCCTCCGGCGCAGCTTGAGTGCACCAAGACCTCGGCCGGCGCATCCGAGTACTTGAGCGCGTTGCCGAGCAGGTTCACCAGGACGCGTTCCAGCCGGTCGGGATCAGCCGGCAGGGGAGGCAAGCTCTGCGCGAACGACAGTCGCAGGCGCTGCGTGGGCGGGGTTCCCGCCATCTGCTCGACCAGTGCGGTCAGGAAGGCCTGCATATCGATTGGTCTCCGGGCCAGTTTGACCTGGCCATCCTGCGTCCCGCCTGACCAGCCCACGTGCCCAACGCAACAATTGGGCGCACTACACCTACGTCGCCGAGAGTGCGACCGCGGCCCTACCGAGGCGAGATGGCTGCGGCTTGGGGGCGGGGAGAGTGGACGGTGATGGAGTGGTGGCTGCTGTGCCTGATGGCTGGCAGGGCGGAAGGTGAGCGGATGGAGTGGTGGCTGGTGGCCTGGGGGGCGTGGTGGCTGGTCGCCTGGTGGCTGGGTGAACGGAAGCCTCCTTGAGAAGGCCGCTACCGCCGCCGTTCATCAAGGAGTCTGTTCGCGGCATGCACTGCGCGCCCCCTGGGCACTGACACGCCGAGATCCAGCGTGATTTGCACGAGATGCCTGAGAACGCAATCGCGAGCGGGTGCGTGGATCTTGTCCTTTCGCCCGAAGAACATCGCTCGAGAAATTGTGCGAACTGCCCACGCGACTCGGGCCAAACCTGGCGACGCACTAGCGTCGACTGTGCCAGTAGTAGCCGCCGCCACCGCCAAAGAGTAGGACCCCTACGACGATCAATACAATCAGTGTGCCGGTGCTCATGATTTTGTCTTCCTTTCGGACTCTTCGCGGAGCTATCTCGCTGGGCGAAAGACCACAGCCTCTAAGCCCCGCACCAGTCGAAATGCATCTTCCGCGCCGGCCGAAGTGCCCGAGCAATTTCAGCCATTTGCTCCGCCGGAATGCCAACTCTTCAATCAGAGTGCGTTACCTGCCCACTCATTTTGAAGGTAGCACAGCATTTGATCGGCAGCGCCAGGTCCAAGATCGCCGAGCATGCGCTTCATTTGCAACTCCGCGTCCGCCAGCAGCACGCGGGCCAGCGGCAGGACATCGTCACCCGATGTGCACTGGGATCCCATCATCTTGATGGACAGATCCAATCATCGTGACTGACCCAAAAGCCCGCAGACCGCACCCAATCACCAATTTGCAGACGGATCGGGAAGGCGCTTCAGTCATCGCCCCCATTGGCCCCTTCTTTGCGTCCTTTGGTCGGCACGTTCGCCGGGCTCATCTAGCCGACAGCCGGCGCAACCACCACAAGGAGACCGAATGCGAATTCAGAACTTTCTGCTGGGAGCCTCGATGTCAGCACTGCTGGCCATGACCGCAACTGCAAGCGCCGACCAGAATGCCGTCCAGAAGGAGGGCAATGCCGTGGAAGCCAAGGGCAACGCCCAGGAACAGAAGGCTGTACACGAAAAGAAGGCCGCCGAGAGAACGGCAGCCACGGGTGAGGCCAAGGAAGTCAAGGGCGAACAGATGCAGAAGGACGCCAAGGCCTTGAATAAGCACGACAACACCGCGGCGGAGGGTGCGCGCATGGATCGAGCTGGAACCGCGGAAAAGGCCAATGGTGAAAAGATGGAAGAGTCCGCCAAGGCTCACAAGAAGCACGCCAAGAAGACGCAGAAG
>PMLB01000209.1 GCA_003158735.1 Myxococcales bacterium | reverse complement strand
GAGGTCATCGAGCAGATCACCTACTTGCTCTTCCTGCGCCGCCTGGATGACCTGCACACCCTGGAAGAAAACAAGGCCGCGCGGCTGAAGCAGCCGATGGAGCGGCGGGTGTTTCCCAAGGGCAAGGATGACCGCGGGCGGTCGTACGAGGACTTTCGCTGGAGCAAGTTCAAGAACTTCGCCCCGGCCGAGATGTACAAGGTCATCGGCGAGCACGTCTTTCCGTTCTTGCGCAACCTGGGCGGCGACGGCTCGACCTATGCCCACCACATGAAGGACGCGCGCTTCACCATTCCCACGCCCGCGCTCCTGGCCAAGGTGGTCGATCTGCTCGACGACGTGCCCATGGAGGATCGCGACACCAAGGGCGATCTCTACGAGTACATGCTGGGCAAGATCGCCAGCGCCGGACAGAACGGACAGTTCCGCACGCCCCGCCACATCATCCGCCTGATGGTCGAGATGACCGCGCCGCAACCCACCGATTTGATCTGCGACCCGGCCTGCGGCACCGCCGGCTTTTTGGTCGCCGCCGGCGAATTCCTGCGCGAGCGCCAGCCCAACCTCTTGCACGACAGCAAGCTGCGCAAGCACTTCCACCAGGGCATGTTCCACGGCTTCGATTTCGACAACACCATGTTGCGCATCGGCAGCATGAACATGCTCCTGCACGGCGTGGACAACCCCGACATCCGCTACCGCGATTCGCTGGCGCAGGATCACGCTGGCGACGAGGAAGCCTACACCCTGGTGCTGGCCAATCCGCCCTTTGCCGGCAGCCTGGACTACGAGAACACCGCCAAGGATCTTTTGGCCATCGTCAAAACCAAGAAGACCGAGCTGCTCTTCCTGGCGCTCTTCCTGCGCCTGCTCAAGCCTGGCGGTCGCGCCGCCGTCATCGTGCCCGACGGTGTGCTCTTCGGATCGAGCAACGCGCACAAGGAACTGCGCCGCATGCTGGTGGAAGATCAGAAGCTGGACGGTGTGGTTTCCCTGCCCGGCGGCGTGTTCAAGCCCTACGCCGGCGTGTCCACCGCGATCTTGCTTTTCACCAAGACCAATTCCGGCGGCACGGATCGCGTCTGGTTCTACGACGTGGCAGCCGACGGCTGGAGCCTTGACGACAAGCGCACGCCGCTTTTATCCGACGACAAACTCGGCCCCGTGCCCAAGGCATCGCTGGCGAAAGACGAGCACGACAGGAACAACCTCCCCGACGTCCTCGCCCGCTGGCAAAAACGCGACAGCAGCGAACGTAAACGCCCGCGAACCAGCCAAAGCTTCTGCGTCCCCAAACCTGACATCGCAGCCCAGGGCTACGACCTGAGCCTCAACCGCTACAAGGAAGTGGTCCACGAGGAGGTGGAGCACCAGGCGCCGAAGGAGATCTTGGCCGAGCTGGCGAAGATCGAGACGGAGATACAGAAGGGGATGAAGGAGCTGGAGGGGATGGTCGGATGAATGGCGTGACCGTTCGTCCGCTGGGTGAGGTGGCAGCTCTTCAAGCGGGCGTTGGGTTTCCACTCGATCTCCAGGGTAGATCCAATGGCAAGTATCCGCTGGCAAAGGTTGGTGACATCTCGCGGGGCGGTCGATCGGGAGAAGCGGTCCTCTCATCTGCAGACCACTTCGTGGACGAGATCGATTTGGAACGGCTCCGTGCGAAACCAATCCCGGCAGGAAGCGTTCTCTTTGCAAAGATTGGCGAGGCGATTCGCCAAAACCACCGTGTGATTGCCGGCTGCCCCTTGTTGATCGACAACAACGCAATGGCCGCCATTCCAGGGCCAGAGATCGAGAGCCGGTACCTTTACTATTTCTTGCGGACAGTGGACTTCTATCGCATAGCCTCGGCAACCACAGTTCCGGCTCTACGCAAGAGCGAACTAGAGAGGATCGGCGTTCCTCTGTTTGCATTGCCCGAGCAGCGGCGGATTGCGGAGGTGCTGGACCGGGCGGAGGCACTGCGGGCCAAGCGCCGCGCCGCCCTCGCCCAACTCGACACCCTCACCCAATCCATCTTCCTAGACCTCTTCGGCGACCCGATTCAGAACATGGGTGGCTTTCCGGTTCGGCGATTGGCGGACCTTGTGGACGGAACGCGAGGAATAAGCTACGGCGTTGTCCAACGAGGCGAGGCAATCAGCGGCGGCGTTCCACTGGTGCGGATCAAGGATGTTGTTGCAGGCGAAATCGCGCCCAAGAACCTGATCAGAACGTCAGAAGCAATCGCGAAGAAATACCGACGGACCGTCCTTCGAGGAGGAGAACTGGTCATCTCCATTCGGGGAACGATTGGACGGTGTGCTCTGGTCCCGGCTGAACTGGCCGGAGGAAACATTACGCGTGAGTTGGCCCTCATCCCGTACGCCGACGTGTCTTCGGCCCTGTTCATACTGGCACTTCTGCGTAGCGATTCAGTTCAGAAGAGAATCGGTGGAGACGTGAAGGGAATTGCCCAGCGGGGGATAAATCTGGAGGATCTTCGGGAACTGCCTGTTATTCAGCCTCCCAAGACCACAATCGCGATTTTTGAGGTCACCGTGAAGACCGTCGACAAACTGAAATCCGCCCACCGCGCCTCGCTCGCCAAGCTCGACGCGCTCTTCGCCTCGCTCCAGCACCGCGCTTTCCGGGGAGAACTGTGACGTGACCGTCTTCGCCCCGCGCTTCACCATCACCAACGCCATCGTGGCCGGGCTGACGGGTTTCTGCGGCGAGCCAACTTGCCTCGGTTTGCTTGCTTGACTCGGGATATACTAGGATAAGGTTTGTTCATGACAGGCACCGGTGCATACACGGCCAGGCGCACTTCGGCGCTTTCAGGGGTGCCGCTGTCCACGATCCACTGGTGGGACCGGCACGGAATCTTTGGTCCTAGCGTTTCCCCCACCAAGGTGAAGCTGTGGTCGTACTCGGATCTCATGGGGTTGCGGGTCATCTACTGGCTCCGCCGGCAGAAAACCTTGGAAGCTGGCGCGGAGATTCCGGGTGTGGGCATGCCAGCGGTGAGGCGCGCCCTGGAGCAATTGCGGGCTCTCGACCTCCCTGTGTGGAGCGAAGGGAAATCCAGTTTGTTCGTGGTTCCCGACGGAACCTTGTACCTGGACCTGCCCACCGGGTTGCAGGACCTTCAGGGGCAGCTTGCGCGGGGTGAGCTGCTCAATCTTGTGGCGCCCTTTACCTCCATGGAAGGGTTGAAGGGCCCCGACCTGGTGCGACCCAAGCCAGAACTTCGTATCGTCCCAGGCAAACTGAGTGGATCGCCGCACGTCGCGGGCACGCGCGTGGAGACGACCGCGATCGCTGCGCTGGCGAACGATGGTCTGGACACCAAGCGGATCATTCAGCTTTACCCGTACCTCAACGAAGCACAGGTCGCGGACGCGATCGCTCTGGAGCAGGAACTCGATCAGAACCTGAAGCTCAAACAGGCGGCGTGATGCCCGCGCATTCCCGTCGGCTGTTCGCGCTGGACCAGAATTGCCCCGAACCCATCGTCGACGCGCTTTCCCAGTACATCGAAGGCGCCGAGCTGATCCCGGTTCGTCGCATCCGGCCTGACCTCGCCGCGGTGTATGACTGGGAGTTGCTACGCGAGCTGCACGTCGACCAACGCCGGTGGGACGGCCTGATCACGAACGACGACAAGATGCTGGCGCTTGCGAAGGAGATGACCGTTCTGTCGCAGACGGGGCTGACGCTCGTCGTCGTCAAGGGGCAAGGACACAACCCGATTCGCTCGACCGGATTGCTCTTGTGCCATTTGGAACACATCTGCCACCAGATGACACCCGGCACCGCCAAGGTCTGGGTTCTCGCCGTTCAGCAAAAGAAGCCAGAAACCGCGGTGGATCGGCTGGCTATGATCGCCGAGAAGCAAACGACGATCGTCGCGGAACTGGTGAAGAAGAACGAGCTGTCGCCCAACGAATTGCGCAAAGGGGTGACACCGTGAGCACCCTCTTCGCCTTCCTGCAAGCCGAGTGGCCCGATGTCTTCGAGTCAGCCCACAAGGCGGAGGGGGCTGTGTATCCGGACCCGCGCACCGCCTGCTTCTACGCCCGGCGCACGCTGGAGCTGGCGGTGGCGTGGATGTACAAGCACGACTCGGCTCTGCGCTTGCCCTACCAGGAAAATCTTAGCGCCTTGATCCACGAACCGACCTTCAAAACCACGGCGGGCGAAGCGGTATTCAGCAAGGTGCGGCTTATCAACACGCTTGGCAATCAGGCGGTTCACAGTCATCGACCGATCCAGCCGTCGGATGCGGTGACTGCAGTGCGCGAGCTGTTCCATTTCGCGTACTGGCTGGCGCGTTCGTACGCGCGGGGGGCGAAGCCGGCGCCGGGGCTGGTATTCGACACAATTGCGCTGCCCAAATTCGCGCCGCTGCCCAAGCAGACCGTCGAGCAATTGCAGAAGCTTGAGGGTGGTCTGCGCGAGCGCGACGAGAAGCTGTCGGCACTGCTGGCAGACAAGACTGCGCTGGATGCGGAACTCACGCGCCTGCGAGCCGAGGTCGCCGATGCCAGGAAGGCCGCGACCGCGCAACCCGACACGCACGACTACTCCGAGGCCGAGACGCGCGACGCTTTCATCGACTTGCTGCTGAAGGAGGCGGGCTGGCAGCTCGATCAACCGCGTGACCGCGAGTTCGAGGTCGACGGCATGCCCAACAACCAGGGCAAGGGCTTCGTCGACTATCTGTTGTGGGGCGACGACGGCAAGCCCCTGGCGTTGGTGGAAGCCAAGCGCACGCGGCGGGATGCACGCGTGGGACAGCAGCAGGCGAAGCTGTACGCGGATTGCCTGGAGAAGCGCTTCGGCCAGCGCCCGGTGATTTTCTATTCCAACGGCTACGACCATTGGATCTGGGACGACAGGCAATATCCGCCACGCCAGGTGCAGGGCTTCTACAAGAAGGCCGAACTGGAGCTGCTCATCCAGCGACGCAGTACGCGCAAATTGCTGGCCGGGTCCGAGATCAACCAGAACATCGTCGAGCGCTACTACCAGACACGCAGTATTCGCCGCATCGGCGAGGCTTTCGAGCGCGACCACGACCGCAAGGCGCTGGTGGTGATGGCCACCGGCGCGGGCAAGACGCGCACTGTGATCGCGCTTTGCGACCTGCTCATGCGCTGCAATTGGGCCAAACGCGTGCTGTTCCTGGCCGATCGGGTGGCGCTGGTCAATCAGGCCGTGGGTGCCTTCAAGAGATTTCTGCCCGACTCCCCACCCGTCAACCTGGTCACCGAAAAGGACGCCGAAGGGCGCGTGTATGTCTCGACCTATCCGACGATGATGGGGTTGATCGACGAATCCCAAGACGGCCAACGGCGTTTCGGGGTCGGGCACTTCGATCTGGTCATCATCGACGAGGCGCACCGCTCGGTGTTTCAGAAGTACAGCGCCATCTTCGACTACTTCGACTCGCTGCTGGTGGGCCTGACCGCCACGCCCAAGGACGAGGTGGACCGCAACACTTACAAGCTGTTCGACCTGGAGAACGGCGTGCCCACCGATGCCTACGGGCTGGACGAGGCAGTGAAGGATGGCTACTTGGTGCCGCCCAAGGCCGTGTCGGTCCCGCTGAAATTCCAGCGCGAAGGCATCAAGTACGCCGACTTGTCCGATGAGGAAAAAGAACAGTGGGACGAACTCGAGTGGAACGAGGAGGGCGGGGTGCCTGACCGCGTGGAGGCCGAGGCGGTCAACAAGTGGTTGTTCAACAAGGACACAGTGGACAAGGTGCTGGCCCACCTGACGACCCACGGATTGACTGTCGCGGGCGGCGATCGGCTGGGCAAGACCATCTTGTTTGCCAAGAACCAGGCGCACGCGGATTTCATCGCCGAGCGCTTCGACGCCAACTACCCACATTTCAAGGGCGAGTTCGCGCGAGTCATCACCTTCAAGGTCGAGTACGCGCAGAGCCTGATCGACAACTTCTCGATCAAGGACAAACCGCCGCACCTC
Organism: Myxococcales bacterium; assembly: GCA_003158735.1. Taxonomy (GTDB): domain Bacteria; phylum Myxococcota_A; class Polyangia; order Fen-1088; family Fen-1088; genus Fen-1137. The sequence continues at coordinate 47,928 of PMLB01000209.1, read as the reverse complement.
GCGCTTTCCGTCGACATGCTCGACACGGGCATCGACGTTCCCGAGGTGGTCAACTTGGTGTTCTTCAAGGTGGTGCGCTCGAAGACCAAGTTCTGGCAGATGCTTGGGCGCGGCACGCGACTGTGCCCGGATCTGTTCGGGCCGGGCAAGCACAAGGAGTACTTCCAGATCTTCGACTACTGCGGAAATCTGGAGTTCTTCGGCCAGAACCCCGCGACAGTGGACGGCGCGGCCGGTGAATCGCTGGGCAAACGCCTGTTCAAGCGGCGACTGGAAACCATCGGCGAGTTGGACAAGAAGCTCGGCGCTACCGCCCTGGCCGAGCCGGCGGCCGTCTTTGGTGATCCACGGAACGAGGCCGAGCTGCGCATTGCCGTGGCTGGGATGTTGCACGGCGAGGTCGCCGCGATGAACCTGGACAACTTCGTGGTGCGGCCCAAACGGCGCGCAGTGGAAAAGTACGCCAAGCCGGAAGCCTGGATGCGGCTGTCGGGTGAGGCGCTGGCCGAGCTGTCGCGCGAAGTGGCGGGCTTGCCATCCGAGCTGGAACCCGAGCCAGAGGAGGCCAAACGCTTCGACCTGCTCGTCTTGAATCTGCAACTGGCGCTCCTGCGATCCGAGCTGGGCTTCGAGCGCCTGCGCGACCAAGTGAAAGCCCTCGCGGGATTGCTGGAGGAGAAGTCCGCTATCCCCATGGTGCGCGCGCAAATGGAGTTGATCGCGGACGTGCAGACCGACGAATGGTGGCAGGACGTCACCACGCCGATGCTTGAGAGATTGCGCCGGCGCTTGCGGGACCTGGTCCAGTTCATCGACAAGCAAAGTCGCAAGCCGGTCTATTCTGATTTCGTGGACCAAATCGGCGCCGCGAGCAGTGTGGACTTGCCGGGTTTCACTGCTGGCGACGGATTCGAGAAGTTTCGCGCCAAGGCGAGGGCGTTCCTGCGGGCCCATCAGGATCACGTCGCCATTCACAAGCTGCGCATGAACCGCGCGCTCACGGCGGCGGATGTGGCCGAGCTGGAACGCATGCTGGGTGAAAGCGAGATTGGCGGCCCCGAGGACATCAGCCGCGCCAAGGAGACGTCGCACGGCCTAGGGCTGTTCGTGCGCTCGCTAGTCGGCCTCGACCGCGAGGCAGCCAAGGCGGCTTTGGGCGGATTCCTGGCCGGGAAGTCGCTCGGCGCGAATCAGATCGAGTTCGTGAACCTGATCGTGGATCACCTCACCGAGCACGGGGTGATGGAGGCTGGGCTGCTCTACGAGTCGCCTTTCACGGACATCACGCCACGTGGTCCTGAAGGACTCTTCAGCTCGGCGCAGCTGAGCCAGTTGATGGGCGTGCTCGACCAGGTGCGGACCACCGCGATTGCGGGATGACTCTCCGAGGGCAACGTTAGTCGCAGGTGCCAGCGCAGGGAGCGAATGTGGCCTCGGTGGCCGTGATGGTCGCGGTGCCATCGGTGAGTCCCGCTGACTTGGCGGTCACCGTGATGGCGCCAGAACCCGTCGCCTGGATGATGGCGTAGGCCAGATTGCCAAAGGCGTTGCGGGTATCACCGCGGAAGGTTTCCTGGGTCATGCTGCCACTGTCGACCGCGACCAGAGTCCCGGGACCGGTGAGCGAGAAAGTCACGGGAGCCGTGGCGGTCGGGACTGCGGCCCTGACGAACGCGACATCGTTGAGATCCGTGGTTATCGCCGTGTGATCGGCCGTGAGTACCACTTTGCCCGCTACCACGCCCGTACTGAAGGTGGTCTTGGGCATTCCCCATATCGTCTGCCACGAATAGCCGATGGTTTTCACCAGGCCCAGCTCGTCCATCAGCCCGGCGGTGGCGCCAACCGTGGGCCATGCCTTGTCGGCTTCGCCAAGATAGTCCACGCCAGTCCACATGAACTCGCCCGTCAACCCGGGGTTCGCGGTGACCTGAGCCCAGGTGCCGGTTTCGGTACCCATTTCGGTGATCAAAGCGGATTTCGTCGGCGCATTGACCATGCCCTTGAGCACAGTGGCGACGTTGTAATTGGTGCCCCACACGTCGAGCAGGGTATTGGTCGCTGTCCCGACGTCGATGGTGTCGGTGCCGTAGGAAAGCAGGGCCTGGGTGTCACTGCGGGTCGGATCGAGGAAGTGACTGATCGCGATCATCTTCGTGAGAATGGGAGTTCTCACGCTGAACGAATCGCTGATTTCGTTGCCCATGCTGTAAAGAGCGACGCTGGGATGGTTGCGATCCCGCATGATCCATCCGGTGAAGTCCACCTGCCACCACGGGGCGCCGGTGGGGGTAACGCCGGTCACTATGGGCACCGCAGGCATTCCCGTGGGAGTCGTGGCGGTCTTGTTGAAATACCTGGAGTAGTCGCCGACGTCGCCCCACTTGCTTCCAGCCCACAGGTCGGTGAATTCGTCGAGCACGAGAAAGCCCATGCGATCGGTCAGGTCGAGGAAATCCGGGCTGGGCGGCTCGTGCGACGTGCGAATGGCATTCACTCCCAGAAGCCGGAGCTGCGCCAGCCGTCGCTGCATGGCTCGCTGCGGGGCCGCCAACCCGAGGCCGTGATAGTCCTGGTGCAGGCACACGCCCTGGAATTTCACGGGATTGCCATTGAGGGTCATTCCCGTGCTGAACTTGATTTCCCGGATCCCGAAGGGGGTGGCCTCGTCGTCCACCACGTTGCCGTCGACTTGGACCTTGGTCACAAGTTGATACATGTTCGGCGTCTTGGTGTCCCACAGTTTGGGATTGGCGACGGGGACATCGAAGCTGAAGCTGGCCGAGGCCCCGGCGGCGATAGTCTGAGCAGTCGTGGTGACTGGTGCACGATCGGTTCCGTCGGGGTTGGTGACAAGACCCTCAAGACTCACGCTCGCCGCGGCCGTGCCCTCATTGACCACCGTGGTCTGAACCTTCACTGTGGCTGACGTGGTGGTTGGCGCGGGCGTGGTTACGACGGTGGCCCACTGATCGAGATGCACGGGATCGGTCGCGACGAGGCGGACGTGGCGGTAGATCCCAGCCCCCGCGTAGAAACGCGAGGCGGGCTGCACAGTGGTGTCGGTCTTGACCGCGATGACGTTGTCTCCGGTGAACTTCACACTCGATGTGATGTCGTAGCGGAAGCTCACGTAGCCATAGGGATGGTTTCCGATAGACGTGCCGTTGACGGAAACGGTGCTGTTGCCCATCACGCCGTCGAACTCAATGAAGACCTTGCGGCCCGCCGGCATTTGCGGGAGCGTGAAATGCTTGCGGTACCAGGCGATGCCCGACGGCGCATAGCCACCCCGGCCGGTGCTCGCGGCAGTTGAGGAGAATGGGCTGGCCGGCGGAGTCGGGCCTTCGATGGCCCAGTCGTGAGGGATGTTCAACTTGCGCCAGGCGGTATCCGGAAAAAGCGTGGCGTCGGCACCGGACGCGTCGCCGTAGTTGAACAGCCAGTCCCGGTCGAAGGACATGATCGTGCGCACCCGGTTGGCGGGCGGTGGAAAGACAGTGCCGCCGGTGCCCCCTGCGCCCGTGCCGCCCATGGAGCCGCCGGTTGCGCCTCCTGACGAGCCGCCGGCTGCAACAGCTGTCGAGCCGCCCGTTGCAACTCCCGCGGAGCCGGCGGTTGCACCGCCAGCTGGCGTTGTGCCGGAGCCACCTGTCGGTGTCCCGCCTGCGCCGGCCGTGCCCGCGCCGCCGGTAGCAGAGATTACTCGGGTGCTACCGCCGGTGTTTCCAGCAACGACCGCGCCGCCAGTTGTGATAGCCGTACCACCACCTGTGGCGATCGCTACGCCGCCAGTTGCGATGACCGCGCCACCCGTGGCAACGATTGAGCCGCCGGTTGCGTTGACAGCGCCGCCGGTGGCGACCACCGAGCCGCCGGTGATGCCCACGGTTCTCGTCCCGCCACTCACGGTCGTCGTTGCTCCGCTGCCGCCAGTTGCCCCCGCATCCTTTGCCGAGTTGCCCGAGCAGGCAGTCAAGAATAGCAACAGCAAACCCGAAAGAAGACCTAGTGATCGTGTGTACATTCGGTGCCACCCGTGCCTATGCAAAGGGCAAGTGGCCAAGCTGAGCTTCAACGCATTTCACTGACAGGAGCCTGGGTCTGCGACTCAGAGACTCCACAACGCGCAGAGGCATGTTCGATGCGGGCGGGCAGGCTGGTTCCCACGACCGAGGAATCGAGCCCGTAGAACGGTCAGCATGTTACGCTCGCCGCGCTGGCCTGGCCGCGGGAGAACTTCCAGAACGCGATGACTGAATCGGCATGACAGACCTACTCATACACCTCGTCACGATGGCTCTCCTGGCAGGCCTGCTCTGGCTGCCGGGATTTGCCATTGAGCGGGCGGCCTTTCGCAAGACGAAAGACTTCCCCCACCGGGGCCTGACTCGCTTGTGCCTTGGGACCGCGTTTTGGATGGCTGCGATCTTTTTTCTCAGCGCGGCCCAAATCCTCACCTTGCCAGCGGTCGGGGCACTGGTTCTGGCCTCAGCAGCCGGGGCAGCTGCCTTCGCCCGTCCTCGCTTTCCTCGATTCTCGCGTGGCCTCCGGTCCGCTCAGGTCGCTGCGGCGGCCGGTTGCCTCTTGCCAATCGTTCTGGCACTTGCGGTAGCTGCTGTGTGCAGCATGGACCCCGAGCTCAAGGGAGACGCCGGCGTCTATCACCTGACAATTCCCAAGCTGTACATAGCCCACGGCGGGTTCTTCAGAATTCCGTTCAACGTGTACTCCAACTGGCCGCTCGATGGCGAGATGGTGTTCACGCTGGCGATGCTCCTGAAGGACCATGTTCTCGCCAACTCGGTTCAGTGCATCTTCTCTGTCTTTACGGCCTACGCGATCTTCGAGTTCGTGCGAGTTCGCAAGTCGGCTTGGTATGGCTTCATGGCTGTGCTGTTTGTGCTCTTCAACCATACCTTCATGCTGGAAGCGGCCATCGCATACGTCGACATCATCCAGGCTTTCTTCATGACAACGGCGTTCATCTTCATGATGCGCGTAAACCATGAGCCCGAGCAGCGGCGGGTGTGTCTGGTTCTTTCGGGTATTAGCTGCGGGATCATGGCCGGTATGAAGGTCAACGGCTTGCTTAGCGTGGTGCCAATCGTGTTCTGGTATTTCGTCAGCTTGCCTGCTGGAAACCGCCTTCGCCGGGCATCGGTCGAGCTGGCAACCTGCCTTTTGCCCCCCATCGTGTTCCTGGTATTGCCCTGGATGGTGAAGTCCGTCTGGTTTACCGGGAATCCGGTGTATCCGTTTTTCTACGATGTGTTTGGAGGTCCAGATTGGAGCCAGGACTGCTGGCGGCAGTTTGCACACTGGCAATCGTCCGTGGGCATGGGGCGCACGGTTCTGGACTACATCAAGCTGCCCTTTCGGGTGATTCTGTCTGCCGGAGAGGGCTATGCTCACTTCGACGGATCGCTCAACAAAATGTGGATTGCACTCCTGCCGCTGTCGGTAGTCGCCGCATTGTGGGACCGCACCGTGCGTGCCTGTCTGGTGGTGTCCGGGATCTATTTCGTGTGTTGGGCGAGCGCGAGCCAGCAATTGCGGTTTCTCATCCCCATCATTCCGGTGTTGGCTATCGCTGCCGCGCTTGCGTTGGGAGGGTTGATGGACCGGCTGTTTGCGCGGAAGGTTGTCGCGGTGGGCGGGTTTGCGGCCGTCTATTGTCTGGCGGCTGCGCTCCTGATGGCCGAGGTGAGTGGAAGTTATGCCAAGGCGGCAGAGGTCGCTGGTAGGTATGGTGGCAAGGATCGAGAAGCCGTGCTGAAGTCCGCGGTACCTGGGGAGTTTGCCTTCATGAATCGGGAACTACCCATGAACGCAAGGCTGCTGTTCTTGAATACGAATTTCGGCTTCTACAGTGATCGGGCGTATATTGCCGACAGCTTCTTTGAAGCCTCGCAGATTGCCGATTGGCTGGCGCCGTGTTCTTCCCCTGGGGAGGTGCGAGAGCGGCTGAGAGAGAAAGGGATCACTCACATCCTGTATTCGACCAGAGAAGGGCAGTTGTCGTATCCACCAGCGCTGTGGAAATTCCTGGACGATTCCTCAATGGTGGAATTGCTGGCCAAGGGCGAAGGTCTGGCGTTGTTTGCGCTGAAGTAGGGACCAGTCAGCGGTTGCAGGCGCGGGTCATGGCTTCGCGCAGCGGGCCGGCTTTGTCGGGGTGGGCGTCGAGGTAGTAGCCCGACAGGCCTGCGAAGGCCTCGCCAGCGTCAGCGCAGGGCATTGCCTGTATGTCAGTTGTGGCTGTCCGCAGGATGTCGTCGATAGCTCGAAAGCGAACGCGCCCGGTTGCGCGCAGTTTGTCCATCAGGGCATCGTCGTAGGTGAGCATCTCAACCATCAGGGCATCGTCGATGATGAGGCGATTGAGGCCGGGCGAGCGGTCTTGCAGCGGAGGGTGGTCGTGGTGGAAGATAAGCGAGACCCCGTGGGCGAGCAGTTGCTCACGCGACACGAGCTTCTCGTGGCCGACCTTGGGGCCGCGGGTGGGCAGAGGCTGTTCGGCGATCCAGTACTGGGTGAGCCCGTTGGGCTCGACCAGATAGGGAAGGCCGCTGTAGTAGGCGAACATGCACATGCCGCCGCCAAACGCGGCGCGAACCGGTAGACCCTGGAAAACTTCTTGCGCGGCCTGCGCCTGAGCGCGACGCTGGGCGACGACGGTCTCCGGGTAGCCCAGTCTCTCGTCGGAAACGCCATGGACGAATTCAGGTCGATGCGGGCCAAAGAGCGGATAGGGAAGGAAGCTGCCAGCCGCGATCGATAGCGCGAACGCGAGGCCAAGCTTGGGCGTGAGAGCCGACAGGACCGCGTCGAGAAAGACGAACAGGAAAGGCAGCGCTGGAACCAGTCGGCGCGCAAACATGAAGTCGCCGCCGGAATGGGCCACGTAGGTCGTGAAGAGAGCGAAGGTCCCGAGGGCCAGCAGGGCATCCCGCCGGACCCACAACATCCGCAGCCGCCCTGTCCACCAGGCCACGAGGGGCAGAAGCACGAGCGACAAGGACATGGCCCAGTGCTTGGCCCCGTAGAGCGCCACGTACATCAGGCCCTGCCTGTAGTAGGGGTCTGTGGCGGACTTGGCATAGAACGCGGTGGGCAGCACGCGGCCGTAGTAGATGAGCTTGAAGGCCACCAAACCGGCACACAAGACGAGCACCGGAGTTGCGACCGCAACGATCTGCCTGAAGGTCTGCCGCGGCCCGCTCTGGAAAGGGTCGGAGCGCAACAGCCAAGGCACTGCGATTCCCACGGCAGCGAAGAGAATGCCGTCCGGTCTGGTGAGACACGCAAGCGCAAGCAGAACCCCGCCCAGCACAGCGCCGCGCAGGCGATGCGAGGCCGACAGGCAGGCCATTCCTCCGAGGGCCAGCGCCGCAAACACCGTGGTCTCGAGGCCGCCTGTTCCCCAGGCGTGCAGATCGTCCTGGGCGAGCCAAAGGCAAGCCCCCAGGGGCAGCCAGAGGCCAGTCGTCGGTCGTTTACGATACGACCACCACGCCAGCGTCACCGCGACGACGACATAAGCGACGGCTCCCAACGCCATCGAGGCGAAACGCGGTTCCAGCCCGGCGGCCATCAGCCCCGCCAGCATGAGCGTAAACAAGGGATTGGTGATGCCTTCGACCCGTTCCCCCGGATTGAACACCAGCCCTTGCCCCTCAATCAGGTGCTTCGCGTATCGGTAAGAGATGAAAGCGTCGTCGCAGGTCCAGGCCAGGTGAATCACGCGCCAAACGGCGTAGGCTGCCAGCAATCCCAGCACCACCAGCCCAACGGCGCTGCGAGAGCCGCCGCCCGGTCGGTTATCCCCAGGCGCTTCGCTGCCCGGGATCTTCTGGCGTGCGGCTCGCGAGCCACCCGAGGCAGCGCCGGATGTCGGCCGCCCGCTCCGACGCTGACCCTTCATGTGTCTGTCCCCATCTACTAGTCCGCGCCTACGGCACCTGCCAACCCAGCTTCGCCGACAGTTGCAGCTGCAGAATGCCCGCCATTCTCAGATGATCGGCCACATTGGGATGCCAGTCGCAACCCGTGGGCACAGAGCCATCGGCTCCCATGTTCTGCGTGCCCAAATCGAAAGTCGCCAGCTTTTGGTCTCCCGTGGCGGTGAAGGCTGCCACCACATTGGCCAGGCGGGTCTTGACCTGGCTGAGAGCTGGATCGCTGAGCATCGATCCAATTGTTAGGAATATCCAAGCATCGGGATAGTGACTACGGATCGTGGCGATGAAACTCTTGTAGGCCGCCTCGTAGGGGGTACCGGGATCGCCAGCCCCCCAGTCGTTGGTCCCCAAGTTGATGACCACGACCGAAGCCTTGGGCACAAAACCCCACACAGCGTTGTTGTCGGTTCCCAGCGCGTTGGCGTACACGCTCGACAATACGCCGGTGGTGCTGCCGCCGAGGTCGCGACACATTCCCCAGCCGGAGCGTGCAATGGTGCTCACCTCGGCACCGAAGGCATGGCCGGCCACGGCGGCATAACTCTGGTACCAGGTTGAATTGTCGGCGGTCCAATGGCACGCAGGGTTGGCCACCCAACCGGGGTGCGGCTCAGTGCCCAAATCGCCATAGCCAGCACTGATTGAGTCGCCCACCACTTCAATCAAACGACCGCTGGCGGCAGGGGCACCCTTGACCGTGCCACTGGTGAAACCAAGAAACGTGCTCAGGCCATACATTCCCTCTGTGTCGCGATACAGCTCGACCAAATGGTCCGTGGCGGTAAGCCCGGAAGCCAAGGTCACGGTTTGATCGGCACCCATATCGACTTTGAATCGCGTGGCAATCTGGTGGTCGATGACGGGCTGGAAATATACCGTCGACGTGCCCTCGGTCCTCAATTTCACGGCGATAGAGGTTCCGTTAACCGTGGCCACCAGTCCCGCGCCCTGCCAGGCAAAGCGAACCGCGTTGGGGTCAGTGGCGTCAACCCGGCCCACCCAGCGCGGCCCACAGGTGCTGGGCGCAGTCGTCCCGCCGCTGCCTGCGCCGCCCCCGCCCTTGCTGCCGCCGGTGGCGAGCGTGCCAGCGACCGTACTGGGCGCGCTGGTTCCGCTGCTGCCTGCGCCGCCTCCGCCCTTGCTGCCGCCGGTGGCGAGCGTGCCAGCGACGGAGCTGCTGCCACCCGTTGTGTTGTTGCCACCAGTCGTGGGAGTGCCGCCTGTGACCCCGGCGCCCCCGCTGGTCGCGCTGCCGCCCGTCGCATTGTTGCCGCCGCTCGTGCTCAGCCCACCCACGGAGCTGGTTCCGCCCAGAGCATTGGTTCCCCCCATCTGCGTGGTGCCTCCTGGCACAGAGTTTCCCGCTGACCCCAACGGCGACGGGGAGCCACCGCCCGACCCACTGCATGCGACACAGAGAATCCCAGCGACCAGGGCCAATGGCTTGCTCATTGGATGTTCTCCAGGTTCAGTGCGACCAGGCCTATTCCCCCTGCTCGAGCTGCAACCCACATCCGGTGCAGGCGCCGTCTTGCAGGGGCGCGGCGGTGCCGCATGCGGGGCAAGGTGGATCCTGGCATTCCGTGGCAGCGGCAGTCCGCTCTGGCAGGGTGCCTTCCTGATCGAGCAGGTTCTGCCAACGCGCGTGCATGATGGCCATGACCTTAGGAAGATCCTCTGGCCTCACGCACAGGTCGATGCGCACGGCAGCGGCGTGGCCATGCGTATTGCAGGAATCCTGACGATCCAGAATGGCAGGAATGTCCGCCGAGAGGCATGCATCGAGAATCTCCTTGGCCTCCGCGATTCCTCCCGACACACAGGGGACGACCTCCGCATCTGCCAGTTGCTTGAGGGCTTCTTCTTTGGTCACGCTGCTATTGTGGCCTATCTGACCATTGAACTCAAACGGCATCGTCGACGGCTACGATCTCAATGGAACCCCGAAGCCCGATCGCGCGGTGAACGGCGCCCAGGCGGCTTCCTTCGTCGGGCCCGCGGGCGTGGGCGCCATGAGCGACACCCAGTACCAGTCGTTCATCAACCAGGCCTACGCGGCCGTGGCCACCCTGAACCTCACCGCCGGCACCATCTACTGCCAGAAGTCGTGGACCGCCCTGTCGCTGCTCATGATGACCGGCAACTTGGTGGACTTCACCCAGATCGTCCGGTAGGCGCTGGTTCGGTTGCCTGGTGCTACGGGTCGTCGAGGACCATGAGAGCAAACAGCGAGTATCCGTTGGTCGTGCCCCTTTGCGTGCCATACATGCGCACATAGCGGGCGGTGGTCTTGCTGAAGGTCACGTCGGTGACGGAATACGTTGCCCCAATGGTCGTGCTGTACACGTCGGTCCAGGTTGTGGCGTCGGTTGAAACCTGAATCTTGAAGGCCTTGCCATAGTCGGTGTGCCACTTGAGGATGGCCCGGTCGATTTCGGTCGCGGCGCCCAGGTCCACCATGATCCATTGTGGGTCACTGGCGGCGCTCTCCCATCGGGTGGCTGTGTAATTCTGATAGGTCGTGGCCTTGGTTACATTCGCGGCGACATTCGTGTTGTCTTGCGAGGACGCCGTGGCGGTCTTGCCCAGCGCCAGATTGCGCGAGGAATCGAAGGTCCTCCACGTGCCGGCGGTCACGTTCAAGTCCCAATCCTGATAGTAGGGCATGGTTGGCATGAGAGCGGTGGCGAACTGATAGGGCAGCCACACATAGCCGCCCTGGCTCCCTCCGGTTGGCAACCAACGGTCGCCGTCGAACATGTAGACCGTCCCTTGCGTGCCGGTGAATGGGAGAACGAAATCGACCTGCGTTTCGTAAGTCGTGCTCGACCCAGGCGTGGACAGCATCGTTGCAGCAGACCAGGGGCCGGTCAGGGCGGTCGCCGTGTAGTATCGGGTGGGTGATGGGTTAACTCCATTGGTTTCGGAAACCCCATAGTAATAGGTACCATTGCGTTTGAAAATGTGGGGCGCTTCGCGGCTGGCTTCGTTCCACAGATACATTTGGGTATCCAGGCTCAAGTAGTCCGCCGACATTCGGTAGATGCCGTGTTGTCGATTCGGGCCGGTTTGATCCCAGACATAGGCCAGGTACGCCTTCCCGTCGTCATCCTCGTACATCGACATGTCCCCGATGTTGGCACCATCCACCTGAGTTTCGCTCAACAAGGTGTATGGTCCTTCAGGAGTCGACGACGTGGCGAAGCCCAAAGAGGCGGCGTCTCCGCCATACTTCAAGAACATCACGTACTTCTTGGTCGTGTCGTTGTAGAGCACGTCCATTCGGTTGGCCCCCGCAACCACGTGCAGCGCAATGCCCTTGTTGGTCCAGTGAACGAGATCTGTAGACGCGTAGCAAGTTTGATCGTTCCAGGCCTTGGGGTCCTGCCAGGCGAAGAGGCCATACCAGTAGTAGGTGTCCCCGAACTTGCGCAGGCAGCCGGCGCGCGTCTCGATCGCCGCCCCGGTGTCGTCGTACCAGAAGAAGTCGTTGTGTATGGTCACCCAGCCTGCGGTTGCCGCGCCACCCGTGCCCGTGCTGCCTGCGCTGGTGCCACCGGAAGCGGTCGAGCCGCCAGGTGCCTTGCTGCCACCAGCCACGGTGGCGCCGCCCGTGGCGGTTTTCCCGCCCGTGGCTGTGCTTCCGCCGATTGTGGTGCTGCCGCCCGTGGTGGTCTTGCCGCCTGTCGTGCTCGTGCTGCCGCCCTCGACGATCGTGCCTGCTGTGGCGCTGCTTCCGCCGGTGCTGATGGTGCTCCCTGCGATGAGGCTGCCGCCACTTGCGCTGGCGCCCGCCGTTCCACTGGTTCCGCCGAAGTTCGCATCGGGCGGGCCAGTGTCCTGACCGAGTCCTCCGGTGGCAGTGACGCCTCCCATAGCCGCCCCGCCGGTGCTCTGCGAAGTGCCGCCGGTACTTGGGGGTGGCGAGCCACCGGTTGCGGCGTTGCCACCTGTGCCGGTTGCGCCAGCCGAGTTGGCGCCCGCGGCGCCACCGGTGGCAGTGCTTGCGTCACGGCCAGCGATGGACGTGGCGCTTCCGCCGCAGCCGAGGGCCGCGGATGCACCGGCGAGCAGCACGAAAACCAGACGGCGTGGTTTCAGAATTAGGTTCATGGCTTATCTCCCAGGGTGGCATACGGCTCTGCTTACAGAGTGCCGTATGCCTGCTGGTTCGGCTCAGCCGATTTGAGCGACGACACGGTCGCACGCTGGGGCCGACAATGGTGCTGGGGAACGATCGCTCGTCAGCCGCTGCAACCCTGACCAGAACGCTCCCGCCTCAACTCTTCAGATTCTGGCTCAGCATCTTTGCCAGGTCGGCAATTGTGAACGGATCCACGGTCCAGCAGATGCTGGTTAGATCGAACGTGCGAAGATCAGAGCGGCGTTCCCGCTTCGATGACCATTGGTTTGTTGTGGTGCGGGCGGGGCTTGGTGGCCTCCACGCAGGCGCGCCTGAAGGCAGGGCCCAGCCGCTGCCAGAGTTTTTCTTCCACGTCGTAGGGCAGGCCGCGCCGGTATCCGGTGAAGGTGACCGAGGTGAGCTTCTTGCCGGTGACGCCGCTGCGAATGACGATGGTGGCGACGGCGTGATCGGCGGGCAATTCTTTGACGTGTCCGTGGACGTAGGCGGCCAGGTTCATCACCGCGCCCATGTCGCGGTATTGCTCGGTGGTGTCCACCGGGGGAATGGCGGCTTCGACCTTGATGCCCCTGTCGGTGAGGGCCTGAATCACGTGATCGCGTACAGAATAGGTGTCCTCCCCCTGGAAGGCGAAGACCGCGACCTTGCCTTCGGCGAGAGCACCGCCGGCCCCATCGGCCTTGGCCTTGGCTGCGGCGCGAGTGGACGCCCGGGACGAGTGTTTGGTCTTGGCATGGCTCTTGGCCCGCCGGGGCGCAGCCTCGACCGTCGAAGCCGCGCCAATCGCCACGGCCAAGGCCAGCAACGCGAGCACGAGCCTGTGCGGCCCGGGCTGCGTGGACGCGTGGGAGCGCGCGGAGGCAACGGGCGAGGGGGACGAGCCGCAGATGCGAAGCGACAACATCGGATGCTTGGGAATACTACCCTGTTTCAGACTCGATCCAAGAGTGCTTTTCGCGTAACAGGGGAACGCTGCTCTGAGTGCCTCGATTACAGGTATCCTCACAGGATAATGACTCGAGGCCAGAATCTGTTCGATGCGGCCCAGCGAAGCCAACCTTGGGCCAGGAGTCCGCTGCTCGTCGTGCTGGTCGCTTTGGCATCTTCCTGCATCGATACCATCGACGAGAAAAACAGCGCGGTTGGCCAGTTGACCTCGGACTGCGTGGTGCCCGTACCCGACGGTGTGCGAAGCTTGGATGCGCCCGTGTCGCTGGAATACTCCGACGGCTCGCTCTGGATCTGGCGGAGCCTCGAGCTGGCTGACGGACGGATCGTCCCCAACGCGTCGGCCTTGGTCAGCGACGCAACCCAAGCGTGTGCTTCGGGTGTGAGCTTGGGCCTCGATGCTGCCGGGGCCCCAGCGTCCTTGCTCGCGCTCACGCCGCAGGAGACGGCGGCGAACGCCGCACGCAGCGACGGCCGACAGCTCGCGCTCGTTCCTTTTGGCGGGTTCGTGTATGCGGGCCTGGGGTACTTGTTCTACGACCACGCCTTGGTCGGGCCGGGAATCTTCGACGAAGAGTCGCAGGGCACGGGGCTGTGCGTGCGCGCAGACCAGGCGGTGACCTGCAATCGTGTCACGGTGAATGGCGACACGATCTTGTGGAAGCCAGACCAACGCATCTTGAACAGCGGCGGGCTTGTGGTCGACGAGCGCGCCTTGGTCTATGGCTGCCGGCGCGTGGCCAGTTTCTCAACCCCGTGCACAGAATTGGCTCTTTGCCGAACGCGCGATTGGTGTGTGGTTTCTGTCTGAGCGGTCGAGCTACTCGGCGGGCGTCGGCCTGGATCTCCACGCCCGATACGTCCACTTCGCAAGAGTGCAGCCCTTCATTTCCGGCTACGCCGAGCAGCTTTGGGGCGACATGCTGCGGGGACGGCAATTCCCCGACGCTTACCGCGTGCGCGCGCTGGTCGGGGTCGCGCTACTGTCCTCGCTGGGAGAGATCCTGATCTACGGCACGGGCGACGTGGGGAATCGCTACGGCATTCGCGGCCTGACAGAAGAGGCAACCCTGGGACTCGGAGTCCGCCTGGCCCTGGCCTCGGGAGGCAAAGCGGCTGGACATTGAAAGGCGGGTCCAGGTTGACGGCCCGCGGGCAATGGTTCAGTCTCTCGCCTGTGAAAAAGCGACCATTTGGCAATTCGGGAATCAACGTTTCGGAAATTGGCCTGGGAACTTGGCAAGTGGGAGGCCGTTGGGGCGAGCCCTTCGACGCGGCCAATGCCGAGCGCGTACTCCAGCGCGCCGTTGCCGGGGGCATCGATTTCATCGACACCGCCGACGTCTATTCGGACGGGGACAGTGAGAAGGCGGTGGGGCGCTTTGTTCGCTCCTGTGGCCAGCGCCCGTTCGTGGCCAGCAAGTGTGGCCGTCAGTTGTCACCACATGTGGACGAGGCGTACACGCCACAAGCGATGCGCAAATTCGTCGAGGCCAGTCTCTCCCGCTTAGGGCTGGAGTGCCTCGACTTGATCCAGCTGCATTGTCCGCCGATGACGGTGTACTACCGCCCCGAGATTTTCGAGGTTTTCGATCGCATGCGCGACGAGGGCAAGATCAAGCATCTCGGGGTGAGCGTGGAGAAGGTCGAGGAAGGCCTGAAAGCCATCGAATTCGACAATGTGCGCAGCGTGCAGATCATCTACAATATGTTCCGACTCCGCCCGCGCGAGCGGTTCTTCGCCGAGGCCGTGCGGCGAGGGGTCGCCGTCATTGTACGCGTGCCGCTGGCCAGCGGTTTGCTGACCGGGCAGTACAAGAGTTCGACGGCGTTCGGTCCCGGCGATCACCGGCAGTTCAATCGCGAAGGGGCCGTGTTCGACAAGGGCGAGACGTTTTCGGGAGTCCCGTATGAAGTGGGATTGAAGGCGGTCGAACGTCTCAAGGCCTTGTTTCCCGGAACGCCTCTTCACCTGGCGGCTTTGCGCTTCGTGCTCGATACGCCGGGTGTGACTACGGTGATTCCCGGGGCCTCCCATCCCAACCAAGTCGACGCCAACCTACAAGTCGAGACCATCGCTCCCTTGATGCCCGAGCAGAACCGCGGGGTCGAACAGATCTACAACGATCTCATTCGCCGCCACGTTCACGCGCTTTGGTAAGCGAGATCTATCTCGTGCTGGCATCGACACGAGACGGACACGTGGAAGTGCATTGTCCGGCGACGCAGCCGAACGCCTCACCCAGACACAGTTCTACGCATGGGCAGTCCTGGCGCAGTGGAGACCGGTCGGGGCAATAGGATGCCCAAGCGGCTTGATTGGCGTCGCATCTCTTCTTGCTCAGCCACGTCATGCCACAACAATAGAAGGCCGTGCAGTGGCTCGAATCGATGGGGGCTGTTACCCAGATGCACGACGACAGGCAGTCGGCATCACTTGAGCAACTGTCCAGGTCGGTGGTGGCCGAACCGTCAGAAGCCGCAATCGATCCGCCTGTGCCGGTTACGCCCCCTGCGGCGAGGGTTCCGCCGCTACCTGCAAGAGCGCCGCCGCCCGCTACCGCACCGCCGAGAGACATCGTGCCTCCTGCATCAGAAACCACCTTGTCGAGGCTCGTGCGTCCACAGCAGACGAGAGAGAACATGACCGAGCAAAGCAGGAAGAAGTCTCGTTGATGCATGAGCATTCATAGGCGCATGGGGCACCGCCGGGCAAGCCCAGTGTAGTCCAAAAATGAGCTTCAGTGGAAGCTCATTTCCACGGGCGCGCTTCCGTCACCCCGTCAGCGGCACCTTGCGGTTCAGGCGCCGAGATGACCAGAGCAACAAGACGGCGCCCGCCGTGATGTAGACGTCCGCCACATTGAAGACCGGCCAGTGAGACAGATAGATGAAGTCGACCACGTGGCCGTGGGTCAGGCGATCCAGCCCATTGCCGAGCGCCCCAGCCGCGAGCAACAAGAGGGCACAGCGCGCTGCCAAGGACAAGCGTCTGCGCAGGCACAGGGCGAGGAACGCCAACCCTCCCGCGAGTTGTGCGGTCGTCAGCAGCGGCGTCCGAACCCAAGGCGATACCCAACGCAGGAGATTGAATCCCGAGTCCGTGTTTTCGGCGTAGCCCAGCTCCAAGATCCCCGCCGCGAGGGTGTGCGGCGGTTCGCCTTCGAGCTCCGTCTTGGCCACGCGCTTGCTGACGTGATCGCAACCCACCAGCAAGAAGGCTGCCACGAGCAGGAATAGACGAAACCACTGAAGCTTCATGCGAAGTACAACCTGCCAGGCAGAAGAGATATTCCCGAGTGTGGCGCTCGGCGCTGCGGATAGCGGGTGATGCTATTTCGCAGGACCACCTCCGCGAGCAACTCATTTGGACGCCAGGGAGCCCACCAGAATCCAAAGGTCGTTGAGGCCGGTCACGAAGGCTCGGCCCTCGCAAATCCCCCACGGACAGTCCGAGTAGAAGTCGTCGACGTACAGTTCCGCGCTGCCCACGGTCGTAACGTCGAGCGCCACGACACTCATGTCGTCTCCGCAACTCTTGGCATGACTGATCGCTACCCTGGAGAGTCCCGCGCCGAGTGCGTTGAGTTCCGCTTGCGTGATGGTGCGCGCTCCGCTGACGATTGACACTGGATTAGTCAAACGGTCACACAATGGCCAACTGAAGTGCCGAGAGTCGAAAACAATTTCCGCTGCTTCCGGGGACAACGGGCAGAATACCTCTAGGCCAGGCCAGGCCTGGCCAGGCCAGTACTGGAGCTTCAGCTCCTGAAACGCCGACGAGAGGTGCTCCAGCGGTGGCTGGTTCGGATTTTCGGACAGTGGCTCTCTTGCGTCACATGCGGCGAAGAGTCCGGCCGAGAGAGAGCCAGAGAAACCTGCAACGAGCGTGAACGACCTGCCGGAGAGAACATATGGTCATGCGCCCAGGGACTGCAGGTAGCGCGCCGGACTCATTGGCACAAGAGCGTCTGTGCAGACCGCCCCCGTGCCGAGTACATGCCAACTGAATTGGCGACACCGCCAACCTAAAGCGCGGGTGGGGCCGTAGATCGAATCGCCCATCTGCTCCTCACGCCGCCGCCTCCGCGCTACCCTCCCTCGGCATCGTCGCCGCCTGGGCCGCTCGCTCGGTTTCCAGATCCTTCGCGTGCGCCTTGCGGTGATCGCGCGCCAGCAGCACGTAGATCGACGGCATCGCGAAGAGCGTGAAGAGCGTGCCGATCGACATTCCGCCCACCAGCACAATACCAATCGAGTTGCGCGCCACTGCGCCCGGGCCAGTGACCAGGGTCAAGGGGAAGAGGCCGGCCACGGTGGCTATTGTCGTCATTATGACGGGACGCAGCCTGGTCGCGGCCGCGGCCTTCACGGCGTCAATCTTGGACAGGCCGCGTTCTTGTTGCACGTTGGCGAATTCCACGATCAGGATGCCGTTCTTCGACACCAGGCCAACCAGCGTGACCAGTCCGACCTGCGAGTAGATGTTCAGCGTCACAGTCCATCCCTCAGTTAGCGGGAAGGTCATGCCGGGCGGGCCTTGGAACTTCAGGAAGGTAAAGATGAGCGCGCCGAACATGGCCAGCGGCGCTGACCCGGCCAGAATGACAAAGGGATCGCGGAAGGAATTGAACTGCGCGGCCAGGACCAGAAAAATGAGCACCAAGGCCAGGCCCATGGCGGGCAGGAACTTACCGCTCTCCTGGCGCAGTTGGCGTGATTCGCCGGTGTAGTCGATGCGATAGCCCGGGGGAAGAATCTTCGCCGCCTCGTCTTCCAGCACGCGCAAGCCGTTGTCCAGCGAGCGCGATGGCACGCCCGAGATCTTGACGGCATTGAGCTGCTGGAAGCGATTGAGGGTGCGCGGCTCGATTCCCTTGCGGATCTCGGCGACCGCACCCAGCGGCATGAGCTGTCCGTTGGGCCCGGTCACGTAGATGCGCTGCAAATCATCCGCGGTCAGTCGTCCGCCGCGCTCGATCTGCGCAATTACCTTGTACGCGCGGCCATCAATGGTGAAACGGTTGACGAAGTGTCCGCCGATCATGGCCGCCAGATCGCCACCCACTTGTCCCAGGCTGATTCCCATTGAGGCTATCTTGTCGCGGTCGAGCACAATCTCGGCCTTGGCCTGATCGATCTTTACGTCACTGTCAGGTGGAAACGCGAATTGGCCGCTCTGAACGGCCGCCAGTTTGAGCCGGTCGGCAAAACGCGTGATCTCCTCGTGATCGGCGGTCGAGGCGATCACGAACTCGATGGGCATCAGGCCCGCGCTGGGCAGGGCAGGGGGCAGGAACACCGGGGCACGCACGCCCGCGATGTTGGCCAGCTTCAAGTTGGTCTCATTGGCAATGGCGAAGATCTTTCGGTCGCGCTGGTCCCAGGGTTTGACCAACATGCCGCCAAAGCCCTGGAAGGGGAAGGTGATCTGGAAGGTGTTGTCGAACTCGGGCGCCTCCTTGAAAATGCGTGTCACCTCGGCGCGGTAGGGATCGAGTTGTTCCAGTGTGGCATTGGGTGGCACCAGCATGGCGCCGAATACCACACCTTGGTCCTCATTGGGCGCAAGCTCCTTGGGCGAGAACATGTACAGGGGAACCACGGCCAGGGTGAGCATCAGCCACCCGACGTACACGGCGCCGCGGGCACGCAAAGTGGCGGCCAGCATCCGGCCGTAGATGCGCCTGAACCAATCGAAGCCGCTGTCGATGTGTCTGGGCAGCCAGCCTGGCTGGTACACCGGATTGAGCAGCCGGGAGCTCATCATGGGCGACAGGGTCAGTGCCACCACGCCCGAAATGAACACCGCCCCGGCCAAAGTGAAGGCAAACTCGCGAAACAGCGCTCCAGTGAGCCCGCCCTGGAACCCGATGGGGGCGTACACGGCCGCCAGGGTAATGGTCATGGCAATGATCGGGCGGACCAGCTCGCGCGCGCCAATGAAGGCCGCCTCCAGGCGCGAGCGACCCTCGCGCACGTGACGCTCGCAGTTTTCGACCACGACAATGGCGTCGTCCACCACCAGACCGACAGAAAGCACAATGGCCAACAGCGTGAGCAGGTTCACTGTGAAGCCGAATACCTGCATCAAGAACACGGCGCCGATGAGCGACACCGGTATGGCGACCACCGGAACCAGCACCGTGCGCAGCGTGCCCAAGAAGAGGAAGATGACCACCATGACGATCAGCACCGTTTCGGCCAAGGTGGTGACCACCTCTTTGATGGCGCTCTTGATGTATTTGGTTGAATCGTAGGCCACACTCGCCATCATCCCGGTGGGAAGCTCCTTGCGGATCTGTTGCACTTCGCGGTTCACCCGACCGATGACGTCGAGTGAGTTGGCGTTGGGCAAAACCCACACGCCCATGAACACCGCGCGCTGGCCGCTCATGCGCACGTCCTGTTCGTAGTTGTCCGCGCCCATCACGACGTCGGCGATGTCCTGCAGGCGGACGAGCGTGCCATTCTGTTCGCGCACCACCAGCCTGCGGAATTCCTCGACGGTGCGCAGATCGGTCGAGGCCGTCAAGTTGAGCTGCACCAGCGCGCCCTTGGTCTGGCCCACGGCCGACAGGGCGTTGTTCGCGGCGAGAGCGTTGCGCACCTGCGCCGGGCTGACATTGAGCGCGGCCATGCGGTCGGGCTTGAGCCAGGCGCGGATGGCAAAGGTGCGGCCACCCAGGATCTCGGCGCGCTGCACGCCCTCGATGGCAGTCAGGCGCGGCTGCGCGATGCGAATGAGATAGTCGGTCACCTGGTTGTCCTCGAGGATGGTCGAGCTGAAGCTCAGGTACATCGCGGCGGTCTGGGCGTCGGATGGTTGCAAGCTGATGGCCGGTATCTCGGATTCGGGAGGGAGATCCGCGCGCACCTGGTTCACGCGCGTGCTGACGTCGGTCAGGGCCTTGGCGCCGTCGAAGTTGAGCTTGAGGCGGACATTGATGGTGGAGAGGCCCTGCACGCTCTGCGATTCGATGTAGTCGATGCCGTCGGCAGCCGCGATGGCCTGCTCCAGCGGGGTGGTGACGAAGCCGCGCACCAGATCCGCGCTGGCGCCCACGTAGACAGTGGTGACCACGATGCTGGCCGCCTGTAACCTGGGGTACTGGCGGACGTTGAGCGAGCGCACGGCTTGCAGGCCTGCGATGATGATGATCAGACTCACGACAACCGCAAGGATTGGCCTGCGTATGAAGAGATCGACGAACCGCATGGGCCCTCAGCGATTTTCCAGGCGGGGCACGAGCTGCGGCTCGACCTTGACCGAGTTGTTGATCCTGACCGGCGCGCCATTGCGCAGCTTGAAAGCGCCCTGCGCGACAATTTCCTGTCCCTGTCTTACGCCTTCGACGATTTCCACGAAATCTCCGCGCGCCTCGCCGGTCTTCACGAACTGCTGGCGCGCGAGCAGAGCCGGCTTGCCGTCGGGGCCCGCGGCCACGGCGCCGTGGTCGTCAGTCCTTTCTTCGACAGCGAAAACCGAGTCGCCGAACGAGGCGTGAATCAGCGACGTGGCGGCGACCAAAGTCACGTTCCGCTTCTGCGGCAGGACCACCGAAACGTTGACGAACATGCCGGGACTGATCAGACCCTCCATCTTGCGTACTGCGGCCCGCACCCGGCCGCTGCGGGTCGCCGGGTCCAGCGTCGGATCGATAGCAGCGATCACAGCCTCGGCGCGCGGACCGGGCAGGCCTTCATTGATTCGCACCACCATGCCCACCGCGAGCTGATCGAGTTGCTGCTGCGGCAGCGTGAAATCGACGTAGTTCGCGTCAGTGGACTGCAGGTCTGTGATCGCTGTCCCGGGGTTCAAGTATTGGCCCAGGTTGACCAGCCGGATACCCAGCCTCCCGTCGAACGGGGCGCGCACAGTCTTTCGATCGATTTGCGCCTGTAGCGCTGCCGCGTTGGCGTTGGCGGATTCGAGCATGCTTTCGGCGCTGTCGAGTTGCGCCTTGGGCACTGCGTTCTCCTTGAACAGGGCACGCGCCCGTTGGGCGGAGACGCGCGCCAGAGTGAGCTGGGCGTGCAGAGAGACCAACTGCGCGCGTTCCACGCGGCTGTCGAGTTCGACCAGCACTTGTCCGTGGCGCACCGTCTGCCCCGACTGGAACTTGATTGTGCTGACCACACCCGCGGCGTCGTTGCTCACGGTCACGCCGCGAGCAGGGGCGATGGTGCCCACCGAGAAAAGCCTGTTCTCCCAGGTCTCCTGCATCGCCTTCCTGGTCCCCACCACCTCGGGTGGCGGACCCGCTGCCACAGCGGCGTGACCGTAGGCAATAAGCGATTTGATCTGAGCGACCTTCACGCCCCCCAGCCCGCCCAGGAGGGCGAGCACCCCTGCCATCACGATGAAGTATCTCACGAACCTAGGATGCCGCTTGCCGCACCCAGGGCTCACACTTCAAGCGAGCAGAGCTTGCGCCGCGGAAGACGCGCAATACTTGCCGGCGTCCGCGCGCCCCAATTCAGTCAACTACGAGCTGGCGCAGCCGGATATCCTCTCGAGGCGTTCCGATGCCGTCCCCTAACGCCTGTGGGGCGCAGCTCCCTGACGGCCACCGCGCGCCTCGTAGGTGCGCCGCACAGGTGGGCCTTGCATCCGACGTTGGTAGAGCCCCCCTGGCTCCCGGTCGTAGTGGTTCCACCGACCGCCATCCCGATAGTTCCATCGACCGCCGTACCAGTACGTGGCCCGACCATCGAAGTATACAGGATCAGTCGTCGCTATGTACGCGTCGGACGGGTAATCGCTGTACCCATCGGGATATACGGCCCCTACTTCCAGGCCGCATCCAGCAGTGCCTAGAAACGCAGCGCTCATGCCGACCGTGCACGCCAACCGACGCAACATGCCTATCCGGCTGACTTGGCTCATTGTTCTCCTCCATTGCCAGAAGTATGGGCCGCGTGCTCACGCAGCCTCTGCGCAAATCTGGTGCGCTGGTCCGGCGTGAGCACGGGGCTCACCGCCTCTATGAAGTGCTCCAAGTGCGCCGCGCCCCAGCCAGCAAGGTGTGCGTTTGCCCCGTTCGCAGTGGTGAGCAGTCTCGCATCGAATTTTTCCCGGCGGAATGCCTCGCCGAATGCGCGGAGGTGCGCAGCGATCTCCTGCGGGTCGAGCCGCGGCACCGCCTTCATCCCCACGCCGAGGCCCGCACGGATCTTGTCTATTTGATCCTGCGTCAGGCCTAGATCAGTCGCGAGCATCTCGATCAGACCACGCTCCGGATTCCTCGGATCTGTCTCCTCGGCATTGGCCTTCTGCCAGACTGCCCAGTGCGCCTCGACTTTGTCGACAAGCGCGGCTCGCTCGGGTGGCGTCAATACGGTGTGCAACTCGTTCAGTGCATCCGCGGACGCATCGTGCACCTTTGCAGCCGCGGCCGCCACCTGAGCGACTGCAGCATCCGCGCTCGCCCGGTCCAGATTATCCGCAGCAAGTCCGTCAGCCAGCACAGTTACCAGCTTTTGCTCCGCGGCTCGCGCCGGTTCCATTCGAGCATGCAGATCACCACGAACCTTCTCCACAGCCGCTCGCTGTTCGGGCGAGACGCCAAGCGTGTCGAGGCTCAGCGCGATCATGAGCGTCACTCCGCCGTGGTGGTGGTGGCGGTGATGATCCATGAGACCAGCTGACACATCGTCGATGTCGGCGGCGCGTACGCCCGTAGCTGGAGGAGGGCTGCTTGCCGAAACCCCGCCACAGCCGACTGCTGCACAAGCACCAAAGAGCACCATCGCAGCAATGCGCATCTTCTGCAGGACTGAAGCCGTCAGACGTTCCATTTGTGCTCCTCACAAAGCGCAGACACAGTGAAAGAGATCACTTGCGACCGAGTCAAGCCGTGCCTAGCATTCACCATTCGTTGCTTGGATGCTGGGCTGGATGTTTGCGTGACTGAAATCTGTTGCCTTTCTGGCGGCTCCCAACATCGAAGCCGTGTTTTGGGAGAAAATCGACGCCGAGGCCCATAGGAAAGGTGCAGTGGCTGCTGAACTGATTGGTCGGAGCAAAGAGGCCCATCTGGCCTTGCGAGACCGCGGGCGGAATGAAGGGCCTTCCCATCCTTCTCGGGCCCTGCTTGGTCAGGCCTTGTCCCATCGAATTGACCGCCGCCGCCTCCATTCTGATTGAACCGGTCGGCCCGCTCGAACTGGCTGCAACGAAACTACCCACATTCACCCGCGCTTGAATGTGGCACAAGAAATGCTTTGCCTGGATCTGGATGCGCAGGACTGCCCGCCACGCCATTTTATCCATTATCGGAGGGTTCCATCATGTCACATCACGGCTCACACTTTTCTTCCCAAATGCAGCCGCCACACGGATTTTCGCCAGCCCCAGCCGCGCGGCACATTGATGTGAGGACTGCTTCCGATGCGGATATTGCCAAGCTGGCGTACGCAAAATACGAGGCTCGCGGCCGTGCCCATGGCCTTGACAAACAGGATTGGGCAGCAGCACGCCACGAACTGATCGGTTGATGAATCGCTTCAGCGCACGAGAGCGCGGTTTTCCCAATTGCGCCGCTCAACCGACATTGGCCACGATGGCAGCCCATGAATCCGTGTAGGTCGGTGACGAAGCTGGGCAGCGTGCGGCCGTCGGACTCGCCCATGGTCTCGTCGGCTCCGGGTCACGGCACAGTGGCCGGGCCTTGACCGTTGCGCAGAAGGTTTCCGCGGCCAGTGGGCCAGAGCAGACAGTTTGTCCCCGAGCCAGGCACGTTGAACACGTCCACCCCATGGTCAAAGGTAAGCAGCACGATCTCCAAAGTGCCGTCGCCGTCGAGATCCGCCACTGAGGGCGCCGCTGGTACGCCGATGCCGTTGCCGTCGCTGCCTTGTCCTGGCAGCGGAATGTCGTAAAGTTCCGCGCCCGTGTTGCTGAGGATTACCAAACGCCCGGCATTGGCCGAAAGCGCGTAGGTGCCAAACACGATCTCAGGCACGCCGTCTCGGTTCAGGTCCACCACCACTGGCTCGGAAGCGAAGGTCTTGGCTGTGCCCTTGGCATAGTTGTAGTGCCACAGGATCTGGGCATCGGGGCTGACCGCGTAGATCGCGCCGTCATTGATGCTGGCAATGATCTCGGGGTGGCTGTCACCCAGGATGTTGGCTATCACCGGCGCGGGCACACCGTCAGGGGGATACCAGTCGCCACTGGCACGTGGAACCGGTTTGGCGCTGATGGGCAGGTTTTCCCATCCTGGCAGGCGCATGGCACTGTGGGCGCCGCCGTCTTGTGCTCCCTGCAGGACCATGAAGGCGTAGCCTTGGGTCTCATAGGGCACCTTCATTTCGGCGTTGGGAATCCCGATGACTTCGTTCTTCCTGTCGCCGTCGATATCGGCCACCGAGGGCGGCGACGCGGTCCACTGCAGCCACATGGTGGTGTTGACGTCGGGCCAGTCGCCGGTGTGCAGATTGTAGTGGTTCGCTTCGACTTGGGGATCGAACCAGCGGATGAACTGACCCCAATCAAGAGGCTGGTTCAGGTACTCATTGTCCGGGTTGGTGAAGTAGGGAGCGGCGCGAATCGAAGTCCCGTCGGCCTTGAAGGCATTGATCTGGTGGTTGTCGTAGGTGACGATCACCTCCTGCTGGGCATCGTCGTCGATGTTGCCGATTGCGACGTTGAGACCATAGCAGCCATAGCCATGGTGGACCTGGCCATTCGTGTCGGCGTCGCCGCCCAGGCCGGTGAGCGTGTTGTAGCGTGGCCAGGCCGGCCAGGTTACGCCGGCCGGCTGAAAGAGCGTGCCATTGGGCGAGAACGCGAACACTTGGGCGCTATTGGGATCGGTTTCGGTGGTCGTGACCACCACCTCGATCTGGCCGTCACCGTCGAGATCGCCCGCTGCCATGCCGCGGACTTCCGCCTGGGAAACCTTCGGCAGCGTCAGAGCGGTAACCGGCCAGCCGTTTTTGATGGTGAGCGCCCCATTCTTCCATTCGTAGGCCGCCACGGTCCCGTAGCCGCCCCCGGCCACGATTTCAACTACGCCGTCGCCGTCGAGGTCAGCGACCACGGCCGGTGCGTAGACGCGGTCCTTGGTGCTGTTGACAGTGGCGAGGGTGTGGCCGTCACTGTCGAACACGAACAGGCTGTAGAAGGGCGCCACGATCTCCTTCTTGCCGTCGCCATTCAGATCGACCAGCCCAGGCGACGAAAACCATCCTGTCTCCCCGCTTTTTATGTTGCGCACGAATACCGGCTGCGCCACCGGGGCTGAGCCGCCCTCGTCCACGCAGGTCGGCGTGGGGGCCACGCCACCATCTGGGAAGGTCGTGCTGGGCCTGGCGCCGCCGCTTGGACCTGTCGAGGAGCATGCGAGTGTCCACACCACGCAGCCAATGAGTTGCGCTTTCATGTTCTGGCCCCGGGGTATTGTACACCCACATTGGCTCCGGCGGTGTGCCACAGGTGCGGGTGGAAGAGGGCGGGCCGCGGCCCGTTCGTGATACTCTCTTGTGGGCTCTACGATCCTTGCCAATAGCGAATCGGCCCGGTGTCGCTGTGGACGAAGTGGGCGTGCGGGTAGAAGCCGACTCCGCCCAGGTGCAGTGAGCGCACGAAGCCGAGCAGTTTCTCGGTGGGCACCCCGCGGATGCGAAAGTCGACGGCGTTGCCTTGGGTGTGCTGGCTCTCGCGCGCCACCTGGTGGCCCTTCTTGCGCAGCATCAGATTGTACTTGGGCGAGCGATAGCCCGACACCACATCGATGCGCTGGGCGTGGAAGCGGCGGGCGGCCGAGACCAGCACTTCCGCGAGTTCCGGATCCATGGTGGTCGCCTGGTTGGTGAAATGGTCGCGCAGGAAAGTCCGGAAGCGAGCGAGATAGGGCTGGCCCGGAATGAAGCTCATCAACTCGTGCGTCCACTGGTTGTGCAGCGTGGTCAGCGGCTGCACGCGTGCGCCCACCGGCGGCTGGGGGCCGGCCAGCATCTCGGCCGCCTGCGCGCAAGGTTGGCGCGGCGGCGGCTTCTTGCCTACGTGACAGGTGCGCGGAGGGCGCAGTTGCTGGTCGGTCACGTGCACGTCCTGGCGATGGGCCTTGTCGGCCAGCCAAAGTTCTTTCTTGCTCCGCTCGCGCAGGGGCGGTACCAGATGCTCGGCGCGCTCGTCGCTGACCGGGACGAGTGTCTCGGCCGTAAGCGCCTGGGCGACAGCATCTGGCAGTGTCGCCGAACCCACCGCTGGCGCCACAGGCAGCAGCGTGCTCAGGAAGAACCCCAACCAAGAGACCATCCATGATTATGGTAGCGGGTGTGGCCCCGCGCTGCCAGAAACGCCGAACGGGAAGCACGCGAACGGCCATGTGCGGCAATTGCATCTGCGTGCTTCTTGGGGGCTAGACGGCTTCGGGGTTATCGGACAGGATGCTTTGGCCTGACGGACTAACCGCCACTCACAGAGGGAGAGCACAGACGCCATGTTCAAGATCCAGACCCTGAACAAGATTGCGATGATTGGCCTCGAGGGTTTCTCGCGTGAGAACTACGAGATCGCGTCGGAGATCGTCAGTCCTGACGCCATCCTGGTGCGGAGCGCAGACATGCACAGCATGACCTTGCCAGCCTCGGTGAAGGCCATCGGTCGCGCCGGTGCCGGCGTGAACAACATCCCAGTCGAGCAATGTTCAAAGCGCGGCATCGTGGTGTTCAACACGCCGGGGGCCAACGCCAACGGGGTCAAGGAACTGGTGCTGGCCGGTTTGCTGCTCTCGTCGCGCCGAATCGTGCCGGGCATCGAGTGGGCCAGGACGCTCAAGGGCAAGGGCAAGGAAGTGGGGGCGCTGGTGGAGAAGGGCAAGAACGATTTCGTGGGGCCCGAGATCAAGGGCAAGAAGCTGGGGGTAGTCGGATTGGGCGCCATCGGCGTGATGGTGGCCAACGATGCCCTGGCGCTGGGCATGGAGGTGGCCGGCTACGATCCGTACATCTCGGTCGAGGCGGCTTGGGGGCTGGCGCGCACGGTTCGTCGCGCCACCAGCCTGGACATGTTGCTGGCCCAGTCGGACTACATCACCTTGCACGTTCCGCTCATGGACCAGACCAAGGGCATGCTCAATCGCGACAAGTTCGCTTTGATGAAGAAGGGCGTGCGTATCGTCAATCTGGCGCGCGGCGGGCTGGTCAAGAATGCTGACCTGCTCGAAGCACTGAAGGCCGGCGCGGTCGGCTGCTACGTGACCGACTTCCCCGACGACGACCTGCTGGATGTGCCCAACGTGATCCCCATTCCCCACCTGGGGGCGTCCACGCCCGAGGCCGAGGACAACTGCGCCGTCATGGCGGTGGAGCAAGTGCGCGACTTCCTCGAGAGCGGTAACGTCAAGAACTCGGTCAACTTCCCGGCCTGCGCGTTGCCGGTCATGGGCCGCAATCGCATCGTCGTCGCCAACGCCAACGTGCCCAACATGGTGGGCCAGATCACGACGGTGCTGGCCGCCGACAAGATCAACATCGTCAACATGATGAACAAGAGCGCGGGCGAGCTGGCCTACAACATCATCGACATCGACGGCGACTTGGCCGAGGCGCAGGTCGAGAAGCTGCGCAAGATCGAAGGCGTGATCACGGCGCGGTTGATTTCCAAGGCCTGACTACTTGACCGCGCTGGCGCGTGGGCGGATGCCGATGAGCTGATTGAGCGAGCCGGAGGTGAATCCGGCCAGATCCAAGGTCACGAAGGTGAACCCGAGCTTGCGGCCCAGCTTCACGATGGTCTCGCGCAGTTCCAGGGCGCGCGGCATGGCGTCGGGCTCGACCTCCACGCGCGCGATTTCGTCGTGAAAGCGCACGCGCAGTTGCCGGAAGCCCAAGGCGCGCAGACCTTCTTCAAAGGCGTCCACCTGCTGCAAACGCTCGGGCGTAATCGTGGTGCCGTAAGGAAAGCGCGACGACAGGCAGGCCAGCTGTGGTTTGTCCCAGGTGGAAAGTCCCAGCTCCTTCGACAGCTCGCGGATCTCTTGCTTGTTCAGCCCGGCGTCGAGCAGCGGGTGCTGGGCACCATGATCCTTGGCGGCCTGCAGCCCGGGCCGGTAGTCGCCCAGATCGTCCACGTTGGTGCCCACCAGGATGGCCTTGCAACCCAGGCCCTGGGCCACTGGCGCTGCGATGGTCAGCAATTCGGACTTGCAGTAGTAGCAACGATCCTTGGGGTTGGACTGGAACTCGGGGCGCGACAGCTCGTGCGACTCGATGGTCTCGCAGCGCACGCCCATGCTGGCCGCCAGGTCCAGCGCAGCCCGCTGCTCGCTGTGAGCCATGGTGGGCGACATCGCGATGAGCGCCGTGCAGCGGTCTCCGAGCACGTCATGAGCCACGCGCAGAAGCAGCGTCGAATCGACGCCGCCCGAGAAGCAAACCAAGACCGACTCATGGGCAGCGATCAGGTCGCGCAGCTTTTGGTGTTTCTGTGACAGGGTCATCGAAAGCAACTATAGCGTGCGATCGGTACATTTGCCGGCAAGTCCACGCATGCAGTTGCCGTTTCTCGCGACTGGATGTACTTTGACTCATGGCAAGGATTCTTTCGGTGTTGCTTCTCTTGGCGGCGATCCCCGCCTGCAGTGACAGCAGCCTTTCGTTCTCCGATCTTCCTGCGGCGGCTGCGGATGCGGTCTGCACCTACGGGGCTCGCTGCGGGCAAATGCCTGATGTGGCTTCGTGCAAGGCGGCTGCGAATTTCGACGCGCAGCTGCTGGCGGATGTGCAGGCGGGACGCACCAAGTACGACGGCAAGGCCGCGGCGGCTTGCCTTGACGCCCTCAGGTCGCAGAGCTGCAACTACTCGAACCAATTGAGCGAGACGCCACAGACCTGCAAGGATGCTTTCAAGGGAACCGTCGCGGACAATGGTGCTTGCTATGAGGATACGGAGTGCGTTTCTGGAAGTTGCAGCGCCGGAAGCTGTTCAGGCAGCGGATGCTGTACGGGTACGTGTAACCCCAGTAGCGCGGCGGTTGCTATTGGTGGCGATTGCGGCGGGACGGGCGCCACGTGCGTTTCGGGCGCGTTCTGCCAGTATGGGACGACCTCGACTTGCACGGCGAAGGCCGCTGCCGGTCAGTCTTGCGATCCCTCGTACTCCAGCAGTTCGTGCGCGGACGGGACGTCCTGTGTGGCAAATGGTCCAAACACCGGGATTTGCGGCACGCTTCCCGCCGAAGGACAGGACTGCTATCCCACGGGAGCTAGCTATTTGCGTGCCTGTGATTCCATGCTGGACTATTGCGACAGCGTCAGCTTGAAGTGTGTGGCCAAGATCCCGGCGGGGGGTGATTGCAGCGCCAGCGCGAGCTGCGTCGCCTATGCCTCCTGCGATGCGACCGGCCATTGTGTGGCCAAAGGACGGGCGGGTGATACGTGCGACATCAGTGGGCCTGGGTGCCTCGGCGATCTGCACTGTTCAGGGACATGCGCCCTCCCACCTGCTGCTGCTGTCTGCCCGTAGGGTCGGCTCGTATTCACAACACGATCCGCTCGGCCTGCTCTGCGATGTCGGCGGCTTCCTTGGCCACGTCCAGCGTCGCCTCTGCGCGTTCGACGTCGGAAAGCCTGGCCGCTGTCGCCGGATGAGCGGGCACGAACAGGGAACAACAGTCTTCAAAGGGCAGGGCGGAGATGTCGTAGGTTCCGATCCGCCGCGCCAGCGCTGTGATTTCCACCTTGTCGTAGGTGAGCAGCGGCCGCAGGATCAAGTGCCGGCCTGCGACTTCAATGTTGCGCATATTGGTCAAGGTCTGACTGGCGACCTGTCCCAGGTTATCGCCGGTAACGATGGCGCCACAATGGGCGCGCTCGCACAGGAGATCGGCCACCCGCACCATCATGCGCCGGTACAGCACCACCGCCAGTTCGGGGCGGCCGGCAGCGCGCAGGCGCTTCTGCGTCTCGGTGAACCCCGCAATCCACAGCGTGGACACGGCTTGCCAGCGATTCAGTTGGCGGGCCAGAGCAATGACTTTGTCTTTGGCTTTCTCGCCGGTAAAGGGCGGCGAGTGGAAGGTGAGCGCTTCCTGCGCCAGGCCGCGCTTGGCTGCCAGCCATCCCGCCACCGGCGAATCGATCCCGCCTGACAGCAGCAGGATGGCCCGTCCTGAAACACCTGCAGGCAAGCCGCCGGGCGCCGGCCGGCGCTCGGCGAAAACATGCGTGGCCTGGGTCGAGATTTCGATGCCCACGCGCAAAGCTGGATTGTGCACGTCGACGGGAATTCCCGTTGCTTCCGACACGGCGTCGCCCGCTCGGCAGGCGATCTCGTGCGATTGCAGGGGAAATTGCTTGTTGGATCGATGCGGCTCGATCTTGAAACTGCGGCGTAGGTCCGGGTCTCGCTCGACCGCGGCTTGCGCCTCGACCACAGCTGCCGCGCAGATCGCGTCAATGTCGGCCGCGACGCTGGCGACCGGGGAAATCGACACCAAGCCGAACACGCGTTCCAGACGGCTGCAGGCCTCGGCGCGCGCCTGGTCAGCCACGGCCACGACCACGCGACCATGGGGAAGGGAAACCTTGGCCTCGGGCAAGTCGCGAACCGCGGCCCGCACGTTGTTGGCCAGGGCGCGGAGAAAGATGTGGCGGTTGCCGCCCTTGAGGAACAGCTCGCCGTAGCGGCAAAGGATCGTGGTCATGGTTTGCTGTCTCGCCGCCGAAGCTTTACCACGGATGCGATCTCGTCCACGGCCTCGCGCAGGGCCAGCGCCGCAACCTTGACGTCGGACTCGGTGGTCAGGCGGGAGAGCGAGAAGCGCAGCACCGCATCCCGCTCGCCGATGCCGATGGCCGCCAGCACGTGACTAGGTCCGTGCGCACGGGTGGAACAAGCCGCCCCGGCCGATGCGTACACACTTCGTGCTTCCAAGGCGTGCAACAGCGGCTCGGCTGGCAAGCCGGGCAACAAGAGGCTGGCAATGTGTGGCGCGCGTGGCGTGGTCGCGGGTACCGTGTTCCTAGCCTCGGGAATCGTTTCGAGAACCAGCAATTCCAAGCGGTCGCGCAGGGCAGCCACGGCCTGGCCAGCCTGCGGGTTGTGCAGGCACAGCGTTGCTGCGCGGCCCAGACCGACCCATCCCGGCAGGTTTTCGGTTCCCGAGCGCAGGCCGTTTTCCTGCCGGCCGCCGTCCCACAAGGGCGCCACGCGCGCGCCCTTGCGCAGCCAGAGCGCGCCTGTGCCCTTGGGGCCGTGCAGTTTGTGCCCCGAGATGGCGAGCGAATCAGCGGCCAGGGTCTCGACGTCGAGGGGAACCAGGCCCGCGAACTGTACGGCGTCGACGTGAAAGTGCAGCTTGCGGCCCGCGGCGCGCAGGGCGCGGCCGATTTCTGCCACTGGCTGTAGGGTGCCGATCTCGTTGTTGGCCAGCATCACCGCCAGCACGGCGGTGTCTGGCCGCAGAGCAGCCAGCACCGATTCCACGGTCACGCGACCATCGGGCGCTGGCGCGACCCTGCTCAGCTGCCAGCCCTTGCCGACCAGGCTCTCAGCGGAACGCAGAATCGCCGGATGCTCAATGGCGCTCACCACCATGTGACGGCCGCGCGCCAGGCCAGCCGCACCCAGCAGGCCCAGGGCATTGGCCTCGGTTCCCCCGCCGCAGAACACGATCTCCGGGGGCTGAGCCCGCAGCAGCGCTGCCACCTCGCCGCGTGCCAGTTCCAGCGCGCGTGCCGCCGCCGCACCCAGGCCGTGCGCCGAGGAGGGATTGGCGTAGAGATCGGTCATGGCATGCGTCACCGCCGCCAAGACTTCGGGCAGCGGAGGCGTGGAAGCGGCGTTGTCAAGGTAGACGATCATCGAGAACAGACAATCATGGATCCGTACAGACGAGAAGGGGAGAGCGCGATCTTACTGTTTGCAATACTTGGTGGGCTCAGGCGTCAGTGTCTCCAGGAAAGGATCCGGACTGGGGCGCGAATTGGGGGTGCCGATTTCCATGAGAGCGGCGAAGCGGCCGGTGCACCCGGTGCAGGTGCAGCCCGAGGGATTGCCACAAGAGCAGCATTCGATGCCCCAGGGGTACGCGTTGTTGGGGTCGGCTGGGCGCGGGTAACTGCCTCCCTCCAGATGTGACAGCAACCCAGTAACCATGGTCCCGGCGATCCCTTGTCCCGTGCAGTAGTTCGATATCCACACAGCGCTGGCGCCACCGTTGCCTGTGGCGTTGTAGAAGTAGTACCAGGCGGCGGAGCCGATGTTGCACGCGACATCTTGCATGAAACTGAGATAGGTGGTGCCACCTTCGGTGGCCCAGAAGAGGGTCATATCCGGCTGAGTCTGAAGCTCCGTGGGCCAGGTGCAGCCAATAGCGGCCATCTTGGCCATTGGTCCATGGTAGTTGCGATACCACCGGTGGAAAGGGTGTTCCCAACGCTCGCACCGCCCGTGGTCATTGTGCCAGCAGCGGCTCCCGCCGCGCCGGCCGCTGCAGTCTCACCGGCAGTCGAGACGCCGCTCGTGGCCGGACCTCCGCCCTGGGCGCCTCCTCCTTGCGCTGCGCTGCCCCCGGTGGCGAGGTT
Source organism: Myxococcales bacterium (assembly GCA_003158735.1). Lineage (GTDB taxonomy): Bacteria > Myxococcota_A > Polyangia > Fen-1088 > Fen-1088 > Fen-1137. The sequence goes on along the minus strand of PMLB01000209.1, from coordinate 15,333 downwards.
GGTGCTGGCCCCGGAACCACCCGAGCTGGTGCCTGCCTCTGGGGCGATCCCCTCGGAGTCGCTGCCCGTACACGCATTCAAGACGAGAATCAGGGAAATCCCGACGCAGGCCCGCCGACCTGCCACAGCAGTTTCGCGGAACGGAGCCATCCTCGTACAGCGTGTCATGATTGCCCCGATTGCAGCGCACCGTCTACCCTATTGCGGCCGCAGGATCGGGACTAGAAAGGCGGTCCCACCCAGTGCAAAGGAAATGTTGGTGAGCCACTCCCAGTACGAGATCGCCTCGGGGATCACCATGAAGAACGCCGAAGACGTTCGCGTCGAAATTGTACGGGTCCAGTCTGCATGACATCGGCGGACCCAACCAGCGGCATTCTGGATGCGTCCCGTCCGTTGGGCGTGTACGTCCACTTTCCCTTCTGCCGAGCACGTTGCCCGTACTGCGACTTCGCCACGGCAGTGCGCGAGCCGATTCCGCACGACGGCTACGCGGCGGCGATCACGGCCGAGCTGGCGGCGCGCGCGGGCTGGTTTCGCGGGGAAAGCGCCCCGGACTTGCGGTCGATCTACTTTGGCGGGGGCACGCCCGGCTTGTGGCGGCCGCAGGCCATCGGGCGCGTGATCGAGACCACGCGTCGGGCTTTCGATGCGACCGGGCCGGTGGAAATCACGGTCGAGGCGAACCCCGGCGAGGTGACAGCGGAATCCGCGGCCAGCCTGTGTGCGGCCGGGGTGAACCGTGTGTCGCTCGGCATGCAGGCCTTTCAGAATCGCTTGCTGGCTGCCATCGGTCGGCAGCACGACGTGGCCGCGATCGCGACGGCAGCGCAGGCCGTGCGCAGGGCGGGCATTGACAACCTGTGCGCGGATCTGATGTTCGGGCTTCCTGGCCAGAGCATGGATGACTGGCGCCATTCGCTCGATGAGCTGGTCGCGCTTGCACCCGAGCATGTCACGGCCTACGCCTTGACTATCGAGCGGGGCACGCCGTTTGGCGCCCTCGAGCGCGCCGGCAAGCTGCAGCGGCCCGACGACGAAACCGTGGCGGCCATGTACGTGACAGCGCACGAAGTGCTGCAAGCCGCGGGCTTCGAGCACTACGAGATTTCGTCGTACGCGCGGCCGGGCCGGCGCGCCGTTCACAACACGCTTTACTGGACCGGCGGCGCCTATCTGGGCGTGGGCGCGTCTGCGTCGTCGTTCCGGCCGCTCGTCGACGGAACCGGCTGGCGCTTCTCCAATCCGCGCGGGCTCACAACCTACCTGCGCTCGGCTGCGGCTCACCAAGGAAATCCGCTGCCGGCCAAGCTTGAGCGCCGCACGTCCGAGGATCTGGAGAACGAAGGCCTGTGGCTTGGCCTGCGAACCTGCGACGGCGTGGATCGTGAGGCGCACGCGCGCCGCTACGGCTGCGACCCGCTGGCGTCGCGCGAACGTGCCGCCGCAGCCCAGAAATGCGTGGACGCGGGCTGGCTTCTGGTCGCGCCTGACCGCCTGCGCCTTACGGACGCGGGATTTTTGTTTGCCGACGAAGTATCGAGCCGTCTCTGGCTGGAAATCTAGCTGTAGGCTAGCATCGCACTGGCCATTTCGATCAAAGCTAGCTGTTTCACCACAGAGGGCACAGAGGTCACAGAGCCGGACCGGAAAGAAGGGGTGGACTCCTGGCCTGTCCGAACCCTTTCTTCTTGTCCGACCTCTGTGTTCTCTGTGCCCTCTGTGGTGAAACAGCTAACTACACGCCCACAATGGGCATTCCCAGGGCACGGGCGGCGGTGGCCAGGGTCGCGTCGTGGGTGGCCATGGTCAGGGGTGTGCTGGTCGTCTCGCGCCAGATCTGGGCGGTGGCGAGGTGAATCGCGTCCAGGGTTCCCAGGGCGGTCGGGAGAGGTTGCGCGGCCCGATCCAGTACCGTTCGCCCGATCTCCATCACCGCGAGACTTCCGAGCAGCTGGTAGACGGATTCGCGACGCTCGGCCAGCGCCTGGTCGGGAATTCCTTCGAGAATTCGTAGGCGGTCGAGAGTTCGCAGACATTCCACTTCGGTCAACGCACTGGTGACTCCCTCTTCCACGGATCGCCACTCGGCCAGTGCCCCAGGCTGTCCCAGCACCAGTCGCAGGACCACCGAGGAATCGACGTAGGCGATCACCTGAGATGCCGGTCCTCGAGCAGGAGAGCCACGGGGTCATGGCGCAACTTGAGTGGCGCCGGGGCGCGGAAGTCCTTGAGTTTGCGTGACCGCGGCAGGGGCTGGCGGATGAGAGGGCTGAGCGTGCCATTCGGGCAGGGAACTATTTGTGCGATAGGGGTGTCGCGATCCAACACGACCAGAGGGTGCCCGCGGCGCACCGAGCGCAGGTGCTCGCTGAGATGACTCTTTAGCTCCGCCACGCGAACGGCCTTCATGACCTGAAGATGGTCACAAGTGACCATGATTGCAAGACGCGGTGCGTACCCGCCACGTCGAGGCCAAGGTCGCGCCAGTGGCATTCAGTCTCAATCTTGGCCGCGGCCTGGTTTTCGAGCTAGATAATGATGGTGAGCGACATTGGCGCCCGTGCCAAGAAGGTTCTGCATGCTGTCGTGTCCGAGTACCTCGCCACGGGCGAGGCAGTCGGGTCCGAAACGGTGGCGCACCGCTATCGCCTGGCGGTTTCCCCGGCCACGGTGCGTACCGTGATGGGCGAACTGGAAGATCTGGGGATGTTGCGTCATCTGCACACCTCCGCCGGACGCATCCCCACGGATCGCGGCCTGCGCTACTACGTGGACACGCTTCTGCGCGTGCGCAGCTTGTCTGTGCCCGAGCAGGAGGAGATCCGTGAGCGGCTGGGGCCGGCCAGTGACCCGCAGGAGATCATGCAAAGGGTGTCACGCGTGCTGCGCGATCTTTCCCATCTGGCGGTGGTGGTGCAGGCGCCGCGTCCCGAGTCGGATGCGGTGTCGCACCTCGAGTTCGTGCGCCTGCGCGATGACCAACTGCTGGCCGTTATCGCTTCGCACAGCGGCCAGATCCAGAACAAGCTCATCCCTCTCGATGCGTCTCTCTCTCCCAGCGATCTCGACCGCATCAACAACTACCTCAACGGCTTGGTGTCGGGCTTGACCCTGGACCAGATGCGCGCGCGGCTGGTGCGCGAGATCGAGAAGGAACGCGAGAGCTCGGCTCGCGATCCGGTGCTGGCGCAGGCGCTCACGCTGGCCATGGCCGCCACTCCCGCATCCGAGCCCGGCGGGGAGATTCTGCTCGACGGGCAGTCAAGTCTCTTGTCCGCGGCGGCTGACCTGGATCGGGCTCGCCGTGTTCTGCGCACGCTGGAAGAGAAGGACCAGATCGTCAAGCTGCTGGAGCGTACGCTCAATGCGCCCGGCATCTGCGTGTTCATCGGCGCCGAGGCCAACCTGGCGGACTTGACCGAAGTTTCGGTGGTGGCCGCCAGCTACGGCGGCGAGGATCGCCCGCTGGGAACCATCGGGGTGATCGGCCCGTCGCGAATGAGCTATTGCAAGGTCATCCCTCTGGTAGACTTTACCGCCGACGTGATTACCGAGGTGCTTGCCCGACCGTGAAAGGAGCGCGCGGCTGCGCTTGGCCCGCGAAATTGTTTCCCATGAGCGAGAACGACGAGTCTCAAGACAATCCTGATTCGGATGCCCCAACACCCGCGCCTGATGGCCCGGCGTCCGATGTCCCCACGTCCACGCCAGCGCCGGCGCCCGCGGAACCGAGTCCCGCTGAGCGGGTGGCCACGCTGGAAGCCGAGAAGGCCGAACTGAAGGACCGCATGCTTCGCATCGCGGCCGAGTTCGAGAACTACAAGAAGCGCACGCGCAAGGAGATGAGCGAGCACGAGGCCAAGGCGCGCGAGTCGGTGCTGCGCGAGTTCTTGGAGATCGCGGACAACCTGGAGCGTGCCATCTCTTCCTGGAAGGAAGGCGAGCAGAAAGACGTCAAGTCGGTCCAGGATGGCGTCGATCTGGTCTTGCGGCTTTTCAAATCCAAGCTGGAACGCCATTCGGTGACGGCCATCGAGGCCAAGGGCCAGCCTTTCGACCCGCGCGTGCACGACGCGATTTCGCAAGCCCCCAGCGCCGAGGTGCCACCCGGCACGGTGCTGCACGAACTGCAGAAGGGCTATCGCGTGGGTGAGCGGCTGCTTCGTCCGGCCATGGTGGTGGTGGCCAAAGCGCCGCCCACCTCGCCCAGCGAACCCAGTCACTCGAATGACAAGCAAGCGCCGGAAAACGAGTCGGCCGCGGGCGGTGTGGACATTGATGTGAACGGAGACGACGACGGGACAGGAGGCAAGACCTCATGAGCCGTATCATCGGAATCGATCTGGGGACGACCAACTCGTGCGTGGCCGTGCTGGAGGGGTTGGAGCCTCTGGTCATCCCCAACAGCGAGGGCTCGCGCACCACGCCCTCGGTGATCGCCCTGTCGGGCGAGGGCGAACCCCTGATCGGCCAGATCGCGAAGCGACAAGCGGTCACCAACGCCGAATGCACGGTGTCGGCGGTCAAGCGCCTGATGGGGCGCAAACGCGCCGATCCCGAGGTTGACCGTCATGCCAAGTCTTCCACCTATGAAGTGGTGGCGGCGAGCAACGGCGACGCCTGGGTGCGGGTCAAAGGCAAGGACTATCCGCCGGCCCAGCTTTCGGCCTTCGTTCTGGACAAGATGAGGAAGACCGCCGAGGAGTACCTGGGCGAGGAGGTCACCGACGCGGTCATTACCGTGCCCGCCTACTTCGGCGACAGCCAGCGCCAGGCCACCAAGGACGCGGGCCGCATCGCCGGGCTCAACGTCAAGCGCATCATCAACGAGCCCACCGCTGCGGCCTTGGCTTTCGGTCGTCTGAGCGTGGTGTCTGACGCCAAGGTGGCGGTCTACGACCTGGGCGGCGGCACCTTCGATATCTCGCTGCTGCATTTGCACGAGGGCGTGTACGAGGTCAAGGCGTCGAGCGGCGACGGCTTTCTGGGCGGCGAGGACTTCGATGCGCGCATCGTGGGCTTGCTCGCCGAAGGGTTCCAAGCCGAAACCGGCATCGACCTGCGCGGCGAGCGCATGGCCTTGCAACGCTTGCGTGAGGCGGCCGAGCGAGCCAAGCACGAGCTGTCGACCAGCCTGGAGACCGAGGTGAACCTGCCCTTCATTGCCGCGGGCGCCGAGGGGCCCAAGCACCTCATCACTTCGCTCACGCGCAGCAAGCTGGAGACGCTGTGCGAGGATCTGCTGAACCGGACCATCCCGCCCATCGAGCAAGTGCTGAAAGATGCGGGCTGGACGGTCAAGGACATCGACGAGGTGATCCTGGTGGGCGGTCAGACGCGCATGCCGCGCGTGCACGAGATTGTGTCGAGTTTTTTTGGCAAGAAGCCGTCGCGCGCGGTCAACCCCGACGAGGCGGTGGCGGTGGGCGCGGCGCTGCAGGGGGCGGTGCTCTCGGGCGAGCAACAGGACGTGTTGCTGCTCGACGTGACCCCGCTCTGCTTGGGCGTGGAAACCGCCGGTGGCGTGTTTACGCGCATCATTCCGCGCAACACCACCATTCCGGTGCGGCGCGGGCGGGTGTTCTCCACGGCGGTGGACAACCAGCCCTACGTCAACGTGCACGTCTTGCAGGGGGAGCGGGAAATGGCCGAGGACAACAAGAGCCTGGCGCATTTCCAACTGACCGGCATCCCGCCGGCGCCACGGGGTGCGCCGCAGATCGAGGTTTCGTTCGACATCGATTCCAACGGCATGGTCAGCGTGGCGGCCAAGGACCTGGGCACGGGCAAGACCCAGGCCGTCGTGGTGCGGCCCACTTCGGGCCTGTCCGAGGCCGAGATCGGTTCCTTCATCGCCGAGTCCGAGGCCAGTCGCCAGGTGGACCAGTCCAAGAAGGAATGGGCCGACCTGTCCAACAGCGCCGACACGCTCATCTATGGCACCGAGCGCACCTTGCAGGAATTCGGTGACAAGCTGGACGCGGACGCCAAGCGCCGACTAGAGGCGGCTCTGGTCGAGTGCAAGCGTGCGTTCGAGCTGTTCGTGGGCGACGTGGCTCGCGCCAGCGCGGCGCTGGCCAAGCTGGAAACCGAGGCCCATATGCTATTTGTGGCGTTGCAGGGCGGGAGCATGGCCGAGCCCTCGCCCGAGAATTCCTCGTAGCCCCCGTGGCGCACGATCACTACAAAACCCTGGGCGTGGCACGCGAAGCGCCCGAGGCCGAGATCAAGGCTGCCTACCGCAAGCTGGCCTTGCAGTTTCATCCCGACCGCAACCCAGGCGATGCCGCGGCCGAGGAGCGGTTCAAGGAGGTCTCGCAGGCCTATGCGGTGTTGGGCGACGCGGAGAAACGCGCACGCTACCATCGGCTGGGAGACGTCCCGGGCGACTTGCCTTTTGCAGACAGCGCCGATCTGGCCAAGGTCACCGAGTTTTTCGATGCCATCTTTGGCGACCTGTTCGGTTTGGGCCGCAAACGCGCCGCCGGGCAAGACCTGCGCTACACCCTGGAATTGGAGTTCGACGAGGCGGCACTTGGCTGCCACAAGACGATTCGCTTCCAGCGCAGCGAGGACTGCCGCGCCTGTAGCGGCACCGGCGCGCACGGCGGGGCCGCGGGCTTGCAGCCCTGCGCGCGCTGCGGGGGACAGGGATGGAAGTCGCACAAGGCGGGTTTCTTCACGACCCGGCGGAATTGCCTGGCCTGCGCTGGCTCAGGCCAGATCCCGCGCGTGCGCTGCAAGACCTGCGCAGGCACTGGCCTGTGCGAGGGCGAGCGTGAGTATGCTGTGCGCGTGCCGCCCGGGTCGCAGGCAGGCGGCACGCAACGGATCGCGGGCGAGGGCTCGCCCGGCCGGCGCGGCGGACCGGCCGGGGATCTACACGTGATCGTGAGGCCGCGACCGCACCCGTTCTATCGCCAGCAAGGCGATGTTCTGGAGGTCGAGGTGCCGGTGCGCATGGACGAAGCCGCCTTGGGCACCGAGATCGAGGTGCCCTTGCTCGACGCCCGCGTGCGCATGAAGATCCCGGCCGGCACCCAGACGGGCAGCGTGTTTCGCGTGCGCGGCAAGGGCCTGCCAACACCGGGCGGCAGCCGCGGCGACGCCCATGTGCGCGTGCAGGTCGAAGTGCCCAGCGCGTGCAGCGACGAGGCGCGGGCGGTGCTTTGCACGCTGGCCGGCCTGCTCGGCGACAATGCCTATCCCCGGCGGCGCGCCTTCCAGGAGATGATGGCAGTCATCGGGCGGGGGGAAGGCGGATGACAGCGATGGCAGCGAGCCCTTCGCTGGAATAGGCTAACAGCACGGCGTGCGCCTAGCTGCGCTGGCTGCTCGCTCTACCACCCCGTCGAAACCCGATGCCATTTCTGAACATTGCGCTCTTCTTGGCGACCCTGCTGACCACCACCATGCAGGGCGCGCTGGAACGCCACGGCTTTGCCAGCATGTTCCCGCTGCAGGATGGGCTTGCCTTCTCGGTGCCGCTGATGGCGATCCTGCTTTGTCACGAGATGGGTCACTACCTGGCGGCGCGCTGGCATCACGTGCCGGCGTCGCTGCCCTTCTTCGTACCGTTGCCGCCGGGCATCGGGATGTTCGGGACCATGGGCGCGGTGATCTTGCAGTCAAGGACTTCTGACCGGCGCAAGCTCATCGACATCGGCGCGGCCGGGCCGCTGGCCGGTCTGGCCGTGGCCATCCCGGTGCTAATCTATGGCCTCATCATCTCGCCGGTGCAGCCCCTGGTCGGGGTGGGCGTGCAAGAGGGCAATTCCATCCTGTATGCGGTTCTCAAGCGCGTGATCCACGGTGTCTGGCTGCCGGGCGGAGGAAACGACGTGATGTTGCACCCGACAGCCATGGCCGGGTGGGCCGGGCTGCTGGTCACCATGCTCAACCTTCTGCCGGTGGGCCAGCTCGACGGTGGCCATGTGGCCATCGCCTTCTTCGGCAATCGTTACGGCCGGGCTTCGCGTATCTTGCAGAATCTGCTGCCGGTTTTCGCGCTCGCGGTCGCGGGAGTGGTCTACTTGGACTCTGTGGCCGAGCTGGCGCGGCTGGGAGGGGGCCTGCCGATCTCCGCTGTCAACATTGCGGTTGCGGCCGGGGAGCCCTGGCTGATCTGGTTCATCCTGCTGGCGGTGTTGCGGCGCCTGTCAGGCGGCATCGACCATCCCCCGGTCGACGATCGGCCCTTGCCTGCCAGCCGAGCTGGGCTTTTCTGGCTGGTCTTCGTGACCTTCGCCATAATATTCATGCCCGTACCGATGCGTCCCAGCCTGGGCGCTCCGCGGGACGGGTCCAACCAGGTGATCCAACCAGACGGGCCATGAGTGACAGCCAGACCAGCACGAGCAGCGACCGTGCCGCCTGTCCCAAGTGCGGGCACAAGCGAGCCGGTGGCACTCCGGCTTGCCCGCGTTGCGGCCTGCAGTTTGCGCTGTGGCGGCCCAGCATGGCTGACCCGCGCGGGCAGCTGACCCCAGCCGGCCAGGAATTGTGGCAGCAGGCGGAAGCCAATTGGCAGGACCTGAATCGCCACGAAGCGTTCGCCAAGTACTGTTTGCAGGCCAACCTGCTGCCTGCGGCCGGGCGTTGCTACCGTGATCGCCTGGATCGCTTCCCCGATGACGCCATGGCCATCAAGATGCAAGCCGAGATTCTGGCCAAGGCGACGCTGGGCCTGCTGGTGCAGAAGCGGCAACCGGCTGAGCCGGTTACGCGATCGAAGTGGTTCTGGGTCATCATTCTGGCCGCCATGGCTCTGGCCATCGCGGCCGCCTTCGTCTGGGGGCCCGGCAGAATGCGCGCACGCACAGCCAGCCCGACCATCAACGTTCCGCTTCCGCAGTAGCGCGCCAACTGTGACGCTGGAAAGTCGCCGGAGGTCGTGGCCGTGGCCGTGGCCGACGGTGATCACTCCGGCCATGGTCATGTGTCACCGATGTCTTGACCTGTTCACATGAAAACGACCACGTCTACGTCCACGACCACCATCGCTCCTTCCGATTGTGTGTGTGCGACTCGATGGAAAGGCCTGGCAGTCCCGGGCGCTCGCACAAGTCGTTGAGTGTGTCTTCGAAGGCAGCAGCGATTCGTAGCCGACCCAACGTCGGTCATACGGCAAGGCACCGATTGTAGCCTCACCGTCGAAGAATCGGGCACGGTATTCGACTCACACAGCCGGGCGCATGAGGTAGATTGCCCTGTGCGCTCGGGAGTCCACGTTCATCACTGGCGAGCGGCCGCATTGAGAATTGCGCTGGTCTGCTTGCTGCTTGCCTGTCGCCCCGGCGGTGTTCGGACGGACAACGGCGTGACGGCAAAGGATACGGCGGGGCCGATCTGGGACAAGGGCGCCGCGTACCGCTTCGACTTGCATGCCACCGTCTTGGTGGACCTGGGTGAGTCCCGGACAGCGATTCACTATGAACTGAACAGCGATCTGACCATCTCCGTCGTGGAAGAACGAGACGGCCGAACGACCTTGCATCTGCGCCTGGTTGAGCCGAAGGTCAGAGGCCTTAGCCCCGGTGGAATCGAGGCGCCGGACAGGCTGTCGCGCGACCTGCGGGATGGTGACGCGGCCGCGGTCCTGGCTGCGGGCAAGATGGTGGCGTTTGGCTTTCGCAAGAGCGCGCCCAATTCTGTGGTGAACACATTCAGGCAGCTCGCCGCCGGCCTGCAGGTGGCCGTGGCGCGTGGTGCGAAGGATGACCTTCAGGAGGAATACGACACCACGGGGCGATATCTGGCAGCCTACAGCTTCGACCACGCCACCGGGACGGTGTGCAAGACCAAGGTTCGCTATCTGGCGCTCCTGGGAAACTCGGATGGGCCGAGCATGCTTCCCAGGGTGATCGGCTCTGAAGGACGGATTCGGGTTTCGCGCGGGATGCGCCTCGAATCGGTGGTTCTACAAGATGAGCTGGCCATCGGGAACGCGGAGATGCCGATTCGTGCACAGACGGAGCTGGAGCTTCGCTTGCGCGCCATCGAGGATGCTCGGGTTACCGAAGCGCCGGCCTCGTTCCTGGCGGGATTCACCATGGTGGCGGCGTCCGAGTCTGCAGGGGCCAATGCGCATGCTCAAGGGCTGGATCGGGCAAGAACAGGGGGAGCGAGCTTTCGCGAGATCGTCTCTCGCATGCGCGCCCAAGGGAAAGCACGCGATGTCGGTCTGTTCAATGCCCTGGCCGCCTCGCTGCGAACCGAAGCGGGTGCGCCGGCCCAGGCGGTGCGCATGGTCGCGGCCAGGTCGGACTTGTCATCGGTGCTCGTCGACGGGTTGGGCGCCGCATCCTGCCCGGCTTGCGAATCGGCCTTGATCGACCTGCTGGGCACCCCGTCTCCTTACATCAAGGCCAGTGTCTTGCACGCCCTGGCGCGTTTTCAGAATCCAGGAGACAGAGCGGTTGCCGCCATGAAGGCCCGGCTTGAGGAGCAAGCCTACGACCCCACGGCGCTTTACACCCTGGGCGCGTACGCCCGACTCTTCGGGCAACAGGGCAATCCGGGAAAAGCGGCCGAGCTGGGCAATTTCCTGGTTGGGCGCCTGGAGGGGGCCACGGACTCCATGCAGAAGATCGTGGCGTTGCGTGCGATCGAGAACGCCGGCTGCGCGCAAGCGTTGTCTCTGTTGCCGAGGTTCACGGACGACCAGGACGAGTCGGTCAAGGGCGCGGCCAAGCTGGCCGCAGCGGCCATTACGAATTCAAACTGGAGAAATCCATGACCAAGCCATGTGCTTTTGCAGTTCTTGTGACCGGCATCTTCGCCCTGCAGCAGTCCGCCGGGGCCGAGTCCAAACCGGCCAAGCCAGCCGCGCACGAGACTACTATCGTTGTGCGATTTCCGCGCGGACTGGTTCTGAAGGATGTCGCGCTGGCGGCCGACGGTGGCCTGCGTTTGGGTTCGGGCGTGACCATCAAGCCGGGCAAACGCTCGCCCGCGACCATCGCCAATGCAGGCCGAGGGCAAACCCAAGTCGGCGCCAACAGCCAGACCGCATCGATTGTGAGCGTGGGTTCCGTGGTCCTGCACAACCAGTCCCAGGTTGCGGGCGAGGTGACCACGGCAGGGAAGCTCACCAGGCCTTCTAGCGTGCGCGTATCAGGCGCCGTCAGCGAGCTTGCCCTGCTGCAACCGCTTGCCGAACGCCGTTGGAGCGTGCAATTCCCCGCAACGAATTCGGGCGACGTCATCGTGGCATCCGGTGCTGTGCGCAACCTTGCTGAGGGCTCGTACAGGCATGTGCTGGTCAAGGCAGGGGCGAAGCTGGACCTGAGCAGAGGGGAGTTCTTTGTCCAGTCGCTGGAGATTGAAGCGAAGGGCCAGCTTGTTCAGCACGGCTACGCGTTCTCGCCCGCGGTGATCTACAGCGCGGGCAAGGTCAACCTGAAGGGCGACGTCATCAGTGCAAAGGACTCAGGGCCCAACCTGCTGCTGGTCGCACTGGGAAGCGATCCTGTCGTTGTGGAGCGGGCCTTCACGGGAACCCTGATGGCGCCCAGGGCTCGCCTGATCCTGGGCGCGGGCGGCGCTGTGGTTCAGGGGCAAGTCTACGCCCATGACATCGAGATCCGGCCAGGCACTGCGATCACGGCCGCGCCATTTCCTTTGGATTCCTACCGGTGGAAGGGCTCGAACACGCCGGTGTCCAGCGACACAGATCACGACGGAATCAACGACTACCGGGATGCCTGCCCGTACGACGCACAGAAGGAACGGCCCGGCTTTTGCGGGTGCGGGGTGCCGGACAGCGATGCCAACGGGGACGGGTTTCTGGATTGCCTGGGCGTGATCACGGGCGACCGCAACGGCCGCTGCGGAACCGCCCCTGCCTGCACGCCAGGCCCAGGATGTCAGCTGGTCCTGAACGAACAGTCGGCGTACTGGATCTGCGCCGCTGCCCCGGCTCGGACCAGTCACGCCGAGGCCGAGCGGTTCTGTCGCGCCAAGGGCCTGCGGCTGGCACGCATCGACACTCCGGAAGAGAAAGCGTTGCTTAGCCACCTGCTGCTCAATCCCGCCTGGGTCGAATCGGAACGCCGCTGTCGCGCGCTCGACAACGTGGATGGTCGGCTGCTGGAGCCCGATTGCAAGACGCGGCTCGGGTTCGTCTGCGAGTATGCGCTTCCGATGCAGGCGCGCGTGCCCGCGCCCACGAGCGGCCCAGCGACAGCCTGCGTGTCGGAGCAGACAGCCGGATTCTCGCTGTGGAATTCAACAGAAGAGATGAAGGCGGCGCAGGCCGAATTCAGGCAACAGATCGCGCTCGCCAAGAACGGAAGTTTCACGGGCGCGGCCGCCAATCCGCCGACCGGAGGAACCGGCGATCAGATCGATCTCTGCGACCCCAAGGGCCAAGTCACGGCGCTGCTGGAGCCAGGATCGAACCTGACGCCAACAGCGTTGCGAATGCTGGATCTCTTTCCCCAGGGCCTTCCAGTCACGACCTGGTCCACCGATTACCAGGACCCTCCGGTGGGCAAGGGAACCCGACACAGCTGGTGCACGATGAGCGCCCAGAATCCCCACGGCCTGGCGACCATCGCCCTGCCAGGCCTGAACCGCTCCGCCCGGATCTCGGCCAACGACCAGATCCGCATCACCATCGACCCGGACGTCAGTTTCGAGGCCAAGAGCGAGCCGCTCCCGTTCGGCGACGTCAGCCCGAGGCTGCACGCGCAGTCGAAGCTGGCAGCCAGCGTGGCGATGAAGGATTTCCTGGGCCTGAACTACCAGGCCGACATCGTCCGTGCGGTTGCCGATATCTCAGCCAGCCGATGCGGCCTGCGCACCGACGCCAGCGAGCTGAAAGTCCTGGGCACGAACGTGGCCAGCCCCGAATCCCTGCCCCGCATCAACAGCGAGGATCCCAAGAGTCCCCTGTACGCCGCCGGCCAGGAATGCCGGCGCGCCCTGGCCAATTATCAAAGCCAGGCCGGCGACACCAAGAAGGCGTTTCGCGATGCCCAGCAGCTTCTCTTTCAGTACCACCAGGTGGCAAGGCTGGATGAGGCTCCTTTGTGCGACGAGATCAGGGCGAACGCCCAGGAAGGCTGGGGCTTTCCCGGTGGCCCCAAGTGCTATGCGAACGAACACATCGAGTTGATCATCAGTCGGTTCATCTACGCCTACTCACCCTATGGGGAGATCGGAACCATGCGCCGCCAGGCCCAGGCGCTGGCCGTGGCTTCTTCCAAGCTCAGGCAAGCGATCCGGAAGAATGCCGATCTCGAGTTTCGCGACACCCTTCACCAGGAGACCCGAAACATCGGCACCGTGCCTGTCACGCTGGGACCTGTGCCACTGGTCGTTCAGTTCGACTTGACCGTCAGCTACGGCATGGGCGGCCGCTTCGAGGTGGACCTGGATTATCCCCTGAATCTGGATGGTCCAGCGTCGGGCAAAGATCCCGTGGCCCGGGTGGGGGCGAGCGCCTTGCCCCACGCTTCGGCCGTTCTCACCGCGGTCATGGGCGCCGACTCCGATCTTGCGTCCTGGTCGGCTGTGGCCCGGGTCGAGGGCGCGGTTTCCCTGGCGGATGTTCGCGCGCCCCTCTTTGCTTCGGTGGGTCTGGAAAGAACGGCGTTTCCCGACACGCGGCCTCTGCCCGAGGATATCAAACCACCGGTGGCTAGGTCGGAAGACGCATTTGTCTACGGTTTTCCGCGCCGCTATCAGTACGGGGCTATCTTCGAATACGGCGCCGGCCTCGATCTTCTCCGCGTCCTCGATGGCGCGATCAACACGAGCCTCACCGTGCCCGTCGGCACTGTCAATCGCACCTGGCGCAAGCCACTGGTCGACTTGAAAGGCGTGAGCGGTCACTTCGACCTGGTGAAGGGGGCTGAAGGCTCCGCGATCCGCACGCGAACCGTGCCCGGTGCAGGCCCGCTCGATCGGGGCAGCGCGACGACCGTCGTGCAAGGGCGGACGCCCATCGGACTATGGGAAAGCGAGGTTCCCTTGGTGAACCTGGCATCCCCGTCGGGGAATGCTCGGTATCAGCGGCCGCAACCCAACGACACCCGGGCGCCGGTCGATCTCAGCAAGCTGGAACGCGTGTTCTACGACGACCTGTGCCGCGCGCGGCCCGGCGAGGCGTGCCACGTCGACGGAACCCCTTTCCCTTTGTGCCAGATGTACTCGACCTGCAAAATCCAAGCGGCAGGCGGAAGTGGAATCTGCGAGACCCAGTGTCGTGGCCAAGAGGCGCCCTGCAAGCAAAGCTCGGACTGCTGCACGGGGTTCGTGTGCAATTGGCTGCACCTCTGCCAGGTGTGCCGGAAGGACAAGGAAGAATGCATGCGGGACGGGGACTGTTGTGCAGGTCTCACCTGCGTGAAGAACAAACAGAGGTGCGCCCCAGCACAGAACAAGGGAGGCGGGCCGGACGCACGATGATGGCCACACTGGCTAGCAAACGCATCCGCGCGAGATGATCTGAAATCCGAAACCAAGGGCAGCTCCACCTGGCCTTCTCCGGCACGCATGGGATGCGGCGGGGTGCTACCCTTGCGCCACCGTGGCCAAAGTTCCTGGATTCGAACTCCCGCTCGATGAGGTGAGAGCCAGCTTGGAGACTCTGCGCCGTCCTCTGCGCATCGCCATCCTGCGTTTTCGCAATCCCTTCAACGTGGGCGCCATCATCCGGGTGGCCCACTCGTTTCTGGTCCAGGAAATCCTGCTGGTTGGCGACGAGCCCTATTACGAGCGCGCGGCCATGGGCATGCAGCGCTATGAAAACCTGGTCAAGCTTCCCGACGAGCATGCACTGGTGGCGTGGGCGCGCGAGCGCAAGCTGCCGCTCGTCGCCTTCGAGCGCGAACACGCGCGCGTGGACCTGTGGCGGGCGGAGCTTCCCGAGGCGTGCGTGATGGTGTTTGGCAGCGAAACCAGCGGCGTGTCCGAGGAACTGCTCGCCCAGGTCGACAACATCGTGGCCATCCCCATGTATGGCATCAACAACTCATTTCCGGTCACCGTGGCGGCCGGCATCGCCATGGCGGAATGGACGCGGAGGTATTTTTTGATGGGGACCCTCGAAGGGTCCCCAAACCCCCCCGCGATGGTACGCGGCGAGCAGAGCTCGCCGGCTCCCCACGCGAATTTGATGGGGACCCTCGAAGGGTCCGCTTCGCCCTTCGGCCCCCCACCCGCCACCACCTCCCCGCTCGCTTCGCTCGGCCTCGCCAACCCCCCCGCGATGGTACGCGGCGAGCAGAGCTCGCCGGCTCCCCACGCGAATTTGATGGGGACCCTCGAAGGGTCCGCTTCGCCCTTCGGCCCCCCACCCGCCACCACCTCCCCGCTCGCTTC
>PMLB01000295.1:1093-9188 GCA_003158735.1 Myxococcales bacterium | reverse complement strand
CGGCGTGGACCTTCTCCTCGCGCAGATTCGCATTCTCCTGGCGTAGCTGGTCCAGCTCCCCCAGGCGTGCCTGGGCCTCTTGCCACTGGTCGCGCGCGGCGGCCGCGCTCGCGCTCATGGCCGAAAGAGCTTCATTGACCACGCGATGCTTGCTCTGCAGATCGCGATTCCGCGCCCCCAGCTCATCGCACTCGGCTTTGCACTGGGACAGAGATTCGGTCAAACGCTGGACGTCGGCCAACAGGGCTTCCTGCTTGGCTTCCCAGGTGCCCTGCAGCGCCGAGAGCTTGGCCTGGTTCTCTGCCAGCATGGCCTCGTACTTGCCAAGCCAACTGGTTTCGCTCTCGGCTTGCAGGCTCGCGGCTGAACGCTGTCCTTCCTCGGCTAGACGTAGCGATGTGGTCAAGGCCCTGACTTCGGCTTCACAGCGCTGGCACTGCTCCTGCGCTTGCGCGATTTCTAGTGCAGTGGCTGCCTGGGTTTCCTGGAATGCTCGGTGTTGTTCCGCGAGACGGAGTGCCTCGGCTTTCTGCTCTTCCAGTGCATGGCGTGCTCGCCGCAGCTCAAGCTCGGCGATTTCCCTTTCGCGTAGCTGCTCGGCCCGCTGTTCTTCTAGCTGTCGCTCCCAGGTCTCGGCGGTCTCCTGATCTCGCTCGAAGGCTTGTCGATTGTAACTTTCAGCGGCTCGCAATCGGTCGCGCAAAGACTGTACTTCGCTGGTCAAGCGCTCGACGTCTGCACGCGCGCCGTCGAGTTGGCGCTCCGCCGCGCTGATGGCCTCGCGGTCCGCTACGCCTTTGTGTTGCCGGGCAATCAGCTCAGCCGCGGTTTCTTTCAACGTCGCTTGCAGCGCGTCCAGTTGGGCGCGCGCTTCGTCATGCGCCGCCTGCGCGGCTGCTCGCACCTCCTCGGCTTCGCGACGAAGGCGGGTCTCGGTTTCCAGCGCGAGCCCAGGCGCACCCCTGGGTTTGGCGAGCCACCCGGCCAGAAAAAAGGCCGCGGCGCCTACCGCGCTTAGGACAATGAGAAGATGCAAGAGCGACATCAAAGCATCCTTCAGCGGAATTCGATCTCGACCCGTCGGTTCTGCCGCCGGGCCGAGTGAACCACGACGCCGCCGAGCGGCTTGCTGGCGCCAAAGCTTTCAGGCTCGATACGTGCCGGATCGACGCCGTGGCGCACCAGCCACCTCTGTGCGGCCCGCGCTCGTTGCGAAGAGAGGAGGTCGTTGACACGCTCCGGCCCAAGATCGTCCGTGTGTCCCTTGAGATGGACCCGCAATTCGGGCCGCGCCGTCAAGACCGTGAGTACCTTTTCCAGAATGGTCCGGTCATTCCTGGTCAGGACCGCAGCGTTTCTCCAGAACAGCAAGTCGGGCAAAGCCTCGGGCGGTGCGGCCGCGGGCTCGACCGGCACAGGGATCTCTGGCGGCACAGGGACTGGTGGCGGAGGAAGAGCAACCGGACTCGGGGCCGGCACCACGACCGCGCTTGGCGCAGGCAAGGCAAGCGCAGGCCTCGCCTTGTGGGCGAGGGTGCGGGGCAACACTATCGCGTCCAACACAACCAGATCGGTCATCCCGACCAACAGCAACAGGACCAGGAGGACGGTTCGGGCGGTGGGAGACATGCGCGAGCGTGCGGCCCCGGGCAGGCGACGGTCAGCCGTGACGCCTGCCACGGGTGCGCCCGTGAATGTCATCACGCAGAGGCTTGCAGCGCCTTGGCTACTTCAACGCAGCGTCGCTTGACCTCGATGAACACCAACCCGAGCTTGGCATCCTTGGTGGTCAGCACGACCAACACGGAATCCGGGCCCACGGCATTGAGCACGACGTAGCCCTTCTCGCTGCGCACGTAGACCTGTTCCATGGTCGATGCCATCAGTTCGGACGATATGCGTTCGCCGACGCCGAGCATGGCCGCGGTCATGCCCGAAACCAATTCCTCGTCGACCTCACTGGGCAACACCGAGGCCACGATGAAGCCATCGAAACTGACGACAGCGGCGCCAATGATGTCGGGCGAAGCCCCTCGAAGACCGCGCAAGATGTCCTGCATTTTTTCAGTACGCGAAGCCATGGTCCTATCCTCCTAGCTGGGTGGTGTGATCGATCTAGCCACGGATTTGAAATTTCACTGAACACTGGCCGACAGTGGACAGCGTGGCCACGCTGTAGTTGCGGCCGGAAAAGGCGCCCATCAGGCCTGCCCAGTATTCGTGGAACAGGTCGCACAGACTGGCGGTGCCCGCCACCTCGCCCTGGCCGGTCACCACATTGCGGAGCGCGCAGTTAGGAAAGGTGAGCGTGATGGTCTCGCCTTCCTGCTCGACCTTGGCCTCGAAGTCGAAGGCATTGGCGAAACGGCGGCGCATGGCTGCCAGAAGGTCGGTCGGGTTGCTGGTTTCGTACATCTCGGGCATGTGGGCTGCCGACAAGGTGCCGGCCGAGCGGCCGACCGCCTTTTGCCCGCGTCCCATGATCTCCTTCAGGGCATCGGCCAGGGCCTTGAGGCGTACGTGCGTGTCTTGCAGGGCCTCGTCATAGTCCGCCTGCGAAAGCTGAGCGACCGCCGGGGTTTGTTGCAAGAAGTGGGCGACCAAAGCGACGTTCTTCTCGATGCGATGGAACGGGCGTTGTTCAATCGCATCGCTGACGGTGAGACAGCGGGACGGGCAGATATACACGCACGANNGCAATCGCGGCAACCAGGCTCGTCGATTTGCACGGTGGGCATGGTTATCTCCTTAGGTTGCGCACGCAGGCGCCATTCTGATTCACACTGATGTCCATGGGCATCTGGCCCACCCGGTGGGTCGAGCAAGACAGGCAGGGGTCGTAGCACCGGATGGCAAATTCCACCCCGTCGAGCAATTCTTGATCGCTCTTGTCGAGCAGGCTGCTGGCTGCATCCTTGATGCTGGTGTTGATGCTGGCGATGTTGTGCTGGGTCGCCACCACGAAATTGGCAGACTGGATGATGGCGTTGTCATCCACCTGATAGTCGTGAATCAGCACGCCGCGCGGGGCTTCCACGTGGGCCACTACATGTCGCTTGAGCGCCCCCATCTTGCTGCGGACTTCGTCCGATGCGATGGCCTCGTCGCGCAGCAGGTGCGTGGCCTTTTCTGCGCAGTGGAGCAGTTCCACCAGGCGCGCCCAGTGACCCGCCACGATCTGCTTCGAGGGATTTCCACAGGTCTTCTTGAATTCAGCCAGGGCCTGGTCCGCCAGTGGCGTGCCCGTGACCTCGGCGCAGTTGAGACGGGCAAGCGGGCCCACACGATAAGTCCGGGTGGCGCCTCCCTCGCGCAACAGCACCTGCTTGCCGTAGCTATAGGGCAAGGCCTCCTCGGTCATATATTTCGCATAGTCCTCGGATGGGAAATCCAGCGCGACGCTGCCGTCAGGCCGCCGCACGCGCAGGGTTCCGTCGTACAGGTCGAGCGCATTGCCCTGCAAAGTGCCCATGTCGTAGACCGCCAAAGGCAGGCGGGTGAGAAGGGCCGGATCCTTGAGCAGCGCCTGCTTGCCAGCGTCGAGCACCAACTTGGCCAGGTCCAGACCTTCGCTGGTCAAGGCCTTGAGGTTCTCGATGTCATCCTTGTGCAGGCTGCAAGACATGCCGCCAGCCACCGCGGTGACCGGGTGGGTGCCCCGGCCGCCTACCACCTCGACGATCTTCTGACCGATGCTGCGCAAGCGCAGCGCCTTCTTGGCCAGGTCGGGCGCGACTTCCAGTAGGCCCACAAGATTCCGTTTGGCCACCGGGCTGGAGGGACCGAGAAAAAGATCCGGCCCCGCCAGCGCGAAGAAGTGAATGGCGTGCGAGTGGATCATGCTGCCGCAGTTGAGCAGCTGACGCAGCAGCAGGGCAGTCTTGGGTGGCGGTGCCGAGAACATCTTGTCCAGGCACTTGGCCGCGACCAAGTGATGGGCGTGCGGGCAAGTGCCGCAGATGCGCGTGGTGATGGTGGGCATCAATTCGGCCTGCATGCCCTGCAGGAAACGCTCGAACCCGCGGAATTCCAGCACGTGCATGGTCGCCGCGCTGACCTTGCCGTCGTCGCCGATGTCGATGTGTACCTTGGCGTGACCCTCGATGCGAGTCACCGGATCGATGGAAAGGGTGCGACTCATCGGGCGGCTCCTTGCTGGGAAATCCAGCGTCGCAGGAGAAAGGTTGGTTTCTCGCGAAAGACCGGCGAAGCCATGGCATAGGCGTAGTAGGTCTTGGCGCGCGTCTCGATTTCCTTCGTGACGGTTTCCTTGGGAATCTTGGTCATCATGGACATGCGTGTGGCGATCTCGGTGCGAATGTCTCGGTAGGGCTCGAGCACGATGGATTCGGACGGCCCAGTGCAACCCGAGCAGGGCATGCCACGGGTGGGGCATGCGCCCCGGCAGCGATCCAGGGTGGCGCTGCCCATGCACAGAATCCCCTGCGACAGGAAGCAGGTCTGCTTTTCCATTGTCCCTTCGTGCACACGTCGCAACTTCGCCACCTCGGTGTGTTGCATGTGCCGATCGCAGTGGAAGCACACATTGTGGCGGCCGAAATCGGGTTTGCTCTTGTGCAGAATCGCGGAGAGAGCTTCGAACACGTAGAAGGCGTGCGGAGGGCAACCGGGCAAGTACAGGTCCACCGGGATGGCTGCGTCGAGCGGCAAAACGCCCTCTTCCAGCAGGGCGGGGACGTCCTTGTCAGGGACGAAATGGGTCGAGGTGGTGGGGTTCTTGGTAAAAGCGCTCTCCTCCAGCTCACTCTTGCTGTGGGCGTAGCCCGAACCCTGCGGTCCGCCGTACACGCTGCAGGTGCCAAAGGCCAAGATGGCGTCGCAACTGGCGCGCATTTTCTTGGCGCATTCGATGTCGTGGTGGGTCCGCAGCGCGCCGGTAATGATCCCCAGCGCCGCCTTGGGGTAGTCCTTGACGTCCATCAAGATGGGCAGTCGGACAATGTCGATTTCCTCCAGGACTTTGAGCAGGCGTTCGTGCAGATCCACGACCGAGAGTTCGCAGCCCGAGCAGCTGGACAGCCATTCAAACGAAACCGTCACTTTGCCCATGGCATCCTCCTAGCCCTGCAAGACCAGTTCTTTGAGACAGGCGTTCTCGCCGGCATGGATGATGTCCAGTTCGGCGCGCTTGCCCGTGATCTTCTGCACGTAGCCACAGAACAGTCCGTGGTTCATCATGCACAGTGACTGTTTCTGTTCGTGTCCGTAGCGAAAGAGCGAGCAACGGACCATGCAGTTGCGAAACACCAGTTTGACCGCCTGCTTGCCGTCCTTTTCGTAGACGAAGCCGGGCGCCGCCGCTGGTTTCCACGGCTCGAACGGCCAGATGATGCCCTTGGCCTTGAGTTCTTCACTGACCACGGTCAGGGCGGCAAGCAGGTCTGGCTCCTGCTTGCTGACGGGACTCTTGAGTCCCACGGTTCTTCCAGCCCGAAATGTCACGGTCTCCGCCCCGCGGCCCAGCACCTGCTCCAAGCCGTGCGAAAGCGATGCCATCACCACCAGCAAGCCTTGCAATTCGTCTCTTGTTTCAGCCGAACCCATGCTCGTCTCCGATCTGGTTTCCCCCCAAAATCGCCTGTGCGCCTAGTGGGAAACCTTCTTTTCCAGCCTCTTCAGGTTCAAATCTAGCGACCGATTCTCGGGATCGAGTTGCTTGGCGGCCAACCAGCACTCGCGTGCCTCGTCGATATTTCCCGCACGTAGGGCCGCGAACCCTTTGTCCACCAGCGAGGAGGCCGCCCCGGGCGAGCGAGGCATTACCCGCGCGTCGCTCCGGCCGCTTTGCACGTGCTTGGCATCTTTCGTATTTCGGGTAGGCGCGGCGCTCTGCATGTTGTCGAAGAGAGAGTCATCGATGCGAATGGCGGGAAAGGATCCCGAGTGGCGATGTCTTCCCTGGGCTCGTTCATCAAGCGAACGAACCGCCTCCATCAAGGCGTATTGCCAGTCGCCGCTGATGGTGTACTCGATCTCAGCCGGCAGCGGTGCCGTGCGGAACACTCCGTCCTCGGCCGCGATGATCTCGCGCAGGGCATCTTGCCCGACGAGAGGGCCCCAGGACGCATGGACCAACTTGCCGTCCTTGACCACAATCGCGCCCTGCATCCCATGGGCGGTGATTCGCAGGGAAGAAGTTCGCTGGGCCAGGCAGAGCATTTGAATGAGGTCCGCTGCGGAAAGGGCGGCGAAAGATCCCGAAAGTCGATGACGACAATCGAGCGCTTCGTAAACGATCTTGAGGACCTCTTGCGGCACACAGGGCTTGCGCACCAAGCGCAGGCAGCCGAGCCCCTCCATCTTCTCCTGTATCCTGTGCACGTCCTGGCCTGTCAGCACGACGAAGAGCATTTCGGGGAACTCGATGGCGGCCCAGCAGACAAAATCAACCCCGCTCATGCCGGGCAGATCGGCGTCACAGACCAGCACATCGATCCCTATGTCGCGAACGATCTCGCGTGCGACTTCTGCGCTGCCTGCGACCAGCGCGTCGAAACGATCGTTCCCTGTGTAGAGAACGCGATGCAAAGCGAGCGCCATCTCGCTCTCCCCATTCACCACGAGGACTTTGGAGCGCCGTCTAGCCATCTTCCTGTCGCTGGTGAGCTGCCTCCCTGAGAGTGAACGGATTCTCCATCATCGAAGTTCTTCAGTTGTTCATGGTCGTAAAATGGCGCGCGCTAGACCTGTCCTGTGCGTTCGTGTCCTAAGCTGAGCTGGAAAGTGCCCGTCCGAGAATGCGTCAGACGCTGCAAGAAACTGTAGTGATGGCGTCTGGCGTGGCGGACTAGGTTTGAAAAGTCGGGGAGCTAGTGGTTTCTCGTGGATCGCTCGCGGCGTCAAGAAAAAGTAGCCGATAGCGTTCTCAACAAGGAAGGAACAACCGGACCAATGTCGATGAGAAAGCCTTCCCCCAAGGGTGACTGCCAGATTGGACGCCGTCGGTCATGCGGAGGCGTCATGACGCGCGAAGAGAAACGGGCGGGTCAACGCCAGGCTCGCTGCGGCGCCGGGAACAAAGCGGAATGGCATCCTGCAAGCAATCGTTCAGTCTTTCGCGCGTGAAACAAAGACCGTTCGGCAATTCTGGCGTCAGTGTATCGGAGATTGGCCTGGGAACCTGGCAGGTGGGAGGGCGTTGGGGTGAGCCATTCGACGCTGCCAATGCCGAGCGCGTACTCGGGCGCGCCATTGCCGGGGGCATCGATTTCATCGACACGGCCGACGTCTATTCCGACGGGGACAGCGAAAAGGCCGTGGGGCGTTTTGTTCGCGCCTGTGGCCAACGCCTGTTCGTGGCCAGCAAGTGCGGCCGTCAACTATCACCGCACGTGGACGAGGCGTACACGCCACAAGCGATGCGGAGATTCGTCGACGCCAGTCTGTCGCGCTTGCGGCTGGGTTGCATCGATTTGATCCAGCTTCACTGCCCGCCGATGGCAGTCTATTACCGGCCCGAAGTCTTCGAGGTTTTCGATCGCATGCGCGACGAGGGCAAGATCAAGCATCTCGGGGTGAGCGTCGAGAAGGTCGAGGAGGCGCTGAAGGCCATCGAATTCGACAACGTTCGCAGCGTGCAGATCATCTACAACATGTTCCGACTGCGCCCGCGCGAGCGGTTCTTTGCCGAGGCCGCGCGGCGCGGAGTCGCAGTCATCGTGCGCGTGCCCCTGGCCAGTGGCCTTTTGACCGGGCAGTACAAGAGTTCGACAACGTTCGGCCCCGGCGATCACCGGCAGTTCAATCGCGAAGGCGCCGCGTTCGACAAGGGCGAGACGTTTTCGGGAGTCCCGTACGACGTTGGATTGCAGGCGGTCGAACGGCTCAAGGTCTTGTTTCCAGGAACGCCACTTCACCTGGCGGCTTTGCGATTCGTGCTTGACACGCCGGGTGTGACCACGGTGATTCCCGGCGCCTCCAGCCCAAGTCAAGTCGACGCCAATCTACAGGTCGAGAATATGGCTCGCTTGACCCCCGAACAAAACCGCGGAGTCGAACAAATCTACGACGACCTCATCCGCCGCCACGTTCACGCGCGGTGGTAGGCGAGAATAGATCGCCCCTCGTCCTCACG
>PMLB01000295.1:0-1079 GCA_003158735.1 Myxococcales bacterium | reverse complement strand
ACGTAGATCGACGGCACGGCAAACAGGGTGAAGAGCGTGCCAATCGACATTCCGCCCACCAGCACAATGCCAATCGAGTTGCGCGCCACTGCGCCCGGGCCAGTGACCAAGGTCAGGGGAAAGAGGCCGGCCACGGTCGCGATGCTCGTCATTACGATCGGACGCAGCCGGGTCGCGGCCGCAGCCTTCACTGCTTCGATCTTGGACAGGCCGCGCTCCTGCTGAACGTTGGCGAATTCCACAATCAGGATGCCGTTCTTCGACACCAGGCCAACCAGGGTCACCAGACCCACCTGAGAGTAGATGTTCAGTGTCACCGTCCATCCCGCAGTGAGCGGAAAGCTCATACCGGGCGGGCCCTGGAATTTCAGGAAGGTGAAGATGAGCGCGCCGAACATGGCCAGCGGCGCTGACCCGGCCAAGATGACAAAGGGATCGCGGAAGGAATTGAACTGCGCGGCCAGCACCAGGAAGATGAGCACCAAGGCCAGGGCCATGGCAGGCAAGAATTTTCCACTCTCCTGGCGAAGCTGGCGCGATTCGCCGGTGTAGTCGATGCGGTAGCCAGGGGGAAGAATCCTGGCTGCCTCATCTTCCAGCACGCGCAGCCCATTCTCCAGCGAGCGCGACGGAACGCCCGAGATCTTGACCGCATTTAGCTGCTGAAAGCGATTGAGGGTGCGCGGCTCGATTCCCTTGCGGATCTCAGCGACCGCGCCCAGAGGCATAAGCTGGCCGCTCGGCCCAGTGACGTAGATGCGCTGCAAATCATCCGGCGTCAGTCGCCCGGCGCGCTCTATCTGCGCAATCACCTTGTACGCCCGGCCGTCAATGGTGAAACGGTTGACGAAGTGCCCGCCGATCATCGCCGCGAGATCGCCGCCCACTTGGCCCAGGCTAATCCCCATCGAGGCAATCTTGTCGCGGTCAAGCACAATCTCGGCCTTGGCCTGATCGATCTTCACGTCAGCGTCGGGCGGAAAAGCGAACTGGCCGCTCTGCATGGCCGCAAGCTTGAGCCGCTCGGCGAAGCGCGTGATCTCCTCATGGTCAGCGGTAGAGGCGATAACAAACTCGAT
>PMLB01000178.1 GCA_003158735.1 Myxococcales bacterium | reverse complement strand
GAATATCGCAACGAAGCTCTCCGCTCGATCAAGGATCGGCCGCGCCCCGCGGGGTTTGGTTTCATCCCAACCGGGTGGAAACCGCGCGCTCAGTTCGCCGGCACATTCGACGCCGCGTGGGAAAAATCGCGCCGTCCACTCTTTCCCAAGGATTTTGACCAGCGCTTTCACAATGCGGTTCCCCAGGATCAGGTGCTGGGTGGTGACCTGAAGGGCGGCGAGCGCGTCGTTTTGCGAAACCTGAACCCGCGGGCGGTGAACGTGGTGTTTGGCCTTCCGCCCCTGCACTTCGTCGCCATCTTCCGCATCAAGGACCGCACCGAGGAGTTGCCCATGAGGGCGGACACGGTGCTGATCGAACCCGACCAGGAGCGCTTCGCGATTACCTTTCGCAGTGCCTGCACTCTGGGAGACGATTTTCGGTTTCTCAAGAGCGTCACCTTCAGAGAAGCTGACCGCCGATGACTTACGACCTCTCTGATTCGCGAGCTTCGCTGGTACAACAACCGACGGCGGGGTACGACGATCCAGGGCTGCTGTTCGACATCATCGAGGAGCACTTCGATGAGGCCGCCTTCTATTTCCAACTGTGGGACCGGGCGCAGGATGCGCTTGACTACACGTTGGACGAGGTTCGCCGTGGTCCCGAGGAACTACTGTGCGCGAATATCGATGGCCTGGTCGTCGGCGGCGAAGTGGCGGCGGAACGCATGCTGTGGCCGGCGATCGAGGGCGATGAGGCGGATCACTGGACTGGACCGGGCGTCGCCACACTGGCGCTCTTGCGTCGGCCTGGCGATGACCCGCTGGATCGAATTCTGTTGCGGTTGCCGTCGTCGGCTCAAAGTCCGCTGCACGGCATCGCGCGCGGCCTCGGGCTGACCCAGCGTTCCGATCTCGATGAGCGCTTGCGAAATGCCCTGTACGCGGCCGATGAGGACAAACACGCGGTCCTGCTCGACATACTGGCCGAGCGCGGGGTCGACCCGGGGCCGTTGGTGGGGATGTGCTTGCAGGGCGCGGACATGAACGCCATCCGGTCGGCTCTGTGTGCCGTTCGCTATTCTGCCAATCCGTCGCCGCACACGCACGCCGTGGAAAAGCTGTTCGATTTCGGAGACGCGAGAATTCGCGCCACTGCCCTGGAGACAGGCCATTTGTGGGGCTTGCCCGCCGCACGATCGGCACGCGTGCGGCAGGCGCACGCCCACGACGAGCACGCGTTGTTGCTCACGGCTCTGGTGGGAGGCGCGCCGGAACAGGAATCGATTTTCGCTGCGCTGGACGACCCCGGCCACCGATCACCCGCGTTGCGGGCGCTGGGCTTCGTCGGTACACAGCGCGCTGCTGAAGCCTGTCTGCGTTTCATCGGCGACGCCGACAAGCGAGCGGCTGGTCTGGCGGGTGAAGCCTTTGCCATGATCGCCGGGTTGAATCCGGGCCCCTTCGTGCTGGTTTCTGACGAAGCCGATGAGCCTGTTCCCGAAAGCAAAGAGGCGCCCGGCGCATCGGTTGTACTGCCCGCGCTGAACCCGATCGCCGTAGCGGAGTGGTGGAACGGCAAGCGGTCGAACTTCAAGCCCGGCTTGCGCTACCTCCAGGGTGAACCGTGGACCCCCTC
This sequence comes from Myxococcales bacterium, assembly GCA_003158735.1. GTDB lineage: Bacteria > Myxococcota_A > Polyangia > Fen-1088 > Fen-1088 > Fen-1137. Next base: position 1,637 of record PMLB01000178.1, on the reverse strand, counting down.
GACTATAGGTGGACGCCTCGCGCGGCTGCCGATGCGGTGGCGGAATGTGGTTTTGCTCGAGCTGGCCCTGCGAAAGCCAGGCGCGATCCCCGTTTCCGCACGAAGCTGGACCCGGCGTCATGAAGAGCGAACGCGAACGCTGCTTGTGCCGGCTGGTTGATCTCCCTGGAGGGCAAGTCCTCGCCAACCTTGCCGCTGCGCATGCGCGAGCCCGTGATGCTCCCATGAAGGCCAACAGAGCATAGAGTTGTTGGGCCTGCAAGGCGACCTTGGGGTTGCCGCCTGCCGTCCCTGATTCTTCGGCAATTTTCCAGCGTGTTGCAAATGCAGCCACAATCATCCCAAATCTGTTGAAACACAGCAGTGACGAGTATTCGGACAGCACGGGGGCGGGAACGCCGAGTGCGTCAGAGCGCTCTTGCGTCTGGGATGACTTTGCTAACCCTACGGGAGTCTTGTGTAGGCGATCCATGTGCCTTGTGCTGCCAATACCCGGACCCGCGGGAGAAACTGCCGAAACAGGATAGCCGGCCCCGGTCCACTGCGAACCAGAAAGTAGTCGAAAATCGGAAATGCCTTTCCAAGGTTCGGGAGGCTAGGCTCCCACGGATTAACCATGGCCGATGAGCCCGCCTTTTCTACGCAGGGAATATGGCGCATGCCGCAATAGAGAAGCGGTACCATGCTGCCAAACCCTGGTCGGATGGCGGGATAGTAGTCGGCAAGACCCAGATTTGCAGATTCGATCTGCATTACCCGCGACTGACGGTCAAACGGTAAGCCCGCGACCTTCGCGCCGGGCGGAACCTGTTCGACCACTTTCAAAAAGTCCGATATCTCGGTGCCGTACATTCGGTAGTGTCGGGTCAATTCAAAGCCATAGGGTGCGCAGGCGGCAAGAGCAGGCAACACAAGAAGTGCTCTGTATGGGTATGGAATTCGATTCAGCCCTACTGGGACCAAGAAGACCCCAGTCAGAAGCAATAGCACTGCGAAGCGAGGAAAGAAGGTCATCAAATCGAACTGAGGTAGATGATGCGGCGCCGCCAGGTATGCGAAAGTCGCACCGAGAAATACTAGTATTCCCGCAATTCGAAATATTCCATGCCGGTGGTATTTCCCTGGCCCGAGTAGCAGCCCGAAGAGACCTAGCAGAAAGTAGGCTGCAAGTGCGAGAATAAGCATGTTGCAACCATGGACGTGTGTACCATCAACAAAACCCCTCAAGGCATGGGCGGGAACGCCTCTCCACTTGTCCCAGAGATCACGAAGTAGGGACCGGCCACCGAGATCCCCGAGGCGGCTATCTCTCACGATCTGCCATGTGGCTAAGATAGTGCGCGCTGGTGTCCCCAGGCGGGGTGGTGTGGTCAGATGCCACCATGTTAGCGAGCCGAGAGAAGGCAATATTGCCGAGACTGCCAGAAGGCGACGTGTCCCTGATGCTCGTGAGAAGGCCACGAATGCACCCAATGCACAGATGCCAAATGCAAAACTCTGGAGGTGGCACAAGAAGAGCGCAATACCAGCAAGTGCAGTTGTAGTCCACGCTCCCCAGTGAATTCCCTTGTCAGTGATCGTGAGATAGCGCGCAATTAATGCCAACAGGAGCATCATAAGGCGCGCCGCAGAACGCT
>PMLB01000010.1 GCA_003158735.1 Myxococcales bacterium | reverse complement strand
GTTTGCCCATCGTGCGCGACGAGGGCGGTCTTCTGGCCCAGGCATCGGGCGTGCGCAGTACCCCGACCGTCGTGCTGCTCGATGAATGGGGTGAAACGCGCTTCGTGGGCTGGCTCGACAATGAGCGCACGCCCGGTGAGCCGGATCGCGAGCCTTGGCTCGAATTGGCCTTGCGGGGCGTTCTCGGAAATCGAAGCGACTTTGCAACGCGTTCCCCGGTCTTCGGCTGCACCATCGCGCGTCGGCTCTTCAGCGCGACGCAGGGCCATTCCTGTATAGCCCCCAATGAACCCAGCAAAAGGAGTCCCCAATGAGTCGTACTGTTCTGTCTTTGGTCTTGGTCACTCTTGTTTCGGCTTGTGGATCGATTTCCAGCCAGACGCCCACAGTTTCCAAGACCAGCCTTGGCCAAGCCACCGTCGACGGGCTATCCGCTGAACTCTTCACCGATAACCAACTCCAGACTGGCCTCTCGCCTCTCTATCTCAAGATCAGCGATAGCGGGACGCACGTCATCACCGACGCCACCCTCACTGTCACGCCCCAGATGACCATGTCCGGGGGCATGCAACATGGCGCCCCTGTGCTTGGCGATCCGTCGGTCGACAGCAGCGGGCTCTATCACGTGGACGTCGTCTTCCAGATGGCCTCTTCCGCCACCGATATCTGGGCCGTGTCGGTGGAAATTGCGCGCGCAGGGACCGCTGCGGTCCAGACCCAGTTCAACGCGCTGACCGTGGTCGACAGTGGACGCGCGCTCTCCTTTTCGTACACGCCCACGGGTGGCACGCAGACCGACTACGTGGCCAGCTTCAATCTCACTGACGCGGCCAAGGTGGGGCTCAATCCGGTTGTGTTCACGCTTCACCAAGCTCAGGACATGATGCCCTTCGCACCGGTCGACGATGCGACCCTGGTCCTGGATCCCGAAATGCCATCAATGGGCCATGGCGCCCCTGGCAGCGTCAACCCGACCCTTGCTTCCTCGGGCCGCTATAGCGGTCAGGTGGCCTTTTCTATGGCCGGCACGTGGCAGACCACCGTCACCGTGAGCGAGGCGGGCCAGAACCTGGGAACACCCAAGTTCACGACCACTTTCTAGCGCTGCGTTAAGGGGCCATCGTTTCGTTGTCGACAGCAGCGCCGATCGCCACGCGGGCGACCTCGCAGCGGAATCGGCGCGAGCCTGCGATGGTTTTCACAGGAACCGTGCCGAGCGTGCTCGAACTTGCCTGGACTGCCTGGATCGCAGTAGCACCGCCATCTCGTTGGAGAAGGAGCTGCTGGCCAGGTTCGATCGCCTGATCGGACGGCGCTTCTCAAAACTGGGCGACCAGGACGGCGTTCTGGTCGCTGATGAAGAGATCTCCCGGGGGTGCGAACACCAGACCCGCGGGGGCGCTCAGCCGTCCCGGGAGTGGTCCCAGCTCCATTCCGGAGTGGCCAGGCAAGCCGACCACCGTGCTCACGGCTTGCGAGGCAACCACGATTCTTCTCACGGTGGATGAATCCGCGACGAACAGGTTGCCCGCGCCATCGCTCGCGATCGCCGCGGGAGCGTCAAAGCGCGCATCCGTCCCAGTACCGTCGACATGGCCCGACTTTCCCGGGGAACCGGCCAGGATCGTGGCCGTGCCGGTGGCGATGACAATCTTGCGGATCGTATATCCAGACGTGTCGGTTACGAAAAGGTTCCCCTGTCCGTCGACGGCTGCCCCACGAGGCCAACAAGAAAGGCTGATCGAGGAAATGTCATCACTGCCGCAAAGATCCGCGGGCCCAACCACGGTGGTGACATCTGCCGTGGCGATCACCACCTTGCGAATGGCGTAGTTCGAAGAGTCGACCACGAAGAGATTGCCTGCGCCGTCCGTCGTCAGGTCCGTCACTCTTGCCAATTGCGCCGCATCCCCTCTGCCGTCCGCGTTGCCACAGGACTTGCCGACGAACGTGGTGACGGCTCCGGTGGCAATGGCAATTCTGCGGATCCTGCATCCGGTGATCTCGCTCACGAACAGGTTGCCTTCCCCGTCACTGGCGAGAGCGATCGGTCGGTAGAGTGGCGAAAGTGGGCCGCCTCCAGTGTCAGCATCGGTTGCGCCCGCCGGGCCAACCAGGGTGGTGACGGCCCCCGTGGCGATGACGACCCTTCGTATTGCATCGTTGTAGGTGTCCGCAACGAAAAGGTCGCCTGTACCGCCGCTGGCCATGGCCCCTGGGTCGTTGAACCGTGCAGCCGCCGCCGTGCCATCCGTGCGGCCCGCCCTATCCGCAGAGCCAGCCAGGGTCGTGACGGCCCGTGTGGCGACAACGATTTTGCGTATCACATGGTTGGAAAGGTCGGCGACGAAAAGATTCCCCGCACCATCGTCGGTGATTCCCGTCGGCTCTTCGAAGCTTGCGTCAGCCCCGACGCCGTCTTCGCTGCCATAATTCGAACGGGAACCAGCCAGAGTCGTGACCTCTCTGGTTGCGATGATGATCCTGCGTACGTTGTCGTTTCCCGCATCAGCAAAGAAGAGATTGCCTGCGCCATCGCAGGCCATTCCCGTCGGAGGGAGGAAGTGTGCATCCACGCCAATGCCGTCTTGGCTGTCTGCCTGGCCAAGGGCGCCCGCGACCGTGGTGACGACTCCGGTGGCGATGACAATCTCTCGTATGGCGCTGTTGCCCTCCTCGCCCACGAAGAGGTTGCCGGCGCGATCGGCGGCTACCCTGGAAGGATAGTTGAACAGCGCTGCGGATCCCGTCCCGTCAACCCAGCCCGGATTCCCGGCGGAACCAGCCAGGGTCGTGACCATTCCAGTGGCCACAGAGATCTTGCGAATCGTGTGATTGTCCATGTCGGGAACAAAGACATTACCAGCGCCATCGCTGGCCACGTCGAAGATACGACCAAACTGTGCGGTGGCCGCCGTGCCATCCACATTGCCGGACTTTCCTGGGGATCCAGCCAGGGTGGTGACCACTCCAGTCGCGATGACGATCTTTCTTATCGTGTCGACAGCGTCGGCCACGAAAAGGTTGCCCAGGCCGTCACTGGCCATACCCATAGGGGCCCTGAGCTGTGCACTGGTCCCCACCCCATCCAGACTGTTATCTTGTGCGGTCCAGGCATGTCCAGCCAGGGTGGTTACGACTCCGGTGCTGAGAACGATCTTGCGAATCGTGCGGTTGTCCCAATCGGTGACGAAGAGATTGCCTGCCCCATCACTGGCCACACCCCAGGGTGTGGAAAATCTGGCGGCAGTGCCGACCCCGTCCTGATCACCGGATCCTCCTAGACCGCCGGCCACCAGCTTGAGCACGCCGCGCTCCGAGGCTTCAGCCGCATCGTAACTATCGCTTTGACCAGCATCGCGTGCGCTGTCCGCTACGGAGTCGGGTGGGCGCCCAGCCTCGCTGTTCGCCTCGCGTTTAGGGATGTCGGGGGCACCGCTCAACCTGTCGCCGGTCCGGCCGTCTCGCCCGGAGGCTTCAGCCGCATCGGTTCGATCGCTCGGACCAGCATCGGGCGCACTGCCTGATGTGGCATCGAGTTGGCGTCCGACCTCCCGGTTCGCAGCCGTATCGCGTTCCGGGATGTCGCGCGCGTCGCTCAGTCCGCTATCCGCCGCGGAATCAGAACCAGGGTTCATCGAGCCTCCGTAGCGATTGGCGTCGTCACTGCTGCTCGCTCCTGCGAGCGGGCCGCTGCGGCCGCCAGAGCCGGTCGTTGAACTGATGGCCTGGTCCAGTGGGCTGCGGCCCCCGCATCCCGCCATGATTAGGAACACAACGGCTATGACGACAGCTCGAACTCCCCGTTCAGATCGGCCCACTGTGCGAACCTCCATGATGGGCGGATCTTCTCACATTCGTGCAACGTGGGAGCATCTTATTGGACGTTTGAAGGGACTGGGGACCACCCTTCGGGCGCGGGAGGGGCGTAGGCACTAAGCGGCCGGCCAGCGGAGGCGCAAGCGTTCGGCCCCCCGGGCATACGGGCCGGGCATAGGGGGCAAGAAACCCTTTGAACCCCATCCAACTCGCGGCCTATCTCAACCACGTTGTTCTCGACGTACTTGGCCAGTTCCGGATTATCGTTCTTCAGCGCGTCTAGGTGGCCTTTTCCATGGCCGGCA
>PMLB01000372.1 GCA_003158735.1 Myxococcales bacterium | reverse complement strand
GGGCGCTGGTGGCTCGACGGGCGCGGGCGGCTCGACGTCGAGCGGAGGTGGCACGGCGACCGGCGGCACGGCCGCGTTGCCCGACGGCGCGGCGCCCGGCTCGCCCGAAGTGGCCGGGAAGAGCTCGGGGTGCGGGTGCAGGACGGCTCCGTCATCCGTGCCTGCGCGCGCGATCTTTTTCGCCCTGGCACTGCTCGCTTGCATCGTGCGGCGACGCAGGTCACGTTGTTGCCAACCACCGCGAGTGTGGTGCCTGAGACATATTCAGAAACGCAGGCCGGTTCTCTCCCGCGCAGAAAGCCCGTTCGAAAGGATTGGGCACCCAACCGAAATCATCACGACAAGGTGACGGCTTGCACGCGTCGCGCAGGCGTGGAACCATCGTTTCAATGTCGCTGCTGACGTCGACGCTCGCCCGGCTGCGCTGGCTGATGCTGCTAGCTGCGGGCAACGGGCCGCTCTTGGCGCAGGGTTGGGTGGCGAATGCGATGGATGCGCACGCGCCAGCGCCGTTCGAAGCGGGCGTAGTCTCCCGACCGGATGCGGGCGTATCGACTCCGACAGCGCCCCGAGATGCCGTCAGTCCGGCGACCCTGCACCCGACGAGCGTGGCGGCCTCGGCACAGCCAGAGCCCAGGCTGGCTTCGTGCGATTACTTGGAGTTCCACCCCAAGATTCAAAGGCCGACTGGCAACATAGCGGAACGGTACGCGCTTCAGCGCGCCCGGTCTTGCCTGAAAGACCCTACGCCATGTAACCCTGAGGAGCTCCCCGGGCTCTACTTCGGGTCGGCGGACTTGTCCAAGGAACGTGGACGAGAGGTTCGACTAGAGGCGCTCGCACTGGAGCGGCGGATAGCGGCGGCGGTCCAGGCTCAAGAACCAGAGCAAGCAAGCCAACTGCGGGAGAAGCAGGCTCGCCTCGAGCGGTCTGCGGGGACGTTTCTGCGAGAGGCTGCTGACACCTTCATCGCTGCGCTGAAACTGCCCGGGAACCCGCGCACCGACGAGATGCTGCTTGGCCTTGGCGCCGTCTACGCTTTCATGGACAAAGAAGATCTGGCAGTCGAACAGTATCAGCGCCTGATTCGGGATTTTCCCAAGTCAAAGCTGGTTTCCGACGCCTACCTTGCGATGGGTGAGATGCGTTTCGCCGACGGAGACTGGAAAGGTGCGGACAAGTTCTATGCGATAGTGCTCAAGCTTCCGCCTTCGCGAGTCGTTCCCTGCGCCCTCTACAAGCGGGCGTGGACCGAATACCGTCGCGGCCTTCATGCTCGGGCGCGAAAGTCATTTGCAGCCTGCCAGAAAATCCCGATGAGTATTCCCGGAGATCGGCAATACGCCGATCAACTCATCGCCGAATGCACCCGCGACGCGAAACGCCTCGGTTTGTTGCGCCACTGACGAGATGCTGGTCAGCCAAGCCGTACCTCGACCTTGTGCTCCCGCCCGTCGTCGGCTAGGTCCGCCGGTCAGAAGNNGGGTTGGAGGCGGGTGGGGTGGGCCCGAAGTGCCCTGGGCTGAGAGGCCGCCGACGTCCGCGTCGGCGGGTGAGGGTCATCCGGCGTCGAGTGGACCTGGAACCGCGCTCCTTTTCTGACCTTCCGTAACCCTCACCCAGCCCTCTTCCCGTCGGGGAGAGGGTTTCGGAAACGGATCGTCGTTGTCATTTTGAAAGCGGTGAGTTGCGAGACCAGGACTTCGCCAGCCAGACTGCGGCGTCGCATTGATCACGCATCGACGTGTACGCCGCCCGCCGATTCATGGCCAATCTTCTGACGGGCGGTACTAGGGGAATCACCGGGTTTTGCTGTTCGACGCCGTCCGCAGTCACCTCATGCCGGCCGAACCTTTCGCGCCAACTATCGACTGATGGACTTCTTCGCCATGCTTGGTCTGGCCCGAGTCGAGCCTGGGGGCCGCGAATTTGGTGCCTGAGACATATTCAGAGCGCCTGCTCGGGCGTGCGCGGCGAGACCCTCATTCTGTCCCTGCCCGGCTCCGAGCGCGCGGCGGTCGAGAACCTGCGAGCGATCTTGCCTGCGTTGCCGCACGGCCTACGCAAGCTGCGCGGCGATCCCGAGGACTGCGGGCGACCTTCGCCGTGACCATGATCGAGAGCCCAGGTGCTGCCGCTGCTGCGGCAGACGTGGACAGGACCTGACTACAGGCAGATGGGTATCGGTGTGATGTGGTAGGGAGGGCCGTTCGAGTTCATGCCCCAGCATCGTGCGCCTGATGTCGTTGTCACCGCACAGCTGACATAGCCCCGGGCTGCGATTGTCTGGACGCCGGTTAGCACATCGCTCTCGGGCGGGGTAGAGCGGCCATTTGCCGTGCCGTCGCCAAGCTCGCCTTCGTAATTCCGGCCCCAGCACCGGACGCTGCCGGACGCCATCAGGGCGCAGGTGTGGAATGCGCCTGCCGCGATGGCCTGGACGCCAGTGAGCACATCGCTCGTAGGCGGGGTCGGGCGGGATTTGGAGGTACCGTCGCCTAGTTCGCCAAAGGAGTTCGAACCCCAGCATCGGACGCCGCCGGTCGTCATCAGCGCGCAGGTGTGTGTACCACCTGCCGCGATGGCCTGCACACCGGTGAGTACATCCCTCTCGGGCGGGGCCAAGCGAGGCTCATAGCTGCCGTCGCCTAGTTGGCCAGAGAGGTTCAAGCCCCAGCATCGGACGCCACCCGATATCATCAGCACGCAGGTGTGATCGTCGGCCGCGATGGCCTGGACGCCAGTGAGCACGTCGCTGTTAGGTGGAATCGAGCGGTTCTCTGTTGTGCCGTCGCCAAGTTGGCCAAAGGAATTCTGGCCCCAGCAACGGACACCACCGGATATCGTGAGTGCGCAGGTGTGAAAGAAACCTGGCGCGATGGCCTGGACACCGGTGAGCACATCGCTGGCGGGCACGGTCGAGCGACCCACAAGAGTGCCGTCGCCAAGTTGGCCGTACTCGTTCCGTCCCCAACAACGGACACCACCAGACGTCATCAGTGCACAGTATTGAGCGCCACCTCTGGCGATGGCCTTGACGCCACTGAGCCCGTCGATTTCGGGTATCCTCGCGTCCCCGTCATTGAAGCCGTAGTCCCGGCATCGGACGTCTCCGGCGGTCGTCAGCACGCACGCGCCCGGGGCAATGGCCTTGATAGGAACCGCATGGCCACAAGGATCGTCGTCGCCCGGCGAAAGGCCCGATCGCCCGCACGCCAGCAGCCCGAAGGGGACGCCGATCGCGATCAGGAGGGCATAGAAGCTGATTTCCAGTCCGGTACGCTTGGGCATGGTCCAATCCTCGGCTTCAGCGGAGATGGGGAAGAAGGCCCAGATGTTGGCAGCCGCGGTAGATGAAATCGTGTGAGCCCTGTTGCCGTGGCGGCAGACGACCGGTTGGCCGTCGGGGCAGCCGCTGTAGGTTTGGCAACCGGTGTAGGCGGAACTTCTCGTTCATGCGCCCTTCGTAGTTCTGCGGACAGACATTCTATACTGCATTCGTGGTGGATGCGCGTGGCGAGCAAACGGGTTCGCATGTCGTGGCCACCAACGGAGGAGAATTGTGGCGTGGCCTCTCTGGGTTTTCCTTGCGTCATCCGAGCGGTTTGGTTCTACTTCTCGGTAGGAGCAAACGTGGTCAAAGCCGTCATCGTCATCCTGTTGGCCAATTCGGTGCTGGTGTCGTCCGCCGTCGCCGCCGAGTCGGACACGTCCTGGTCGCGGGACGAAGGGATGCGGGCTTGCCTCAAGAACTGCATCTCAAGAATCGAGAAGGCATCGTCTCCAACCAAGGAGCAAAGGGTCGCTTGCAAAGATCGATGCACGTGCATCATCGACGGAATGTTCGAGCCGGGCGGACAACCCAAGCGCGAGCAAAGCGACCTGCCGAAGGTCGCGGCTGAATGCAAGACGCGCCTTCAGGAAAGGGCCGTTGCGCAACCGGAAAGAGGCGTTCCGCAGGCAGCGCCGGTACCGGTGGCAAAGCCTGGCGTGCTGGTGGGGGCCGAACTCTTGCCTGGCACCAGTTGCAGCAAGGCAAAGATGCCCAGCTTGCAGTACGATCCCGGCGAACATCGCATTCAACTTGCCGGAGGGGGATTCAAGGTGCGCTTGCCCAAAGGGTGGAGCGCCACACTTGAGCGGCCCGATCTCGTGGTTGTGTCTGCGGCCGCGAGCGTGGAGGGGGTCCGTCCCGTGTTCGAGGTGTTCGTAAGCCCGGTATGCAAGACCTACGACGGTTCCACCGTCAACCAGAGGATCGCGGCCCGTGGTCTGATCGAGCTTTCGCCACCGAGCGCCACAATGGACCAGGTCAAGAAGGGAAGTTGGACGATGGGCCTCGGCGGCCCTGTCGGTCAGAATCTTGTTCTGAAGAACGTCGCTCTCAAGACGGAAAAGGGGGAGCGGACGGTGGTTCTTTACTCGACCCAACTGGCGGAGTCGAAAACCTTCGGTCTGCACGCCGCCGCTGCCTGTCCCAAGAAGGCCGCAGAAGAAGGTTTGGGCGCTTGCGAGAAGACGTACTTCGACATGCTGGAAAAGGCGGATTACTAGCGAGGTACCTTGGAGAGGTCTGGGAAGAGCGCTGAAGCGACCGTCGGATTCCGACTTTTCTTGAATTGGAACGCTCATTGCTGTTGAATGGCTCCGGCTGAGTCACCACGTGTCTCCCCAGGGTGCAGCGGGCTTGGGGGCAAACCACAACCGGAGGCAAACCATGAAAAGACTCCTTCTCTGCTCGTTCGTTCTTTCGTCGCTTCTTCTGGCAGGCGTCGCCCGAGCCGACGTGGCGCCGCCCAACCTTGAGCCTTGCGTTGGAAAAGCCATCGGCGCGCTCTGTCTCACCGACACCGCCGTTCCGGGCACCTGCCAGAACACGACCTGCCAAAGACTCGACTATGCGCACTGGGATCGCGACGCCTCGTCAAGTCCGCCCTCGGCCAGCTACCCATGTGTCCTGTGCACGGCCATAATAAAGGACGTCCCGCCCGCAGAGGGTTGCTCGTGCACCATCGGCAAAGGGGCCCTCGTCAAGCACGCAGCGCCCTGGTTGATGGCAGGTGCATTCGCACTGCTCTTCCGCTTTAGCCGCCGCTCGCGCTAGACGGCGCGGGGCCTGCTTCTGAGCGTGGCTCGCAGAGCGATCTCGACGAAGCTTGGGAACTCGAAGACGGCGAAGGGGCAATCCTGGGCGCCCGCAGCTAGAGCACCGAACGGTTTGCCTCCCGTCGTGAAATCGCGGATTTGCGTCGCGTCCCTTCGTTGCTCCTCGGTCAAATACGTCGAGTATTCTCCCTCGTCGCGCCTCGGGCCGCTCGCAACTGCGCAATTTCACTCGGTCC
>PMLB01000258.1 GCA_003158735.1 Myxococcales bacterium | reverse complement strand
GGGCCGAAGGGCAAAGCGAACCCTTTGAGGGTTCCCATGTCAAATCGTCCGTCCGCCGCGCCTGTGGCAAACAGACCCACACCGATCGCGGGCAGGACGCCGCGCCGGAAAAGTGGGCAACCAATCAATAATTGAAGGAAACTCAAGGTCAGCGTAACCTCAGACCGATTCCCGACTAGGGAAAACTGCCATGGACGAGCCGTCAAGCCCAGAAGGCACCCCGATCACACTTCGGATTAAGTTCAAGAGTGCGAGCCTCGATGATTTCGTCGCGCGCTACGGCGCAGACGTGAGCGCGGGAGGCATCTTCATCCGAACCAAGCAGCCGCTGGCCGTCGGGTCGTTGCTGCATTTCGATTTCAGCCTGGCCGACGCCAGTCCGCTGATGGCGGGCTTGGGCACGGTGGTGTGGGTTCGCGAACCGGAGCCGTCGCGCGCCGGCAGCATTCCCGGCATGGGGGTGCGTTTCGATCAGCTGGCGCCCGAGAGCCAGCAGACGCACCAGCAGATCTTGGCTGTCAAGGCCCGGCGCGGGGATCGCCCGACCGCGACGCCTGCCCAAAGTCCTGCTGCTGCGCAGCCGCCGCGACCCGCGGCCCGGCCCGCAACGCCTCCGCCGTTGGCGGCCCGCCCAACGCCGCCAGCCAAGCCCGTTGCTGCGCAGCCCTCCGGTCGAGGACCGTCCGACACGCTCGATGAGTTCGCTTCGGGCGGCAAGACCGAGATTGCTGACCGGCCGCCCAGCTTCTACTTTGATTCGCCAGACAAAGCGCATGGCGCCGCAGCAGGCGAGCGACCTGCCGAGGACGCGGCACCCAAGGCGACCTTGGACGACACGAACACGGAGTCTCAGCTTGCCAGCCCGGCGGACCCGTCGTGGTCCGAACCCATCGACATTAGTGATGACGCTAGCGCGACGGCTCCATCTGCTGCGGCTGTTGCCGCGCGAGCGGCTGCCACCGAGCAGGGCCGGCCCCAGAGCTCGGGCGACGAGTTAGCGCCCGCGAGCCTGGATCTCCCACTCGGCGGCAGCGCCCCGGTCGCCGATCTTCCGCCGCCGTCAGGGCCGGCTGCTTCGGCTGCACCCGCGGCGGGGCAGAGTTGGCTTGATCGAGCGATGAAGATGACAGACGGTGCCGGCGCGGCTCCGGCCGAGACGTCCGCAGAGCACACCGAGGAAACGGCCGTTCCGCCGGAAGCAACCATGGGCGAAGCACCTGCCTTGGGCGGGGCTGATCGTCCGTTGTTAGGGGACGATGGGGCTTTCGAGCAGGACGTCCCGGATCTGTTGGCCAAGAAATCCGGCGGGCAGGGCAAGAAGCTGATCGTGGTGGGCATCGTGGCGGCAGGACTGGCTTTTGCGGGAGTCTATTTGATGCAGACCAAGCCGTGGCAGACCCCGGTGGCGCCTGCGCCGGCCGAGCCCGCGCCATCTCCCGTTGCCGCGCCTGCAGCACCCAAGCTGGGCGAGCCCAGCCAGCCAGCCGCTGCACCGACACCGCCGCCGGTGGAAGCTGTGCCGGTCAAGCCCGCTGAGAAACTCCCGACCCCGGAGCCGACGGCAGCGCCAAGCAAGTCCAAGCCAGAGGTGGTCGAGGCGGCGAAACCGGTTGAAGTTGCGAAGCCAGTTCAGGCCGCGAAGCCGGTTGAGGCCGACGAATTTGCCAAGCACCCTGGTCCGGCGGCGGGATCGGCCAAGAAGACGGCGAGCAGGCCCGCATCTTCCCCGCCGCCCAGCGCGCCAGGTTCCGCCGGACCGAGCGAGACCGTGTATCTGGTCAAAGTGCGGTCCCTGCCGGCTGGAGCGCAGGTTCTCATCGACGCCGAGCCCATGGGGCAGACGCCTTTCCAGCGGCGCATCTTGGACATGGACAAGCCTCACACGGTGACTGTGCGCAAGCCCGGATATCTGTCGTATGAGAGCAGCGTCAGCCCCTCGAGTTCCTGGGTGAAAGACGGCAACACGCAAACTCTCGGCGTGTTCGCCAAGTTGAAGAAGATGAAGGCCCAGGCTGCCGAGTCGCCGGCTGCGCCCGCGGCTCAGCCTACACCATCGACGGACTCGCCCGAGAAATTGTAGGGATGCATTGAACATGACTGGTTCCCGGCGGTCGGCGTGGGGCGTGGCGGGTGTGGTGCTGCTGTTGTCGGCGCTGGGTGCTCTGGGTGTGGCCGGGACCATGGCCCACAAGTGGCGAGGGAAGAAGCAGTCCGCGGCGACCGAGCGGGGAGCAGCGCGTTTCGCCCGCATCGATGTGCACACTCACATCAGCCCGGATGGCGTCGAGCGCGCCCTGCAGATCATGGAGACCTGGGGCATCGCCGGCATGGTGAACCTGTCGGGCATGAGCCCGGGCCCGCCGCACCACGCGCTGGAAACCCAGCTTGCCGCGGCCCGCGCCTCGGGGGGACGCATCGCTGTCTTCGCCAACGCCGGCTTCATGAAGGCGTTGCGCATGGCCAATCAGGGCGTGCGGGCCGACTACGGCAACGTCATGGCTGAGGAGCTGGTGCTGTCCAAACAGCTCGGTGCCATCGGCCTGAAGATCCCCAAGGGCCTGGGTCTCGGCTATCCCGCGCCCGACGGCAAGCGCGTGCTTCCGGTAGACGACCCGGGGCTGGATCCCTTGTTTGAAAAGGCGGGCGAGCTGGGCATGCCGGTGGCGATTCACACCGGCGATCCCAAAGCCTTCTGGCAGCCTGCCGACGCCAAGAACGAACGCTGGGACGAGCTGCAGGCGCACCCGGAGTGGTCTTTCCGCGGTCAGCCGGTGCCCTCGTGGGAAGAGCTGTACGCGGCCTTCGAGCGGCGCGTGGCCCGCCACCCCAAGACCACCTTCATCGGGGTGCACTTCGGCAACGATCCCGAGGATCCGGATCGGGTGGCACAGATGCTCGACAAGTACCCCAACCTGTACATCGACACCGCCGCGCGCGTGCCCGAGATTGGGCGCCAGGATGCAGCCAAAATGCGGCTTTTCTATGAGAAGTATCAGGATCGCATCCTGTTCGGCACCGACCTGGGAGTGGCGGCCGAACAGGACGGCATGATGTATGGCTCGAACGGCGCCAACCCGCCCACCTTGGAAGACGAGGCTCGCTACTTCACCTCGACCTGGCGCTATTTCGAGACGCGCGACAAGCAGTTCGAGAGTCCCACGCCCATCCAGGGACGCTGGAAGATCGACGGCGTGGGGTTGCCGGAGGCCATCCTGCGCAAGATCTACTTCGAAAACGCGGTCCGCGTGTTGAAATGGCGGCCGCCCAGCGGTCCGGTCATGGTGCCGCATCATGCAGCAGACGCTGTCCCGCCGCCCAACGGGCCGGCAGGAAAGTGAACCGCGTCACGAGGCTATCGTACCGTCGCCGTCGCGAACTGCTTGACCTCAAAGCGCGGCTGCCCATAATCATCGCCTTCCACATTCCGGAGTAGCTCAGTCGGCAGAGCAGGCGGCTGTTAACCGCCGGGTCGGGGGTTCGAATCCCTCCTCCGGAGCCCCATACAATTCGCGTTTCTCGACGGAGAATGCAGCTCTTTTCGCGCTCTCGCACGCCGCGGTGAATACGCGGCAAGAAGCGGCTGGAAGTGGCAAAATGGGGATGTTTTGCCCATCCTTTGCCCGCCGAATTCCCCGCCATGAAAGCCCGCTCGAAGGCCACCGCGAGGCCGCGCACGAAGGCTGACTTCCTTCGCCGGATGGGTGCGGCAGCCAATGCGACCACGTGGTGGTGGATGAACGAAGCCGACGAGTCGAAGCGATGGCCTGACCTACATCGTGCCCTCGATACGCTGAAAGAGGCGCGCATTGATCTCGCCGACGAGCGGCATCTTGCTTTCGTGCTCGCCTTCGGGAAGCGGCACACCGACTTTGAGAGGTACAGGCATTCGGAGCATTGGTTGCGAGACAAGCGCGATCTGGAAACCATCGACAAGCTCTACCGAGTGGTGCTCAGGACCGAGGATCTGAACAGCAATGGTCAAGCTGAACAGGTCCGCCAGAGAATCTTGGCGGAACTGCTGGCCGAGAAGGCGCGGCTACATGATAGGGTGGGACCACCGAAGCTAGGCCGTGGCCGCCCCGTGGACTGGGATTTGCGAGGGAGCATCGACGAGAAACCGCCAGGCTACTTCGTGCCGGGGATGCTGGTGCTCACGAATGCACCGGCCGCCGCGGTTGAGGCGGCCCAGGCCAGGCGCATCGTCTGGGGTGCAGACGCCATCGCTGCGGTCCTATTTCTCACGGGCGTCCGTCGCGAATCGTTCGACGCGCTCAAGCGGGCGATCCGCGCAATGGTTCGCAGAGTGGAACGCTTCAACGAGGGACTGGCGGATATACAAAAGCGGAAACGAAGATCGGCACGCAAATCCAGAATCCGCCCTAATTGAATGCCGTTCGGTGGCGGTCCGCGGTGGTACGACCGGGACATGAACAGCACGGCGCGGACGGCATCGACCAGGGAGTATTTGACCGACGCAGAGATCGCCAATTTGTTGGTGGTGCCGGTCGCCACTGTCGCATGGTGGAGACGCTGCGGAAAGTTGCCCTTTGTGCGGGTCGGGCGCTATCCACGCGTCCGCGCTGCGGACTTTGAGGCGTTTGTGGAGGCTAGAATGCACCCGTTGGCACGGGAGGCGTGCCGGTGAAGTTCCACGCTGTCCACCGTGCGTGGCTGCGCACTCCACCCGCTGCGGGCGCATCGGATGCGGTGATCGGCACGTGGGCGCGCGTGTCAGCCTACGCTGCGGACGTGGAGGCGGGGGTGCCCGACGAGCGCGTGACACGACACCGCCCGCTCGGCCGCGCGCGTGTCGTGGGTTGCCGGCTGTGGTCCCGACGTGCTTGGTTGTCGAGCTGCGACACTACGCGGCTGGCCGTTGATGGCGTGGTGCGGGTGGGCCTGGCCGCGTGGGAGGGTGACGATCTACTCGTCGACGGATACGACGTCTGGGGTGAGGTGCGGACTCGACGGATCCGACACTCTGCGGACGATGCCGCGGGGGACGCCGGGGAGAATGCCGGGGGGGCGTCCGGGGAGCGGCCCGCCGAGGGGAGAGGAGAGGAGGGGAAGGGAGACGTAGGGAGGGGAAACGTACCGGAGGCCAGCGCAGCGGCAGGGGAGGCTCTCCCCTCAGACGATCCGACTCTGCACAGTCCGACTCCGGGGAGTCCGACCCAGATCGATCCACCACCCCAGACGGATAGGGAGGCCCAGCGGCCCGAGCGTGCGCGCGAGCCCGCCGAGCCCGACCCGGGCGAGGAGTGGATGGGAACCGGTGTGTTCCGACGGCAGGTGCAGAGGCGCAGCCGATGACCGCGCCTGTTGACCGCGTCCTGGCCGCACTCGCGGACCGCGGTGTCCGACCCTCCGGCACAGGATGGAGCGCCCGGTGCCCGGCGCACGATGATCGGCACGCATCGCTCGCCATAGGTGAGGGCAAGGACGGCCGAGCGCTCCTGTTCTGCCACGGCGGTTGTGAGCTGGCCGACATGCTCCGCGCCATGGGGCTGACTGCGCGCGATCTATTCATCGGACCGCCCTCCTGGACCGACGAGCGCACCTTCTACGACTATCGGGACGAGGGCGGCGAGCTGCTCTTCCAGGTGGTCCGCACTCCGGCGCCCGACGGAAAGACTTTTCGCCAGCGACGCCCCGACGGTCGCGACGGGTGGATCTGGGATGTCGAAGGCGTGCGCCGCGTACTCTACAGGCTGCCCGAGCTGTTGGCGGCCGATCCATCGGAAACCGTCTTCCTCGTCGAAGGTGAGAAGGACGCGGACAACCTCGCGCGCGGTGGACTCACCGCCACGACGAACCCCGGCGGCGCGGGTAAGTGGCGGCCAGAGTACAGCGCCACCCTGCGCGGCCGACATGTGGCAATCCTGCCCGACCACGACGAGGTGGGCAGGCAACACGCCGCGGACGTGGCGCGGTCACTGGCAGGCGCGGCGGCATCGGTTCGCGCGGTGGACCTGCCCGGGCTGGCCGAGCATGGCGACGTGTCCGACTGGCTGGTTGCTGGCCACACGGTCGCCGAGCTGCGCGAGCTAGTGCAGCGGGAAGGGGAGCAGCGTGGAAGGTGACGAATCGTCTACCCGGCATGTGGTCGAAAGTGGGCGATCTGACAAGAGCCCGCCAGACGGTGACGACGTCTTCAACGCCCGAGAGCTGGCGTTCATCGAAAAGCTGGCCGAGGGGCAGACGATTCGTGAAGCGTCCAAGGGGGCACGCGTGGCCTACAACACCGCGCGACGGTGGCGCAAGCGGGCCGACGTTCAGGCAGCGATCCGCGAACGTGCTCGCGAAGCAGTCCAGGCCGGAACCCTATCGCTCGGCCAGGGGGCATCGGTGGCGGCAAAGGCACTTCGAGCAATCGCGAGCGGCAAGAAGCCGGCAGAAGGACCCCGGGTCAGTGCGTGCCGGGCCATCTTGGAAATCGGCCTTCGCGTTCTTGAAGTCGACAAGTTGACCGACCGGGTGGAACGCCTCGAAGGATCGCAAACGGAGAACCTGTCACCCGCGGAGATGGCGGCGCGGTTCGTGCGAGCCACCCGCATCGCCCATGAGATCCTGGCGGAAGAGGCGGCCGGGCCTCGCCCGATCGATGCGATAGAGGTGGGAGCGCCGCCCGTGGCGCCCGCTGTGCCGCCGGCTGGGCTCGCGACCATCGAGGCGGTGGCCGCGCCGGCGCCCGCGCCCGTACTGTCCAGTGTTCCGATGCCCTGGGCGCAACCCGTGCAGAGACTGCAGCACCCGCAGGCGCAGCCACAGGTGGGCGTGATTCCGAGCAAGTAATGCCGTGACCTCATGGCAAAAGTTGAAAAAACGGCAAAACGTGAAGGCTTTTCAGCTTGCTCACGGACTTCAAAAGCGGAGCGTTCTTTGAAATCCGAGGAGGGCCAGGCCGCGCCCTGCCCCATGTTCGAGCACGATGACTGGACCCTGTTTCGCAACCCCGAGACGCTTGGACAGAAAGCCGGCGTCGCGAAGGGCGACCTTCCCCGGTTGGTTGCCAAGGAACTTGCAGACAACGGCCTTGACGTGTCCGACGCGTGCCAGGTGGGCCTGTTACCTGACGGCGGCCTGTTCGTGGAAGATGCCGGGCCGGGCATCGCGGGCGGCGCCGCTGGCGTGGCTGGTCTGTTCTGTGTGAGGCGTCCGTTGCGTTCGAGCAAATTGATCCGGTTGCCTTCCCGTGGCGCCCTTGGAAACGGGCTTCGCGTGGTCTGCGGCGCCGTGCTGTCGACAGGCGGGCGCCTGTTCGTCGCCACAGGGGGCACGCGCTATCGGCTCGACTTCCATGACGATGGCACCACGACCGCGAAGCGGGCGGGCGCCTACAGCCGGAAGGGAACGCGGGTTGAAGTCTGGTTAGGTGACGGCCCCTGGCCGGCGGGCGGCTTCGACTATGAAGCCTTGGGGCTGGCCCGGCGGGCGGTTGCGCTCGCGGGCCACGGCCGGGCCTACACAGGGCACACGTCCGCGCATTGGTACGACTCCGACACGTTCTTTGAACTGCTACAGGCGGCCGGCGTGCGGACGGTGCGGGACTTGGCCACGGATTTTGACGGGTGCTCCGCTGGCCTGACGGGTGAGGCGTCCCGCTGGCGCGGCCGTGCGTGCAGGTCTCTCTCTCGCAAGGAAGCCAAGAAACTACTTGCCGCCCTTCGAGGCGGCGCGAAGGAAGTGCAGGCCGCGCGTCTCGGGTGCGTGGGTAAGGCGGACGACTTTCCGCGCGGCTACGCGAAGACGACGGGCACCCTCACCGCCAATCGGTCGCGCCGTTCACTGCCGGCGCTTATCCCCTTCGTGCTCGAAGCGTGGGCCATGCCGAGCTGGGACGACTCCCTGCAGGTGAACATCAACCGCACCCCCACGACGGCGGCGGTGAGTGTGCAGCGCCAGCGGGAAAGGACAACCCTTGGCGTCTTCGGCTGCGGCCTAAAGCACGCTTTCACGGTAGGCCGCGCGCCGCTGGCAATCCGGGTGAACGTGACCACGCCCTACATGCCGATCATAAACGACGGCAAGACGCCCGATTTGCTCGCGATGGGGAACGAGATGAGGGAGGTGGTAGAGAAGGCCGCCCGCTGCGCTCGCCGCATCTATGGCAGCAATGACGGGCGGGGCGACAGTCAAAAGGCCCGCATCGAAGCCAGCCTGGACGAAGCCGTCAAGCAGGCCAGCGGCGACGGGCAGTTTGAGTTTTCGATCCGCCAGCTTTTCTACGTGGTGCGGCCCATGGTCGCCGACGGCAACAAGGAACTGCTTTACGGGAACTTCTCAACAGTGGTGGGCGACTACGAAACCGAGCACGGCCCCCTTCCCGGCATGTTCCGCGACCCAAGGGGCACGCTGTATCACCCTCACCTTCAGCAAGAGATACCGTTAGGCACGCGCGCGGTGGACGGGTACGAGCGGCCCGCTTGGAGGTTCAACAAGATGGCCTATGTCGAGAAAGAAGGCGTGGTGTCCATTCTGCGGCAAGCCCGCTGGCCCGAGCGCCACGACTGCGCCCTTATGTCCGCCAAGGGCTTCGCCAGCCGAGCGGCGCGGGACGTGATCGACTTGCTGGGCACGACGGGTGAGCCGCTGACGTTCTTCTGTGCGCACGATGCGGACGCCGCAGGAACCATGATCTATCAAGCGTTGCAGGAAGAGACGGCGGCGCGGCCAGCCCGCAACGTGAAGATCGTGAACCTCGGCCTAGAACCCTGGGAAGGCGTCGCCCTGGGCCTGCCTGTCGAGTCGCCGGAACACAAGGGCCGCCAGCCCGTCGCGCGCTACGTGTCCGAGCGAGACGACGGCGAGAAGTGGGCCGAGTGGCTGCAGAGCCATCGAATCGAGTTGAACGCCATGACCACGCCCCAGCTCATCGCATGGCTTGACGGCAAGATGGCAGAGCACGGCCAGGGGCGCTTGATACCGCCCGCCGAAGTGCTGGCCGAGCACTTGGAGCGACAGGCCCGCGCGCAAGTCGCCGCGGACGTGAAAGACGCCATCTTGCGCGAGCACGACTTCGAGGGCCAGGTGGAAGCCGAGTGCAACCGCCTCGCGCCCCACCTGCAGCGTGAGGCGGCCGGGCTTCCCCAAGTCGTGCGCGCCGCCCTGGAAACGCCGGAACACGCGCACCAGTCATGGGCCAAGGTCGTGGATGAGGTGGCCGTGAAGGTGAGCAAACCGACGAACGAGCCTCCGAGGCCCCAGCACCCACCGACGCCGCAAACGCGCGCCAGCGGGCCGCCCACGCAGCGGGAGATAGCTTTCGGCGGCCAGACGCCGAAGGCGAAGCCCCGGGGAGCAGCATGACTGACCCACACCTGGTGGCCGCGTGATGGCCAGAATGGCACCGCCAGCGCCGGAATCGGGTTTTGACGCCGAAATTCGGGGAATACTGGAGAAGCTAGCCCGATGACTTGTCCCGCTGTACACGAACCGTTCGGCTTGTGTACACCGATGCGCTTTCGTACTTGACGACAGAAACCAGTGGTATACACTGAAACCATGGCAAAGCGAATCAAGGCAGGCGATCCCACGGTGGCAGTCGGCTACGTTCGTGTCAGCACGGACGAACAGTCCCTCGGGCCGGAGGCGCAGCGGGCCGCAATCGAGAAGTGGGCACAGTCGCGCGGTGTCCGCGTCGCGGCCGTCTTCGCAGACAACGGGGTGAGCGGTGCCACACCAGCCGAGAAGCGCCCCGGTTTGCTGGCCGCCCTGGCCGCCCTTCGTGAGAACGGGGCGGGCTTGCTGGTGGCGGCGAAGCGTGACCGCATCGCCAGGGACACCGTGATCGTGGCTATGGTCGAACAGGCGGCCGTCCGCGGTGGCGCCGTAGTCACCACGGCCGACGGGGCGAGCGATGGCGCGGGACCGGAAGGTCAGTTGATGCGCGGGATCGTGGATGTGTTCGCTGCCTACGAGCGCGGTGTCATCAAGTCCCGCACGCGGGCCGCCCTGGCCGTGAAGCGGGGCAGGGGTGAGCGCATCGGCGGAATCCCCTACGGCTACGAGATGGCGGCCGATGGCGTCCACCTGGCCGAGAATGCGGCCGAGCAAGCAGTCATCGGGCAGATCCGCGGGCTGCGAGCGGCGGGTCTGTCGCTGCGAGCGGTGACTGCCGAGTGCGAGCGGCGGGGCATAGTTTCCCGCGTGGGGCGGCCGTTCGCGCTCACGCAGATTGCGCGGCTGGCGGCATGAGCGGCAAGAGGCGTATGGTTGACGTGGCCGCCGTCCGGCGGGGCCTGGCCGGCCTGGACGCCACCGTGAAGCGCTGGCCTCAACTCACCTCACCCGAGGCGCGGGAACGTCTCGGAAGCTACCTGGAAGACGAAAGGGAACACGACATGGGCAAAACGAAGACCGCGAAGGAAAAGGGACCGACCGTGCAAACCGCCGTCCGGCTGGACCCGGAACTGATAGCCCGCCTGGACGTGATCGCGGCCAAGCTCTCCCGGCCCGGACTCGAAGTCACCCGCACCGATGCGATCCGCATTGCCCTCTTGACTGGTCTGCAAGCCATCGAAAAGGAGCGGTAACGGTGGCGCGGGCGAGCACATCGGGTGTGCGCGGGCTGTTTCGCATGGGCAAGCGATGGCAGCTTGACCTTCGATGGCGGGAACCTGGCACGGGCGAATTTCGTCGCTACCGGGAGAATCTGCCGGCGGGCCTGTCCGCTGCTGCGGCAAAATCGCGAGCGCGCGAAATTCTCGACGCGGCACTGGCTGGCGGGTTCGACCCACGGAAGGCCAAGCCCCGGCGGCTGGCCGAGGCGCTCGCCGAATACTCCAAGTGGTGCGAGTCGAACCGGCCCAAGGCAGCGAGGCAACGGGCAGCGACATGCGCTCGCTTGCTTTCAGGCATCGGGGATCGCAGCGTGAACGAGGTGTCACCCTTCCACGTAGAGAAGTTCAAGCGAGACCGATTGCACAACAAACTGCGCGGCGGGAAGGCGAAGGCCGACGGGACGAAGCCGACGCCGCCGGGAACAGAGGCCGCACCCGGTACTGTCAACAGGGATCTCGAAGTTCTCGGCCACTCCTTCGGTTTGTTCGCTTCTTGGGGAATGGTGACTACGGATCAAGCGCGGGCCGTGCAAGGGGTGCCGCACTTGAAAGAGCCGCCGGGCCGCGTGCGCTACCTGACGGCCGACGAGGAAGCCCGCTTGCTGGCGAACCTGTCGCCGGGCATTCGGCCCATTGTGCTGACGGCCCTGCTCTCGGGCATGAGGCAGGCCGAAGTCGTGTCGCTGACGAAGGACGCGGTGGATCTTTCGGCCGGGATGATCACTCTCACGACCACAAAGGCGAACAAGGTGCGCCGGGTCTACGTCAACGCGGCCCTGGCAGCGGTCTTGCGGAAAGCGATGGCGCGCTCTCCCGGGTCGTTTGTGTTCTCGAATGGGAAGGGGCAGCGCTACACCTGCGACGGCGTGCGGGTCTTGTTCGGCCGGGCCGTCAAGAATGCTGGTCTTGATGACTTCCGCTTTCACGATCTGCGGCACACGACGGCCACGCGCCTTCGCCGAGCTGGCGCCGGGCTTGACGTGGTGGCGGATGTTCTCGGCCACTCCTCGCTCGTCATGGCCCGTCGGTATGCCCACCTCGGCTCTGCGGACTTGCGGGCGGCGATGGACTCGCTACCGGCGCCGGCCGAGCCGGTAGCTGTGGAAACGGCGGGCCAGTTGGTGCCGTTCACGAACGAGACGAAGGCCGGCTAGCGGTGCCCACGACCTCTGCCGACGAATGGAGCCGGGTCGCGTGGGAATGCCTCTCACGAACGAGCACGCGAGTTCTTCGGATCGCGTGCTAGAAGTTCCGCGGCATCAACTTCGAGCGCTGTCGCGATCCGGCCGAGCCAGTTCAACGTCGGCGACTTTCTGCCGCCCAAAACCTCCCAGAAGTGCGAGCGTGCAACGGCCGCCCGGTCAGGCAGGTGCGACAGGGGGATATTCTTCCCCTGCGCTCGTTCCCGGATGTGTCGGGCTACCCTCCGGTGCAGTTCGTCCACGGTGGTCTCGCTGACGACCACGGTAGGGGCTGTCCGCCTTGACGGAGTCCGCTATAACGGACTATCATCTCCGGGCGGTATTCGGGAGTGGCGCAGACGCCGTCGAGAAAACTGGCGAAGGGATCTAGAAGATGACAAACGATGTCCTTGTCCTGTGGGAAGTTCTGATCGCGTGCCTGATCTCGGCTGCGGTGGGCCTCGCGATCGGCAAGCACAAGGGCCGCCCAACGGCGGGTTTCATGCTAGGGTTGGTGGCGGGACCGCTCGGATGGCTGGCGATAGCGGTGGGGCCGAATAAGCAACCCAAGTGCCCACAATGCAAGGGCGTCGTAGTGCCTGGAGCGTCCAAGTGCAAGAACTGTGGTTCGGACATTCCGCTGAAGGCGTGAGTGCAGATCCCACCTTGCGACGGTGCCTGATCATAGGACGCATGAACCGCCAGCGTGGCGGCTTGCCGTTCGCATCTTGGCTTCTGGCAATTCTCGCTTGGGGATGCACCAACCCTGCCCAAGAGCAGACTGATCGCAACAAACACGCGGAAGAGGAGAAGCGACTCAACGCGCTTGCGGCGCTCAAGGCCCTGCCCTGGACGGCATCGCCAGATCAGATCGTTTCTGCCTGTGGCGCGATCTCGGATGTTAGCAGAGCGCTCGCCGGGGCTGGCCCCTCTGTGGATCTGCAGAGCGACGTGGCCCTGCGATGTGCTGACGGCTTCGGAGGGCAGGCCAAGTCCCTTCTGGCGTTGGGACAGTTTGGGGCTGCACTGGAGTCGGCTACCCGGGCGCTAAGGCTTGGGGGTGGGGGTTCCGGCGAAATCGCGGAGATGCAACTATCGCAACCTCCATCGGCCACCCGAGCGCCGCGGCTTGGGGGTTCCGGCGAGATCGAGGAGGTGCGACAGACAGCGGCGCGCGAGATGGCGTTGGCTTCACTTCCACAGAAGATCATGGAAGCGAGTGACATACTGAAATCCGATCCCCCTGCTGCGCTGAAGGCGATCGAAGCTGCCGAGGAAGCGCTGTCCGTGGCCAAGAGGAACGGGGCAGCGGGTGCCAAGGTCGACCAACTGACGAAGAGTCTTGTCCCGCTCGCGAAGAAGGTTCGTCGTGCCGCCGATGCCGAGAACCGCCGTATGGGTGGGGTGACGCGCCGTCTATACGCGAAGCTCCTGCAAGACAAGTTCTACGACGATGGGCTGAACATCACGGTGCGTGCATCCGGCCCGGACGCAACAGTTCTTCAGATCACGTTCGTGCTCTTCGACGAAGTATGGATCCACAACTTC
This sequence comes from Myxococcales bacterium, assembly GCA_003158735.1. Taxonomy (GTDB): domain Bacteria; phylum Myxococcota_A; class Polyangia; order Fen-1088; family Fen-1088; genus Fen-1137. The sequence goes on along the minus strand of PMLB01000258.1, from coordinate 10,950 downwards.
CAAAAGGGCGATCTTCTCGACGAGATCCAGAAGCGAGGCTTCAAACGGGTCATTGCCGCCGATGGCTATAGCAAGAGCTGGGTTTGGACGTTCTGACGTTTTCCGTGACGGGAATCCATGAGCCANNCGCAGATCGTCATCAACCGCAGCAGCCGACACCTCCGCCCGTCGCAGCGGTGCCCGCAGCTCCCACGCTGCCGCTGCCATCAGTCGACGTGGATGCCACGAAAATCATTGGGAAGTCTCGGCAGGCGATCCGGAAGTACCTCGGAAAGCCGGGAGAGAACAACCGGGAAATCGAGTTCTTCGATGTGGGCGAGGGCATCACCGTCGAAGTGCAATACTACAAGGGCCGTGGTGGGCAGATGGCAGTCACCTCCACGACCGCCGGGATGTTCCACGACTCGACTCGCGTCCAGGAATGGGCACACCTTCCGCCTCTGACTCTCACGGCCACTAGGGACTTCGCCGGCGTGAAGGACTCTCGAAATACCGTTCAGTCAGTGGACATCAATGGCAAGAGGTGCGGAGTCGGCCTCACCGACCACGACCTGACCGTGCTCACCGAGGAGTACGAGCAATCTCCTTGAAGAAATATGGCTTGCCCACCGATAGGTGCCGAAGTCAGGCAAGCCGCGCGAGGGCCCATGAACTCGGCACTACCTGACTACGGCCCGGACCGTCATGGGCGTTGCAAGCGTGTCGGTTCTGGCCGATCGTCAGAAGCGCCCATCCCTTCGGCAATAGGAGGCAAACCATGAGAGTGCGAGAGACCTTGCGGATTCTTGGCGGATCGATCCTCGTCTACGTTGTTGTGGCGACCTGTGGAAAAGCTGGCACCAGCACGGCGGTGCGAGATGGCGGGACGTTCGACGTCGCGGCGCCAGGCGGGGCCGATGTCCCAACGTCTGGCGGATTCGATGTGTCGGCGCCCGGCGGACTCGATGTCTCGGGGCCTGGCGGATTCGATGTCTCAAGAGTTCTCGACGTGCTCACCAATCCGGTTCCCGACGCGCAAGCACAGTCTACCCAGAGCGGGTCTCGGCTCAAGTCGATGTACTACGCTGGCGCAGATGGCTCCAAGTATTTTCCCCCGAACCAGTGGTACGATTCCCAACGAGGCGAGAAGTGCGTTTTCATTCCCGGCGCAGACCAGGTTCAGCGTTGCCTGCCTACAATAATGGTGACAATTACCGACTACGCCGACGCGGGATGCACGCAGCAGCTTGTCCGCGCCTATACGGGGACCGGATGCACGGTCCCGAACACAGTCTCTATAGCAACGCCATATATACCCGGTTCTTGCCAGTCGACCGGATATGTTGCCTACCAGGTTGGACCACTATTTGCCGGCACTGCCTACTCTGGCACGCCATCTTCTTGCAGCAAAGCTGCGGCTCCAAGTGGCTACGCACTGTACAGCCTTGGTGCGGAAATACCCGCATCATCGTTTGTGTCGGCCACCGTGCAGACTGCCCAGTGACGTGGAAAGGCCGACTCGCGGAACGGCGACGGAGCGAAGTCCCGGCCGTCGGCGGGCGCGACGAATGGTGGAGGCGATTTAGCCCAACCTTTGCCCACCGGGGATCTTGTCAGATGGACCAACCTGGCGATCTTCCACGGGAATTCGGTTTCATACCCGGCGGCTGTTAACCGCCGGGTCGGGGGTTCGAATCCCTCCTCCGGAGCCACCCCATGTCCCCCACCAACTTCGGTGGGGTTGCGATTTAACTGCGGCTCTGCGGTGCCCCGGCGAGGCATCGCGCTTCTTGGCCTGTATTCGCGGGCAGCTGCGCGAGTCGGCTGGGCCGGTGCCCACGGTGGTGGCTTTCGCAGAGATCACNNAGCCAGAGAGCGCGTTTAACAGGTCAGGCCGGTTTCCTGTTAAATCGGGTTCGACTCCGTGGTGCTACCGCCTGCTTTCGTAAGCGCACCGAGCGCACCGCATCTCCGGTTCCAAATCCAAAGGCCGCACCGATGAAGAACCCCTCTAGCATGGCAAAGAGGATCTGTGGCAAGGGCGAAGGCGCCGTGAGCGCCACGCGCCACCGGAAGGCTCGGATGGGCAGATAGACAAGCAGGTTGATTGCCAGTGCGCCAGCCAGCGGATGCCAGGATGCGTGCGACAGATCCGCGTTCCATGGTTTGGCCTTCCAGATGGCGAGGGCGAGGATGGGCAGAGGAAGTAGCCGCCCGGCGACACGCACCCACTTTCGGGCCCGGAAGGCGGTCAACCCTGCGCTGAAGCCCCGGAAATGCGAAATCGCAGCGTGAGCCGATTTCCGCCCCTTGGGTAACGTCAAGCGCTTGCGCGCCGATTGCCGAATTTCGCCATCCGCCCGGCTTCGGTGGCAATATGGTCGTCTTCTTTGAGGGGGATACAGACCATGAAGCAACTACCTTTGCTTTGGACAGTTCTTGTGACTGGGGCGGGAGTCGTCGGGTTTGCCCTGCTCGCGCGGTCTGGCGCCAGAGCGGGCTCGCTCGGCGGCGTGGCGGCTTCGGGCTGCACCGATCTCGACGGGGACGGCTATGGCATCGGCTGCGCTGCCGGGAATGACTGCAACGATCGCGATCCCGCGATCCATCCCGGCGCGGTCGAAATCTGCAACTTCAAGGACGACAACTGCAATGGCCTGGTTGACGAGGCGCCTGGCTGCGTGGCGCCGGCTCTCGACGCAAGCCCCGTGCACGTGCCTGCGGGTTCGTTCCTGATGGGAAGCGAGACAGGAGCCGCCGACGAGAAGCCGGTTCACCGCGTGACGGGTTCGGCATTCGTCCTCGATCGCTACGAGATCACCAACGCCCGCTATCAGGCGTGCGTGCGTGCCGGGGCTTGTGCGGCGCCGTCTCTGTCCAGCTCGAACACTCGGGCGCACTACTTCGACGATCCGACCTTCGCAGACTATCCAGTGATCTTCGTCTCCTGGAAGCAAGCGCAGGCCTTTTGCGCCTTCGTCGGCGGACGACTACCCACCGAGGCCGAGTGGGAGCGCGCCGCAGCCGGGAGCGAGATTCCGCGCACCTACCCCTGGGGCGAGAGCCCGCCCGATTGCTCGAANNGATCGCGTGGGCCGGCGGCCAGCGGGCCAGAGCCCCTACGGCGCGTTCGATATGGCGGGCAACGTGTGGGAATGGACAGCGGATTGGTACGACGCCGCGTACTACCGCACCAGCCCGGTTCAGGATCCAACGGGGCCAGCGCAAGGCAGCTTGAAGGTCATGCGCGGTGGCTGCTGGGTGAGTGGGGAGAGCACGCTGCGCACGAGCTGTCGCAAACCGAGCCTGCCGGCCTCGTGGGCGCCCAACGTCGGCTTCCGCTGTGCCTACGCGGAGGTGCTGCCATGAAACGCTTGTTCGCGTTCGCGGCTGGCGCGGCGGTGCTCCTCGGGGCTGCTGCGGCCTTTGCCTGTGGCGCTGCCTTCGGCCCGAGCGTCACGATCGATCCCCACCAAGACATCATCCTGGTGTGGAAGGACAACGTCGAAACCTACGTGTTCCAACCCATCTTCTGCGGCACATCCACCGACTTCGGCCTGATCCTGCCCGTGCCCGCGACCCTGTCGCAGAACCCATCGCTGACCGACAAGCAGGCTTTCACGACCGCAGCCGCCTTGTCCGAACCGACGAAGAAGATAGTCAATGAACACAACGGCTGCGCCCTTGGCGGCGGGTCCACATCCGGCGGGGTGCAAGGTCCGACGGAGGACACCACGGTGGTCGCCAGCGGCCAGGTGGGCTTTCTCGACTGGGTAGAACTCAAGGCAGACACCGAGTCGTCCTTCACCGACTGGCTAACCGCCAACGGCTACCCGTATTCGACCGCGTCTGCCGACGTGTTCTCCTACTACGTGCAGAAGGGCTGGTATTTCGTTGCCTTCCGGATCAGCCAAGCAGCGGCGCCCGACGGCGGAACGATCTGCCGGGCCTTGGGCCCGGTCGCCTTGTCCTTCCCTACCCCGGCGCCGGTCGTGCCCTCGCGCATGGCAAGCGCCGGCAGCTCCTCCAACTCCGGGTTCTCGTGGCGAATATTCGGCATTACTCACGGTGACGTGCAGCTGGCGTTCTCGGACGGGAGCAATAGCAATCGCGTGCTGATGTACTCGGGCGCCATCAATGCCGGGGACGTCCCCTCGTTTTCGGGCTTAGCCGAGGCTGGCGATCGCCTGACCCGGTTGACGCTTTCCTTCTATCCAGCGTCGACGGATCCGGACGTTGGCCTGACTGTGGTTGCCGCTCAAGATTATCGCGGGACGGAAGACGTGTACGTCTACGACGACTCCGTCTGCTCGGTGAGCCGGAGCGGCCGGTCGACACACAGTCTTGTGTTGCCCCTGTGCGGCCTGGCCATGGTCGGCCTGGTCTGCTGGCGTCGCTGGCGTCGCTGGCGATAGGAGCGAGATGCGTCCATGCGCGGCCTGATCATCGCCACACTCCTGGTCTCGGGCCTCGTCGGAATCGCCCCGCGTAGAAGTGAAGCCGCCCAACTCAGCATCGAGATGCGGCTCACGCCACCCTTCGTTCGACCGAACGGTTTCCCCAGCCTCTGCCCGATGCTGGCGTTCTCGCTGACCGAGCACTTGTGGGCTGGCGTGGGATACGAAGCGCTCCAAGACTACGATGCCATCTTGTGGACCTCGCAATACGAAGGACACAAGCCCATCGTCATGTCGGGCCTTCGCGCTGGCGCCTGGTATCGCGGCAAGGCTGTCTACGATGCCCTGTCGTGGGCAGCCGGCCCACTTTTCACTTTTGCCAATCCCGCCATCTCGGACGGCCATTCGCCAGAAGGACTCGACAGTGGCACATCCATTTTCGATTTCGGTGCCGATTTTTCCTTCGGCCGCGTGTACCACTGGTTTCGTTTCGAGATCTTTGCCACCCCCGCATGGTCCTATGGTCAGGTGGCAAGCCCCGCTGTCCACAAAACGGAGCGCTACAGTGCCTTCACCTATCGCTTTGGTTTGGCCCTGGCGTTCCTCGTGGGCTCGTGAACTTGCCGGAAGTGTTCAGACAATCTTGGCAAAGCTGGCACGATCGCGGAAGCCTAACCGTCACGCGAGACTTGCCAGCCACGCCCGCACGCGGCGGCGCCCTCAGCCCGTCGCCGCCGCCCGGTAGGGGCGGAAGAACGCGCGCAGCTCCTCCGCGTGGATCTCGGGCTCCTCGAACGGCGCGAAGTGCCCGCCGCGCGCGGGCTCGGTCACGCGCACGACGTTCGCCGTGCGCTCGAGCCACGCCCGCGGCGGGCGGACGATGTCGCCGGGGAAGAGCGAGAAGCCGGACGGCACCTCGACCCGGCGGGCGTGCTGCGCGGGCGGGATTGCGGCGTTCGCGCGGTACATGCGCATCGACGAGCCGATCGTCCTGTGGTTCGCCACGACGTCGTCCGCGACGTGTGTTTTGCCACGGTGGCGATGATGGACAGTGGGTCTAGTCGCCATGCCTCGCCATCTTGCATAATCACACGGGTGGGTTCCCTGCTCCTCAGCCTCCTTGGAGCGCTGCGCTCCGCCCTCCGCAGCCGCGCGGACCTCGCAATCGAAAACCTCGCCCTGCGCCAGCAGCTGGCCAACTTCCAGCGCACCTCGTCCCGCCCTCGCCTGCACAAAAGTGACCGCGCCTTCTGGCTCGTGCTTTCCCGGCTCTGGTCTCGCTGGGCGGATGTGCTTGTCGTTGTCAAGCCAGACACCGTGGTCCGCTGGCACCGGACCGGCTTCCGCTTGTTCTGGCGGTGGAAGTCGCGCTCGTGGCCCAGCCGAGGGTGATATCTCCCAGGAGGTGAGGCAACTCATCTGCCAAATGGCCAAATCCAATCCCCTGTGGGGCGCTCCGAAAATCCACGGCGAGATCCTCAAGCTCGGCATCAGCATCAGCGAGCGAAGCGTGTCCCGCTTCATGCCGCCCAAGCCACGCAAGCCTCCCTCGCAGACTTGGCGCACCTTCCTCGACAACCATATTGGCTCCCTCGACTCGATTGATTTCTTCACCGTACCCACGGCGACCTTTCGCATTCTGTACGTCTTTCTTGTCCTGGCACACGAGCGCCGGCGCGTCGTGCACTTCAACGTCACCGACGGCCCCGGCGCGCAGTGGACTGCCCAGCAGATGGTTGAGGCGTTCCCCGAGGACACCGCGCCCAAGTACATGATCCGCGACCGCGACGGCATCTACGGTGACTATTTCCGCCGTCGTGTGCAGGGCCTCGGCATAGAGCAAGTCGTCACAGCACCCCGGTCCCCTTGGCAGAATCCATATGTCGAGCGGCTTGTGGGATCCATACGGCGAGAGTGCCTCGAGCACGTCATCGTTCTCGGTGAGCGCCATCTCCTGCAAATTCTGAAGTCGTACTTTGCCTATTATCACAGGGCACGGACCCATCTTTCTCTGGGCAAAGACGCGCCCGAGCCGAGAGCCGTCCAGCCGCCGAGCATGGGCAAGATCGTGGAACTGCCAGAAGTGGGCGGGCTCCACCATCGCTACGAGCGGCGCGCGGCTTGACCGGCGCAATCCTCCGCCATGCCGACATCGACATGGATGGCCATCCCGCTGCCCACGGGACGAAGGCGGCCCCGCTCCGACGCCGATCACGCGCTCGACGTGGTCGCACTCGCGCGCGAGCACGCCTTCGACCTCACGCTTCGCCGTGGATCGCGCCCCGACGCCGCCTGGAGGACAGGCTGGCGAAGGACAGGCATCGCTGCGGGATGTCCGCGCCGCGCGGACGGCGATTGTTGGCGATCTCTCGATGACATCGTCACCAGTACAATGCGGATTGCCACTATTGATCAAAAGCGGCAATTCCAAGAAAGCCGACCTTCGAAATCCTGCGGATTTTCAGCGATTCTGAGCCTTGAATGCTACGGTGCGGAATTGCCGCTTTCCTTTTGCGCGGGAAGGCCGATCTGCGGGAGGCGTGCGCAGACCTTGTGGCTCGCCGCTTGGCGCGAGCGTCTTGTAGCTGGCGCTCGGCCGTCGGGCTATTCGTATAGCTCCCCGCTCGTCGCGCGCGTCCCGCCGACGATGAGCACCTTCCCGTCGAGCAATAACGTCGCCGTATGGTACTGCCTTGCCACGGCCATGCTGCCGGTGGCCGTGAATGTCCAAGCCGCCGGGTCGTACAGCTCGGCGCTCGCCAGCCATCCGTTAGCGAATCCGCCAGCGACGAGCACCTCCCCGTTGCCCAATAACGTCGCCGTATGGTCTGCCCTGTAGGTGGTCATGCTGGCCGTTGCTGTGAATCTTCCGGCTCCTGGGTCGTACAGTTCCGCGCTCGCGAGGTTGTAGATTCCACCTACTCCTCCTACTCCTCCGGCGATGAGCACCTTTCCGTTGCCTAGCAATGTCGCCGTGTGGTCGTGCCTGGCCACGGTCATGTTGCCGGTGGCAGTGAAGGCTCCGGCCGCTGGGTCGTATAGTTCTGCGCTCGCGACACCGTCGAAGCTGTCACCCTCTCCGCCGGTGACGAGCACCTTCCCACTCGGCAGCAGCGCTGCCGCGTAGAAAACCCTGGCCACGGTCATGTTGCCGGTGGCAGTGAAGGTCCCGGTCGCTGGGTTGTATAGTTCTGCGCTCGCGGTTTGCCCCGGGGTTGAGCTTCCACCGGCGATGAGCACCTTCCCGCTCGGCAGCAACGTCGCTGTATGCCATGCCCTGGCCACGGTCATGCTGCCGCTGGCGGTGAATGCCCCGGCCGCTGGGTCGTATAGTTCCGCGCTCGCGAGAGACTCGCCACCGGCGATGAGTACCTTCCCGCTTGGCAACAACGTCGCCGTGTGCGAGTCCCTTGCCGCGGTCATACTGCCGGTCGCGGTGAAGGTCCCGGTCGCAGGGTTGTATAGTTCTGCGCTCGCGAGGTCCAAGCCGCCAGCTATGAGCACGTTCCCGTTGGATAACAGAGTCGCCGTGTGTTCGGACCTTGCTACGGTCATGCTGCCCGTTGCCACAAAGACTCCTTGCAACACCGTGGTGCCGGTCGTGCCTGCGGAGCTGGTCGCGCCTCCAGCGGTGCCGGTCGTGCCTGAGGCGGCGCTTGTGTCCGTGCCCCTAGTGGCGAGCATTGTGGCGCCTGTACTCCCAGCGTCGACAGCCGTCGAGCTCCGCAGCCCGTGGGCTTCGCACGAACCCGCCACCAGAAGGCCCAAGAGCACATTCCGCAATCTGGCAACCATGCGGACCATGGTCTCCCAATTCTGACTTCGCTGCAAACGGCTCCAAGGTGGTGTCGCGCCCCCTTTGACTTGGTGGCTCTGAAGCCTGCCGCAGCCCTCAGCAGGGCAGCCCGGTGACCGCGCGAAGCAGGTCTTCGTCGGTGGGGTGGGAGTAGACCGCCGTCGTCAGGATCGACTTGTGGCGGGCAAAGCGCTGGGTGAGGCGGATGTCCTTGGTCTTGCGGTAGATCGCCGAGCAGGCCGAGTGGCGCAACACATGGAAGCTCACGTGGCGGTCGAATCCCGCGCGTCGCTGCCACACAGCGAACCCGTGGCGAATCTGCCGGGTCGATAGATGTGTGCCGCGGTTGCTTGCAAAGAGAGGGGCGTCCGGTGCGAGGCCTTCGCGCTCCCAGGCTTTCCACCCCCTGAACTTCTCAAGCTTGGTGCGGAGGTCCTCGGGCACGATGACCTCTTGCTGGGTGGGCGCACTGCTGCTGCGCTTGAAGACGCGGAGAACGATTCTCGTCTTCGCCGTGCCATCCGCCTCGAAGACGTCGCCGACCTCAAGGCTGGCCAACTCGTGCTCGCGGAGTCCAGTGGCCAGCGCCATGGAGTAGAGAATGTGGTCGCGATAGCCGTCGCGCCGCTCTCCCGTGACCTTCAGGAGCTGGCGCCGTTCCCGCTCGGTCAACGTCCGGCGTGGTGTTGAGATGCTGTTGATGTAGATGCCCATCGTCGACCCGGTTGCTCCTGCTTGTCTACATGAGCGCGTGGATTTGGCAGCAAGGCAAGGTGTCCATCACGGATTGTGATGTGCATTCGCACGAAGATCCCACAGTGGGCAATTGTATTGTGCAACTGCACGAAGGCTCTACAGCGGGGATTGTGTTGTGCATTCGTGCGAACTCGGGCAGGTGATTGTGATGTGCATTTGCACGGTCGAATTCAGGTCGTATTCGCCTTGATGTCCGCGCCACATGAGGCCCGTATGTAAGTGTCGATTGGAGCAAACCCCAGGACGGAGACCAACGATGGCGAAGATTCTTGGCAGCACGACGACCTACAACGGAACCGAGCACGCCTACTTGCGCAATTGCAAGGTCCTCATTGTGGCGGTGATGAAGCGAGCGGCGGCGCCCGACTATGACCCTGACCGCGACGGTTCCTACCTGCGCGACCAGGAGGACATTGGCCGCGCTGGCGGTGTCACCGCTGACGACCGTGTCGAAGTGCAGCCATGGCTTTCAGACGAGCAGCGCTGGAGCTTCGTCTGCAGTGACCCCAAGGCCACTGACCTGGCTTGCTTCGCTAGCACGAAGAAGGCGGCAGAGAAGGGGGGGCGGCGATGAGCGGTCGCTCGAAGCTGTACCCAGTCGAGGTCGAGGGCGAGACGAGGTACGTGACGGTTCCCGGCTCGGGAGGCTCGCAGCCCGCTCCCGAGAGCGAGGCCAAGTTCGAGAGGTTCCTGGCCGAGGCCATCGAGTCCTACGCGGAGGCGTGCGAAGTCGCCCGGCCGCAGATCAGCTCGTTCGCCGACGCTGGCGTGCTCACCGGGAATCGAGGCTTGGTGGTACGCATCGGAGCCGCCGAGTTCCAGGTCACCTTGGTGAGGTCGAGGTGAGCATCGCTATACGGCAAGTCGAGTCGAGAAACGCGCCGACGCGGATGGTCTGCGCCGGCCCAACTACGAAAGGAGATCCCATGAGCACAAAGAAGGAAATCGCGAACCTGACCAAGATGAAGCTGAACGACCTGCAGACGAAGTTCGCCGAGGTGACCGGCGAGACCACCCGCAGTCCGAACAAGGCGTTCCTGATCCGCCGCATCACCGAGGCGCTCCAGGCCGCCGACGCTGGCGAACAGGTCGCGCAGGCGCCCGAGACTGCCACACCCGGTGCCCAGACCGAGGTCACCGCACAGACGGAGCCCGCTTCCACCGACGGGAAGCTCACCAGGCTCGAAATGCCCGAGCTGCAAGCCCGCTACTTGGAGGTGGTCGGCCGGCCCACCGGCTCAACCAACAAGGCCTACATGATCTGGAAGATCCGGGAGGCGCAGAAGGGGCACATTCCGGTTGGTCCGCGCAAGAACGCGCACCGCGAGGGCGTCACGTTCAAGGTGCTTCCCCTGCGGATGGAGTCCGCGGTGGTCGACAAGCTGGACGAGGCCTGGCGCTCGCGCGGCATCAAGAACCGGATGAAGTTCTTCCGCGGAGCGCTCGGGCACTACCTCAAGCAGCTGGGCGCCGACGACGCGGCTGCGCTGTTTGCCGACGCTACCGCCGCGTGAGTGTGGACGCACAGCCCGCTGGCAGGCGCACAATTGCCGCGACGAGTAGCCGAATCCGCATTACATCGCCATTTCCTCCGTGTCCTTCCGCCGTGCGGCCAACTCACACGCCAGCTCCAGCGAGCGAACCAACGATGAGCCAGCGCGCCCTGTTTCGTGTGGTCGGGGCGTTCATCCCTCGGCTCGCCAGGTATTTCGGGGTGCCGGAACGACTCCTTTCAGCGGGGCGCGTGGCGTTCGCCCTTGTTACGCTTGCGACAATGCCATCACCACAGCGGGGTAAGGCTCCAACGCCCGCATCCACACCTCCAGCTATCCCTCTCCTGCATACGATGGATTGCTTGGTCGGCGTCAGGCATTGGCGCCGGTTGCCTGTTCGCGCGGGAAGTGTTCGGCGAGGCGTTGTCCGACGTCGTGAATGGCATCCACCAGCCCGCCGTTCATGTCGCCAGCGCGGAATCGCGCGGACACACCCTGGGCCACCGCCTCCCAAAAGTTTGGACCGACC
>PMLB01000167.1:7735-18396 GCA_003158735.1 Myxococcales bacterium | reverse complement strand
GCCCGGCTGAAGCTTGCGCTCTCCGACGACGAGCCGTTCCTCGGTCACAAGGCTTGTGCCGGCTGCGGCGGTAGCTTGGCCGTGCGGCTGGCGCTCAAGGTGCTGGGCGAACGCACATTCGTGGTGCTGCCCGCCGGCTGCATGTCAGCGGTGGGCTTCCTCTACCCGCAGCTGGCCTTTGGCTGCAACGCCATCATCTCGACGTTCGCAGGCACGGCATCGATGATGTCCGGGATCGCGGCGGCGGCCCGGGCGCTAAAGCTGCGCGACTATCACGTGGTGGGATTCGCCGGCGATGGTGGCACAGCCGACATCGGGCTGCAGGCCCTGTCGGGCGCAATCGATCGGCACGAGAACTTCATCTACATCTGTTACGACAACGAAGCCTACATGAACACGGGTGTGCAGAAGAGCGGGTTGACCCCGTTTGGCGCTCGCACCACCACCAGCCCGGTCGGTCCTCACGCGGCAGGTGCGCGTAGCCGCAAGAAGGACATCTTCGAGATCGTGGCTGCGCACGGCATTGACTACGCGGCCACGGCCAGTGTGGCCCACGCGCACGACTACATTCGCAAGGTCGAGCGAGCCCGCGCGACGGTCGGCACGTCGTTCCTGCACGTGCTTGCGCCCTGCCCGACCGGCTGGGGCATCGAGACCTCCGAGACGCTGGAGGTGGCGCGCGGAGCGGTCGACTGTGGCCTGTGGATCCTGGCCGAGTACGAAGCCGGCCGCTATCGCATCAACAAGACGCCTCGCCGATTCAAGCCGGTGGCGGATCACCTGGCCACGCAGAAGCGCTTCGCCCATCTCGGAAAGACGGACGTGGCCATCATCGAGAAAGAGCGCGACAGTCGCTGGGCGCGGCTGCGGCGACTGGCGGGGGAACAGTCTGCTCGACGCTGAGTCTCACACGATCCACGCGTCGCTGAACAATGCGGCCGGGTTGGCGTGGGCGGGATGGTCGGCACGCTGGCGCCCGGGTCACAGCGACCGTCACTCGGGATCACGTTCGGTATCGCGTCTTCTGTTTTGCGAGCTTCGCCAACTCGAACCAGAGGACGCAGATAGAACCAGCCCCCAAGCTAAGCAGGAGGTCTCCCGCGTGAAGCGGCGCAAAGTGGAACAGTCGCTGCACAACCGGGACCCAAAGAACCACCGCGAGAAAAGCGCATGCGCCAAGCACCACCCAGAGCAGTGCGGGGTTGCGAATCCGAAGCATCGCGAAGGCGGATCTTGTCCAGGATCGGTTGACCAGGATGATGACGATGAAGGCCACGACAAGAGTCGCGAACATCAACGCGCGGGCGGCTTCGGCGGAATGACTGGTTCGCGCGAGCAAGAAGACGCCCAGGCAGGCTGCCAGGACGCTTAGCCCCTGCATCACCGCGAAGCCGACAGTCCGCATCGAGAAGAGCCGCTCACTCGGTCTTCTTGGCGGTCGAAGCATCACGTCGGCTTCGGCAGTTTCAGCCTCGAAGATGAGAGCACACGAGGGATCGATGATGAGCTGCAGAAACGCAATATGGAAGGGCAAGAGAAGGAGCGGCCAATCCGCAATGAATACTGGGAGCATCGACAAGCCAGCGATGGGCACATGCACGGCGAGAATGAAGGCGATTGCCTTCTTGATATTGTCGAAGATGCGCCGGCCAAGACGGATGGCTGCAACGATAGACGAGAAATCATCGTCCAAGAGCACAAGGGATGCGGCCTCTCGGGCGACGTCGGTTCCGCGACCTCCCATGGCGATGCCGATGTGGGCTGCTTTCAGGGCAGGGGCATCGTTCACCCCATCACCGGTCATGGCGACGATCTCTTGGTTTGCCTTCAGGGCATTGACGATGCGCAGTTTCTGTTCTGGAACCACGCGGGCAAAGACCTGGACGTTGCGGAGCTGTCTTGCCAGTTCTTCATCCGACATTCCGTCGAGTTCGGTCCCGGAGATAACCCTGTCGGTGTTCGCAATTCCCGCCTGCCTGGCTATGTTCTGGGCGGTCGTGGGATAGTCACCCGTTATCATCACGACGCGCACGCCAGCGGCCTGGCACTCGGCGACCGCCGCGGGCACCTTCGGTCGCACAGGATCTTCGAAACCAAGCAATCCGACGAGCTCCAGCGCCAAACCATGATGCTCCTCGGGTAATTTCACTTGGAAGGTATTGCCTCGCGCGACACCAAGGACGCGAAAGCCCTGGCTGGCCAGGGCCGCCGCACCTTGCGACAGGGACGCCTGTTGCGGCGGGGTGAGGTGGCAAAGCTCCGCGATGGCCTCGGGCGATCCCTTTGTCGCAACCACAACCTCATCGCCGCTCCCGGTGCTCCAGGCGTGACTTACAGCCAAGAGTCCTGGCGCTAAGGGGTACTCCTTGGTAAGCGACCAGTTCGGATGCAGATGCTCCGTATCTTTGACCCACCGATCTCCCGCCTCGTGTAGTGCGCGGTCCATTGGGTCGAAGGGATCGCGCTCGCTGGCCAAGATCGCATTCTCGAGTAGGCCGTGGAATTCCTCCGGGAGCGCTCCTTGGAGGCTCGCAAGATCGAGAACCCTGCCGGCTCCAGCGATCTGTCGCAAGGTCATCTGGTTCTGGGTCAGCGTTCCCGTCTTGTCGACGCAGAGGACAGTGGCGGCCCCCAGCATCTCGATCGCCGGCATCCGCCGCGTGAGCACATTCTTGCGAGAAATGCGCCAGGCCCCCAGCGCCAGAAAGATCGTCAGCACGACTGGAAACTCCTCCGGCAGGGTGGCCATCGCCATTGCAATTCCAGCGAGGAAGCCTTGTTTCCAGACCTCGCTGCCACCTCCGCGGGTAAGGCCGTAGACCAGCACCACGAGAGCGCAGGCGAGGAGACCAACGATGGCGAAGGTGCGGACCATGCGCCGTGTCTCCTTCTGCAAGAGGGTTGGCTCCTGTTTGACCCTCGCCAACGCATTGCCGATCTTGCCCAGCCCTGAATGCGAACCGGTGGCGACAATCTCGGCAATGCCTTGTCCGGCGGTGACCAAACTTCCGGAGAAGACCGAGGGCAAATCGTCGCCGCCAGGCGGGTCGAGTTCCCGGCCATCCATCGACGGAACTTTCCTGACTGGAACGGATTCTCCGGTCAGCAACGATTCATCCACCGAGAGATTTATCCCGCGGCGAAGAAGTCCGTCCGCCGGAACACGGTCGCCTTCGGAAAGCAGGACGAAATCGCCCCGCACGACATCGCGCCCGGCAATGCGCCGGTGTTTGCCATCTCGAATGACGAGAGCCCGGGGACTCGACAGGTCTCGCAAGGCGTCTAGCGCGCGCTCGGTCCGCTGCCCTTGGATGATGGTGATGGCCATGACCACGAGGACGAAACCGATCAGCATCAGGGCATCGGCCGGCTCACCCATCATGAGGTACAAGATTCCCGCAGCGCCGAGCATGAGGAACATGGGCTCTCGCACAACCCCGAGACCGATGGTCAGCACATTGCGCTTCTTCTGGGCCACAAGCTCATTGGGTCCATGCTGTCCCAGTTGTGCTCTCGCGCTTTCCTCGCTTAGGCCCAGAATGCCACCAAGGTCTAGGACGGAACTCGTGCGACGAGTCCCCCTTGTGTGCTTGTTGCTCGTGCTCCCATTCCGCTCGATCATGCCTTCCTCCGGAAATTGCCGACCGCCCGATTTGCGACGAATCCCAAGTACCCGTGTCCCTTTTACAAACGCCCTGCAGGAGCACCAGCCGAGGCTGTGCTACGAGTGCCCCGATTTCCTGAATTCACAGACCGCGGAGGATTTGTGCTGTCACAGCCGCGTGAACCTTACCGCATCATCCGCGCTTCGCCACCCGGGAGATCCAGGCCAGTTCTCGGCCGTTCGCAGTGCCCATGCCTGCCATAAGTCGCCGTGCCAGCCGCGGCGATGGTCTCATCCGTGGCCTTCAGTTTCCCTGGTATTGCGCCCGCCAGGGGACCAAAGCGCGTTCCATTTTTCTCAGGCCGACGTCCATCAGCTTGCCGACCACGCCAATGGAGATCATGCCGGCGATCACGAGATCGGGACGGGACATCTCGCGGCCGTCCACGATGATGTAGCCCACGCCGCGCTCGGCGGCGATCAACTCGGCGGCCACCACGCACACCCAGGCGTTGCCCAATCCGATGCGCAGGCCGGTGATGATGGTGGGCAGAGCGCCAGGCAGCACCACCCTGTGGATGAGCTTCCAGCGCGAGGTCTCAAGTACTCTCGCCACCTCCACATAGCGATGGTCTGTGTTTCGAATGCCCTCGATAACGCCGATGATGATGGGAAAGAACGCGCCCAGAAAGATGATGTACACCTTCGACGCCTCCCCGATGCCGAACCAGAGGATGGCAAGCGGAATCCAGGCGATGGGCGGAATTGGGCGTAGGATCTGGATGATGAGATCGGTGAACCGCGCCACCGTGGTCGAGATCCCAACGGCCACCCCGAGCGCGAGCCCCAGGGCCGCGGCAGCCGCAAAGCCCTCGAGCACGCGCAACAAGCTCGCGCCCACGTGGACAGGAAGCTGGCCGGTGATGCACAGACCCCAGAGGGTCACGGCCACGGTGCTGGGCGCAGGAAGCGCGATGACACGGATCAGGTTGGCGCGGCAGAGCGTCTCCCATAGGGTCACGATTGCGAGCGGCAGTAGGAGGTATTGGAGCAATCTGCTGGCCCGCGTGCGGGCCTGGCGACCAAGCAAAGCGCGCAGAAGGGGAACGGCGGGTGCCCGGGCCGGCAGGCGAGCCATGGCTTCTGGAACAGTCTCGGCAGAGGAATCGGCCGTCATGGATCCCTCAAGCCCGGACCAGGCAGTCCAGGTGGGTCATAGGTGCTAACCACAATTCTCTCGGGATTTGACGGCGGCCGGCGCGATCCGGAGTCTCACCACAGAGGGCACAGAGGCCACCGAGGCCGGAAGGAAAGGGTTCCGGATCCGGCTCCGAGCCCTTCCTTCCTTCCTTCCAATCCGTCTCTGTGAACTCTGTGCTCTCTGTGGTGAAATCCGGGGCAAACCTGCGGGAAACTGTGGTTAGCAGCTTGTCCAGGTGGGTGAGGGCCGGCCGAGCGGCTCGTTCCTCCTCATTCAATTGCACGCTCACGTGCATGCGCCTTTACTTGCGGCCGGCGGTCTTCAGGTAGCGCGAGTCCACGAAGGCATCGATGTCGACGGGATTCTTGGTCAGCTCGTGGCTGCGCAGAAATTTCTCGGTCTTTTTCAACTCCTCGACGTGCTCGGGACGGATGGCGATGACGTAGTCGAACTTCGGCAGGACCTTGGAAAATTGCTCCGGTGTGAGTTTCACGTCAGATGCGATCAATTCGCCGGCCTGCTTGGGATTGGCTTTGATGAAGTCATACCCGCGCTGGTAGGCCCGCAAGAACTTCTCGACAACGTGGGGGTTCTTCTTGGCGTATTCGTCGATGGCGATAATGACCAACTCGCCCTTCTTGATGCCCGTGCCGTCCACCAAAACATGTCCGCCGGCTTCTTCGATTCTGCTCAGGTAGGGCTCCCATGTGGCGGCTGCGTCCACGTCGCCATGGAGCAGGGCGGTCACCAGGTCAGCCGGCGGCAGGTGAGTCAACTTGATGTCGCTGAGCTGCAGTCCGGCGTTCTTGAGGACGACGTAGAGCAAGTGGTGCGCATAGGAACCCTTGGTCACGGCCACCCGCTTGCCGCGCAAATCCGCCGGTGACTTGATGGGCGAGTCCTTGGGCACCACCACAGCCAGAGCCTTGGGGCCAACTGCAGCGATGCCAATAATGCGCGTATTCTGTCCGGCCGAGCGGGCAATGATCGCTGGGGTGTCGCCCATGAAACCCACGTCCTGCTGGCCAGCGGCGAAGGATTCATTTTCCGGCGGACCAGCCACGAAGGATGACCACTTGACCGTCACGCCATCTTTGGCGAGATCGTCTTCCAGCCAATGCTTCTGCTTGGCGACGAAGATGGGCGCGTAGTGTGGCGCCGGCTGGGTCGCGATGCGCAGCTCGGTGGCCCGGGCAGGCTGGCCCAAAGTCGACAGGGAGGTCAGCAGAATGGTTGAGACAAGAGCGCCGGCGAGCTTCATCAGTCGGGTTCCTTTCATCTAAAGAAGGCGAGACAGCACTTGCGAGGATGGTATATCCGAGGCGCGTCCGCGGAACAAGACAAAAGGCCCGTAGACGGGACTATTGCCTCGGCGCATTGAGTACGCCGTGGAAAGATCCGGCGCCTGCGTCCCGCATATGCGCCCAAGATGTCTGGTAAGACAGACGTTGACATGGAACACTGCTCGGGATGGAATCGGCCATGACCGACCAAAGGGGCCTGCGACGAAAATTTGCCATCCTAGAGTACGATCCGTCTCCGCACGGGATCGTGCAGCCCAGTCACGTGGTCAAGTCCATCGACGTTTCGCCCCACTGTGTGCTGTGCTTCTTCCACGAAGTGATCCAGGAATTGGTCGTGGCGGGAGTCGCCAAGCAGATCCACGCCCTGGAAAGCACCGCCGGCCCGCAGCCGGTCTACGAGATTCTGAATGGGGACCGTCGCGTGACGGTGATCCATCCCGGGGTGGGCGCGCCCATGGCCGCCCTGACCCTGGAGAAGGCCCTGGCCCTGGGCTGCCGGAAATTCATCGCGGTGGGTGGGGCGGGCGTGCTTGATGGTCGGGCCGAGGTCGGCAGGATCATCGTTCCAAACACGGCCGTGCGTGACGAGGGGACCAGTTTCCACTACCTGCCCCCATCCCGCGAGGTAGGCCCGAGCCCGAACGCCGTGGAGGCCATCGAGAGCACCCTGCGCGAGGACGGGCTGGACTACCTCTTGGGGAAGACCTGGACCACGGATGCGTTCTTTCGCGAAACGCCTGCGCGGGTGGCGCTGCGCAGGCAGGAGGGCTGCCTCACCGTCGAGATGGAGGCGTCGGCGCTATTCGCGGTCGCCTGCCATCGCCAGGTCGTCCTGGGCCAGATTCTCTACGCGGGCGACGTTGTGCGCGCTGACAAGACCTGGGATCCGCGCAACTGGCAGCATGCCTCCTGCCGCGGACGGCTGCTCTGGCTTGCGATACGTGCCTGCCTGCTCCTCTGACCCTACGGTGGGGCGGATGGCCAGGAAGACATTCCTGGAAAAGCGGGGCGGCGTGCCGGTGCTGGCTGTCCACTCCGAATACGGGGAATCGGACCTGGGGCAGGTGCGCACCCGGGTTGAAGCATTTGTCGAAATCATTCGCTAGGAGGTCGTGAATATGAGTACCAGCCACAACGCCGGCGTCGCCGTCCGGTCCGGGCGTGAGGTCGCAAGCGACGGGAGCCAGCCCATGTGGATTGCAAAGCTCGACAGCTACCGGGTTGTTCATGTGTGGGCGCTCGGAATCGTCGCCGAATGCGCAGCCCTGGGCCGTGCCGAAGGCGCACACGTCGACGACAGCATCGTGCAAGAAGTCGTATACGGCTATCGCGCCCAGCCGCCCGACTCGATCAACTCGATGCTCGCCGATTGCGTGGCCCTGCGGCCGATGGAGATCGACGCACGCAACGGAGTCGTCGTGCGCAAGGGAGAAAGCCACCGCATCAAGCCGCCCTTGAATCGGATGGCGGTGGCTCTGCTACGGACGCTCGGCGAAACTTCGAGATCGCAATGAGTGTCGAAAGTTACAGTGCCGCAGGGGCAGGAACGCCCTTGAACCAACCGAATCACCTGGCGGCCAGCAGACGAATGAGGGCCGAGAAGTCGTCGTCTCCCATGCCCTCGTCTTCGGCGCGGGCCAGACAGCCGCACAGGGTCTTGAGCAAGGGAAACTCTCCGTGGCCCGTGCTGACTGCGAGGCGCATGTCCTTGTGCAAGTGCTTGACGGAAAACTGCGGGGCAAAATCACTCGTCTTGAGCTTGGTCTCCTTGAGGCGCGCCAGCCCCGAGTAGGAGACGTTCTTGGCCAGCACTTGAAAGTAGAAATCGTCGCCTATGCCGGCCTGGCGGGCCAAGGTCAGACTTTCCGCCAGGGCCTGCATCTGCCCGGCGATGTTGAGGTTCATGGCCAGCTTCAGCGTTGCCGCTTGAGCGACCGTGGGCAGGCGGAAGCGTGTCTCGGATACATGGGCCAGGAGAGGCTCTACTGCGTCTAGCGCGGCGGTTTCGCCGCCCATGAAGAAAACCACGGTGCCAGATTCGGCGGCTGGCTTGCTACCGGTGAAGGGCGATTCCACATAGGCGGCTCCGCTGGCGTGAACCCGCGCCTCGAAAACCGTCGCGCTCTTCGGATCGATGGTGCTGGATTGGACAATGGCCTTGCCCTTTCCCAGCGCAGGCAAAATGGTGTCGAGCACTGCCGACACAGCGGGGGGATCGGCGACGACGATATGGGTGACGTCGGACGCAGCCACGACCTCGAGCGCTGTGCTCTTCCAGCGTGGGCAGTGTGGCTTGGGCGTGCGATTCCAGGTGCCAGCCAGCCGGCCCGCGGCCTGATAGCGGTTGGCCCAGATCTCGCCGATGATGCCCAGTCCAAGAACTCCGATCGATTGCACGGGCCTATTCTAGGCGATCTAGTCGAGACGATCACGCTCCCCGCCTGCAATCAATACGCGATCCAGGGGGACGTGTTCGCACGATGTATCCTGGACGACACGCCCGTGCCCGTAATCCCGCGATAGACGCGGAAGGTCGTGGTCGCAGACGTGGTCTTGGCCGTGGCCGTGGCCGGACGATTGTCCCGTTTGGGTGCGCGGCTTGATCATGAAAAGACCTGGTATTCCAATGGCCTCTGCTGTTTCGCTTCGCTTGTCGCGGGATTACGGAGGATGGCCCTGCATTTGCATCGGGAGTAGGCTGCGCAACGCCAGAACTCCAGAATGTTCTGGTTCGCAACTCCGTCATGAACCTGCTTCATTCACCGCCGCAACATCTCCGTAGCGTCCGTCGGATCGGCGAAGTCGTTGGCGTCCTGGCGAAGCACAGGCTGGCAGAGTGGCTGGGGCAGACTGAATTCGACAGGCCTCGTCACCAGCGCCCTTTTCCTCGGCTCGGCGGTGCTTTGGGGCAACAGGGTGCCGCCGGTGGTGGACGGGGATCCAGTGGTCAGCGTCCTCGGCAGTGTGGCTCTCGGCTTGCGTCTGCTGACCAAGATCTGGCGCGAATAGAAATGTCCTGCATCAAATGATGATGGTGTCGCAGAGTTCGATCCTTCGCGGCATGTCCATCTCTTCGGGCATCGCGCACGGCGCTGCTTACGTTCTCTCGTCGGTCGATCAGATGGTGGTTCCGCGGCGTAGCGTTGAAGCCTCCGAAGTGGACGCCGAGATAGAGCGATTCAACGCGGCGACCGGGGCGGCGGAGAAGGATCTGCTCGCGCTGAAGGAGGACGTGGCCCGGCGCATCGGCGCGAGCGAAGGCGACATCTTCGCGGCCCAGGCGCTGGCCGTGCGGGATCGCCGCCTACACGAACTGGTTGTGACCGCAGTCCAGCAGAGCCGAATCAACGTCGAGGCCGCCGTGGTCGCGGTGATCGAGAAGTTCGCCCGCACGGTCGAGCAGGTGTCTGACCCCTACCTGCGCGAGCGCGCGGCGGACATTCGCGACATCGGTCGGCGCATTCTCGCGGCGCTGGCCAAGGACGACGGACTCAGCGTGATCGAGATCCCGGAGGGGTCCATCCTTGTGGCCGAGGAGCTGCTGCCGTCGGCGACTGCGCGCTTCGAACTGAGTCGGGTGAGAGGATTCGTGACGGATCGTGGCGGCAAATTCTCGCACACGTCGATCCTCGCTCGTTCGTCGCGAATACCGGCGGTGGCCGGCATCCGCGAAGCTCCGTTCAAGATCGAAACCGGCGACCAGTTGATCGTCGACGGCGTATCCGGCGTGGTCTACGTCAACCCGGACGAGTCGGTGCGCCGCGAGTATGAGCGGCTCGAGGCCGAGCTCTCCGGCTACCGCGCGGGATTACAAAAAGGCCTGGATTTGCCTTCGGTCACGCTCGACGGCACCGCGGTGCCGCTGCTCGCGAACGCCAGCAAGGTTTCGGACACCGAGGCGGCCTGCCTCTATCGAGCTGACGGAATCGGCCTCTATCGCACCGAGTTCGCATTCTCTATCCGCAGCACGTTTCCCACCGAGGAGGAGCAGTATCAGCTCTGGAAGCGCGCCGCCCAGCGTATCCATCCGCGCAAGATCGTGCTGCGCCTGCTCGACGTGGGTGGCGACAAGCAGCTCCCGTATTTCCCTCTGCCACAGGCGCGCAACCCATCGCTCGCTCAGCGCGGGATTCGCCTCTTGCTCAAGAATCCGGGCGTGCTGAAAGGCCAGCTTCGGGCTCTTCTGCGGGTTAGCGCGGAGCACCCGGTGTCAGTGCTAATACCCGTCGTCGGCGGGATCGAAGAGGTGCGGGCAACACGCGCCGTACTAAGCCAGGCGATGGTGGAGCTCAGCGCCGAAGGCAAGCCTTTCAATCCGAAAATTCCGCTGGGGGCCATGATTGAGGTCCCGTCGGCAGCGGTGTTGACCGCAGTGCTGGCCAAGGAGGTCGACTTCTTTAGTCTGGGCACAAACGATCTTGTGCAGTATGTGCTCGCTGCGGATCGCGAGGACGCCAGCGTCGGCGACTACTACCAGCCGCTTCACCCGGCTGTGCTGTGGGTCATCCGGTTCGTGGCCGATGCCGCGCGCACGGCCGGCCGACCGCTTTCG
>PMLB01000167.1:0-7713 GCA_003158735.1 Myxococcales bacterium | reverse complement strand
TCGCGCGGCGACGTTGGCCGACGCGGAAACGCTGGCGACGGCTGCGCTGGCGCTCGGCTCGACGGCCGAAGTCGCAGAATTGCTCGAACAGCGGCGGTTGGCGCGGCGTTAGCGCAAGTTCGGAGGCTCGCTCGGAAGCGGCGATCCAACAGCCCCGTCGCGGTGAAGTGCATGATCCGATGAATGCGGATTTGGCACTCGTGCGGAATCCGCACCAGCGCGGAAACGGCGGAAATGAGCGCAGAGCCGACCTCCGGGCCGAACTCATACTCGTGGAAGCTGGGCACGTCAATCCCTGCCCCAGCGAAGCCCTGCGTGACCAGCGTCTGGCCGGGTTGGCTCGAGGAGAACGCGGCGAGTCGAGGCGGCAGCAAGTCGCGTCGCGACGCTCCCGAGGCCGGCCGTGCGATGGGGTAGAGTGTGTCCCATGGTCAGGACAGGACGTTCGGGACACGTCGTCCGCGGCTCCAGCCGCCGGGAAATCCGGGGCGGCAAGTCGGCGCGAGTGCCGGGATGCTTTTCGACCGCTCGATATCCTCTGGGGACCACCCACGCGCACGCGGCAGGTGGGCCAAAGTCTGAGATCGGTTGCTGATGGACTGGGTCGACAAGATCTCTCAGTTCTGGCCGCACCTGGCGGTGGGTTTCCATTTGGCGGCCGCGCTGCTGGCCTCAGCCCACGCCCTGCTCAACAAACGTGACAGCCGCGCCGCAACGCTTTGGATTGCCTTCATCTGGTTGATGCCGGCGCTGGGGCCGCTGCTCTACCTCGTGCTGGGAGTCAACCGCATCCGCCGCCGCGCGCTGATACTCGGCGTGCACAAACCCGCCGGCCGTCCAATTCTCGAAGACCTGGAACAGCCCGAGCATGAAGGCACGGAGCACCTGAAGCTGCTCGCTCGCGTGGTCAGTCGGTTGGTCGCCGAACCGTTGACGGCAGGCAACCGCGTGCAGCCGCTGGTCAACGGCGACGAAGCCTTTCCAGCCATGCTTGCCGCGATTGAATCCGCACAAATATCCATTTCGGTGGTCAGTTACATCTTTGACAACGACGCCAGCGGAAGAGAATTTGCCGATGCGCTCGGCCGCGCTGCCAAGCGCGGGGTGGCGGTGCGCGTCCTGATTGATGCCGCAGGAACGCGGTACTCGTGGCCGCCCATTACTCATCGCCTGAAGAGAGTGGGGGTTCGATGCGCAAAGTTTCTGCCAGCATCCCTCCTCACGCCCTGGCGTGTGGCAACCATCAATCTGCGCAATCACCGCAAGATCCTAGTGGTGGACGGCCATACGGCCTTCACCGGCGGGATGAACATCCGCTTCGGCAACGTGCTGGCGGAGCATCCCCCAAGCCCCGTCCAGGATCTGCACTTTCGTATCGAAGGTCCTGTTCTTTCGCAACTACAAGATGCCTTTGCCAACGATTGGGCGTTCACCACCGGTGAAATTCTCGATGGCCAAACCTGGTTCCCCGAGTTGGAGGGCGACGGCACCATCATTGCCCGAGTCATCACCGACGGGCCGGACGGTGATTTTGAAAAAGCGCGTTGGACACTACTGGCGGCCCTGGCAGAGGCGCAGACGTCCGTGCAAATCCTCACCCCCTATTTTCTGCCGGACCCGGCGCTCATCACCGGGTTGAACCTCGCGGCGCTGCGTGGCGTGCGCGTGGACATCATCATGCCCAGCAAGAACAATCTGCCCTTCGTCCATTGGGCGTCGCGGGCGATGTGGTGGCAGTTGCTTCAGCGCGGCTGCCACATCTGGCTCACGCCGCCGCCGTTCGACCACTCGAAACTTATGGTGGTGGACGGCCGCTGGGTGCTGCTCGGCTCGGCGAACTGGGACGCGCGCAGCCTGCGGCTGAATTTCGAGATCAACGTCGAGTGTTACGGCCAGGGGCTCGCGCGCGACCTGACGGCGGTGATAGAAAGGAAACTGATCGATGCGCGCGAGGTCGCGCTCGCCGAAGTAGATGCGCGAACGATCCCGGGGAAACTGCGCGATGCAGCCGCGCGGTTGTTCTCGCCGTACTTGTGATTGACGACGGCGAGCCGCACCAGGCCGGGTTGGATGCCGCTGGCAAGTCGTTCCTGCTCGGTGATGCGCGCCAGGGTTGCGGGAAACTGCACAGGCTTTCCACGCCGCCCAGGTGAATGAATAGTCGAAGCGAACCGGCAGACTTTCAGGGGGGGGGAAAGAGCGATTCCATGTGACGTCGCCGGCCCGCTTCGATGTCCACGATAATAGATGTGCGAGCTGTATGCAAGAGTCGGCCTGCGTTCTTTGGCGAAAGAGAACGCGCTATGGCAGCAAATTGCTCGCAAAGACGAGCCGAATGGCCCATGTTCCCGTGTGCGCCACCGCAAGACAGTATGTCTTTTATCGTTGACGCCGAGGCTCCGGTGCCCTAGGGTCCAGCAGGGATAGCGCCGCACATGCCGAAGCATCCAAGACCACAATCGCCTGGCCGGCCACGCCTGGCCCGATCGGACAATCTCAAACAGGAAGTGGCCAAGCACGTGCGCGCGCTGGGGGCCAGCGTGGTGGGATTTGCGCCAGTCGAGCGCTGGGCCGCGCACGGCGAGGTGCCTGAATCCTACCGGCCCGAGGCCATCTGGCCCATGGCACGCACGGTCGTCGTGTTCGGCCTACCCATGCTCTTGCCGGTGCTCGAATCCACGCCGTCCATCAACTACCAGGAGATGTACGACACCTCGAACCGGCTGCTCGATGACATCGGATATCGCCTGGCCACCTGGCTGTGCGAGCGCGGCCACGCGACCGTGTTCTTGCCCCGTGACGGCTACGGCAGTCTCGACGTGCTGCTGGAGAACCGTTTCGCTTCTTTTAGCCACACCTATGCGGCCAAGTACGCTGGACTGGGCACGGTCGGCGTTTCGCGCAACCTGCTGACGCCGCAATGGGGTCCGCGCGTGCGCTTCGGCTCCGTGTTCACAGCCCGCCACGTTGCTGGCGACGAAGAACTGTCTGATGAGCTGTGCAACCGCTGTGGCATCTGCGAGCGCCTGTGCCCGACCCGGGCCATCCGCGCGCGCGCGGACAGGATTATCGGCGATCTCGACAAGGACGCCTGCACGCGGCACCACATCGAACTGAAGAAGGAAACGCGCTGGCCTTGTGGCATCTGCGCCAAGGTGTGCCCGGTGGGCCAGGACCGTCGCCTTTTTGAGAGCCGCAGTACCAAAAGCTACCTGGATGAGAAACCCGCACTCGAGGCCAATCCAGCGGATCCGCGCTACCGGGGCTTGGTTCACCTGCGCCGCCACGGTTCGCGTGGGGCACGAATCGTGTGAGGATCTGCATGCAACCTTCCATCGATATCCGCAATGTGAGCAAGAGCTACGGCGGAGGCACAGCGCCGGGTGGGCTGCTCGCTTTGGACGACGTGAGCCTGCAGGTTGGCCAGGGGGAATTCCTGGCCATCCTGGGGCCGAGCGGATGTGGCAAGTCGACCCTGCTGCACGTGGTGGCCGGGTTGACACCGGCGCGGGGCGAGCTCCTGGTGCAGGGGAAGAAGGTCACTGGCCCGGGGCTCGACCGTGGCGTGGTTTTCCAGGACTACGCTCTGTTTCCCTGGCGCACGGTGCTCGACAACGTGGCCTTTGGTCTGGAGATGAAGAAGGTTCCACGTCACATGCGGGCGGCGTGGGCGTACAAGTACGTAATCCTAGTGGGGCTGGCGGGTTTTGAAGATCGCTACCCTGCCCAGCTTTCAGGCGGGATGAAGCAACGGGTGGCCATCGCGCGGGCCTTGGCCTTCGATCCTGAAGTGCTGCTCATGGACGAGCCGTTCGCGGCACTGGACGCCCAGACCCGCGAGATCCTGCAGACCGAACTACTGCGCATATGGGAGCAGACGAGCAAGACCATCCTGTTCGTCACCCACAGCATCGACGAGGCCATTTATCTGGCCCAGCGGGTGGTGGTGATGACAGCACGGCCGGGCCGAATCAAGCAGATCGTCGACATCGACTTGCCCTGGCCACGGGTTGACAGCGACGTGCGCTCGTCGCGGCCGTTTGCTTTGCTTCGCCACCGCATTTGGGAACTGCTCGCCGGGGAAGTGGAAAAGGCGCAGCATCTTGCGTCCCCAAGGGATCCGGTTCCGGGGCGCGGCCGGGGTGGCGTGGCGGCGGACGCCGTGGCACAGGAGGTCGTCTGAGATGCGAGGAGCATTGCTTCGCGCGTCTGTTGCGCTCGGCCTGCTTGCGCTGTGGGAAGGGTTGCCGCGCATTGGGCTGGTGAACCCGAATTTCTTGCCGCCCGCATCTGACGTAGCCCGGACGCTGTGGAGACTTCTCGCAAGCGGCGAATTGTTGCGCCACGCATGGGTCAGTCTGGACCGGATTCTGCTCGGTCTAGCGGTGTCCATCTTGGTGGGGGTTCCACTGGGAATCTTCATGGGCTCGTGGAAGACGTTCGAACGCACGCTGGATGGGCCGTTGCAGGCCGGGCGCCAGGTGTCGGCCATCGCGCTGTTTCCTGTGTTCATCCTGTTCTTCGGAATCGGCGAACTGTCCAAGGTGGTGATCATCTTCTGGGCCTCGGTCTGGCCCATCTTGCTCAACACCACCATCGGCGTGAAGACCGTCGATCCAGTGCTGATTCGCTCGGCGCGATCCATGAGCGCCCGGGGCGCGACCCTGTTCCGCAAGGTGATCCTGCCGGCAGCCGCGCCGTCAATCTTCACCGGCATCCGGCTCGGTGCTGCCTACGCCTTCATGGTGCTGGTCGCGGCCGAAATGATCGGGGCCAATGCGGGACTGGGCTTTCTGGTTCTCAATTCACAAGAGGTCTTCAAGATTCCTGAGATGTACGCGGCCATTGTCGCGCTCGCCGCCTTTGGGTTGGGTGTGAACAAGTTGCTGTATCACCTGGAACGCAGGGCGACCGTGTGGCGCGAGGCAGGCGGGACGTAGCGGAGCGCTCGAAAGAAAGAAGGAGAGAAATGTGGAAAACCATCACGACAGGGATCCTCATCGTCGCGCTGCTGGCAACGGGCCAAAGCCAGGCGGGAGGCGTCAAACAGGAGCCTAAAGAGGCGTTCGTCATCAAGTATCCGAACATCCAGTGGTTCGATCCCGTGTACGTCGCTGACGAAAAGGGCTGGTTTGCTGAGGAGGGATTGAAGATCGAGTGGGTGGGCGAGATCCCTTCTGCGCAGCTCGTGCCGGCGGTCGCGTCGCGCAGCATCGATTTCGCCAACCGCCACACGCCGCTGGTGCTGACCGCGCGGGCGGGCGGAGCCAAGATCAAGATTGTCGCCGCGGGTGCCACGACCACAGCAGAGCGTCCGCACATGAAGTACCTGGTCAATCCGGCGAGCCCCATCAAGACAGTGAAGGATCTGAAGGGCAAGAAGGTCGGCATCAACAGCTTCAGCGCTTGCTCGGAATACGTGCTCAAGGAATACCTGCGCCGCAATGGACTGGACAAGGACATCAACTTCGTCGTCATTCCCGACGCCAACCAGGAGCAATCGCTAAAACAGGGTTTGATCGACGTGGGCGTGCTGCACTCGCCGTATTACGAGAAGGTGGTGAAGACCGGGGCTGCGCGCGAGATCTTCAATGATTTTGTGGTCGACAATGGCATCAGCGGCATGTTGCCCTTCTTCACCAATGAAGACTTCATTGCCGAGCACCCCGAGGTTGTGAAGAAGTTCGTCAAGGTCCTGGCGCGCGCCGCGGACTGGACCAACGAACACCACGACGAAGCCGGCCAGATCTTTGCCAAGCGTCGCGGACTGGACCCACAGTACGCAGGAAGCTGGCAGTATTACCAGCACGGCCTGATTCCGGGCGACGCGCAGGTGCAGTGGTGGATCGATTTGCTCGTCCGTGAAGGCAAGTTGAAGAAGGACCAGATTCAGGCGTCGGACGTGTACACCAATAGCTTCAATCCCTACAATCAGAAGAAGCGATAGGTGGCAGCCATGGCCGGCGACAGGCACTGGAAGATCTCGGCCGGCCTGGCGGTGGCAGCGGGCACGAGCTTGCTGGTCATTCCCAGTGTGCGGCCGGCCTGCGACGGCCTGGTGCCCACGGCGATGGGCGGCGCAGTTCCCATGCGCTGCCACTTTTCCTACCGAGTCGAGCTGCTGCTGGCGGTAGCTTGCGTGCTGGTAGCGCTGACGTTGTTCTTGCTGACCGGCCGCGAGGCACGCCGTTTGGGCGGTTTCTTCCTGCTGATTCTGGGCACCCTGGCAGCGTTGGTGCCGCAACCCTGGATCATCGGGACCTGCGGCGGAGGAACCTGTCACACGGGCGGGACATGGTTCGAGACCGTCGGTGTGTTTCTCGCCGTGCTGGGACTGCAGGCGGCTTGGCACGCTTCTGCGCGACGGGAGCAGCCCTCGTCTGAGCCCGATGCTTGAGATCGTCTGGCACAGCCTGACCCGGCGCTGGGTGCAGTCCCTGGCAACCGTCATCTCTGTGGCGGTCAGCGTCGGCATGCTCTTCGCTCTGTACCGACTCTATGCGGGAGCATCGCTGGGGCTGGATGTGGGCGCCCGGCGGCTGGGCGCCGATCTATTGGTAGTTCCCGGCAATACGCCGGTTGAGCCGGAGACGCTCCTGTTCACGGGCGCGCCGGCCAACATCTATATGCGACGCGAGCTGGAGCGAAAAATCGCCGAGCTGCCCGGGGTTCGGCGGACCAGCGCGCAGTTCTTCGCCCAGACACTCAACGAAACCTGCTGCAGCCTGAGCGGGGCGACTCGACTTATCGGTTTCGATCCCGCCACGGACTGGTCGGTCCAGGCATGGGGAACCGGGTTGCGCGATCGCGTGCTGCAACCCAATCAGATCGTCGTGGGCGCAGGCGTGGAGGGCGTGGCGGGCAACAAGGCCTACATTCTCGGTCAGGCCCTGCAAGTGGTCACGGTGTTGCAGGCGACCGGCACCAGTCTGGACTACTCGGTGCTCATGCCCATCGATGCCGTGCGTGCCCTGTCGCGGACCATCCCCTATCTGCGCGTTCTGCTCGGCAAAGGAAACGATCCCGCTGATTTCATCTCGGCGGTGCTCGTGGAAACCGACCAGCGCGCGGACAAGGAAGCGGTCGCCGCAGCCATCGAGCGCGTCGGAGACGTGCGCGTAATCAAGGCATCCGATGTGCTCGGGAGAATCAAACAGCAGATGGAGTCGTTGTTCTTCATCATGCTGGGCGGTGGCTTGCTGGCGGCACTGGCCGCCATTGTGCAGATCTTCGCCCGCTTCTCCTCGCTGCCCTGGGACCGCAAAAGCGAGTGGGGCCTTTACCGTGCGCTGGGCGCGACCCGGGGCGATCTCAAGCGGCTCATCTTGGGTGAAGCTGCGATTCTCACTGGAGCTGGTGTCGCTATCGGGTTGTTGCTGGGCGGGGTTCTCGGCTTGCTGGCGCACGCATGGTTGCAAGAACAGCGTGCCTTTCCTTT
This sequence comes from Myxococcales bacterium, assembly GCA_003158735.1. Taxonomy (GTDB): domain Bacteria; phylum Myxococcota_A; class Polyangia; order Fen-1088; family Fen-1088; genus Fen-1137. Next base: position 275 of record PMLB01000167.1, on the reverse strand, counting down.
CATTGAGGCGTCCTGGAGCAAGACTGGGTTGGCGATTGTCGTGACCGGCGCAGCCTTCGGTTTCGTCACCCTGGTGGCTGCCTGGTGGCCGGCACGCCAGAGCGGACGTATCGCGCCCTCGTCGGCCATGGCCACGGGCGATATCGACTGAGGACCGCTGGATGTTGCTGCAGGCGGTGAATGTGTCGCGTAGCTTCGGGCGCGACGAGATCTTGCGCGACGTCTGTCTCGACCTGGCACCGGGGGAATCCTTGGCCATCACCGGCCCTTCAGGC